>JBDOIT010000001.1:0-86928 GCA_047404135.1 Rickettsiales bacterium
ATTTTATTAATGGTAATAAATCTGGTTAATTTTAAGAAACTTACTTCTGATATAAGAAATAAAAATATTGAGTCTATTGAGAATTTTGCTCAAGGATTAGAGAAAGCTGATTTTTATGAGCGGGATCTTAGAGCTAAGAATACTGTTTTGCACCTTGTGTTTTCTTCTTCGGACCAAGACATTATTTCTATGTTCCTTGGTAGAATGAAGGATATTGGTTTTTCTAAAGAAGAGACAATCAAGATTTTGGAAAGTCAAAATAAAGGTGGTTATAACGTTATAGATAAGCTTTTGCAAATTGAAGAAGATATCAACATTACAATAAACCGCTTCAGTATGCTTCTAGATTCCATTAAGGATAACGCAGAAATGTTAGATATTTTCCTTTCTGTGAAAGGTGAAGAAGGTAGCGTTTATGATGCTTTGGACTCTGATGAGGATATTTCAGATTTAGACACAGAAGGGATGCTTCAGAAGGTTCAAAATTCTATTAATCATGAAGGTGGTAAAATTTCAATCTCTAGTTTTCTGCCAACCATTAGAGTTAAAACTAAAGATTTGTCAATTAGGCAAGATATATTTAGAAAGCATTTTATGAAAAATGCCCTGGTTGCTCAATCTAAAGAAAACGCGTTAGAGGCTTCAATAGAGCAATCTCAAAAAGCATTGAGCGATAGCGCAGCTATTGCGATAGCTACTATTTATGCTAGCTCATCTGTTAATGCCCATAGTAACGCTCCTAAAGTAGCGGGGGGTCCGATGATTAGCCAACCTCCTGCAAACACACCACCTGTTTTAAAGATTTCAAAAGACACGGTGGATGAAAGAATGAAAGAAGAAGCAAGTAAGATTAATAGATTTTTCAAGAAAGATCTTCAAGATCCTCAAAATATAATGAGGAAAGATATAGATAAAGAATATAAGGAATTTTGTGATGGAAAAATTGCAGCTAAGACATTCAAAGAAAAGCATCGTACAAAATTATACCAAAGCGGTCTTGACGCCTATTTTAAAAGGATTGGTCAGCTACAAGAAGATAAGAAATTACTATTAAAACCTATTGATACGCCAGAAAGTTTGAAGGCTTACATGAAGTATTTTTCTGACAGAAGAATTACGAAAACTTTAGTAAAGAGCATTGATAAAATTGTTGACCAGGTTTTTGCTAAAGAAGAGGTAGACGCTAAGGCATTAGAAGAGTTTTCTATGAAAGGCGAAGCTAGAGATCGTATTGTAGGATTCGCTGCAGAATATGCAGAATATAAGACATGCAAACCTAGTGATTTAAATCAAGGACCTGAGGAGGCAATAGTCTCGGATGAGACTCTAGATTTATCAGGATTATATAACGTGGCTGAATCTGTTAATACACTTGCTTATAACAAAGAGCATATCGTTTGGTCGGTTAATAAGACACTAGGATACGATATATCTCCTTCTTACGAGCAAAATATAGGGATTGCTATGGCTAATCTTGGAGCTGGAGCTGTGATGTCTTTTATTTCCGCTTCTCCTATTCCCCTTGCCTCTTCTGCGCTATATTCTGCAGGAGGAGTAAGTGGTGCAGCAGAAATAATCATGGGCGAGGACCATGTGGATGAGAATGTTGGAGCTTATGTCGCATCGAATATAATGTTGAGTTCTGCCATTACTGGGATGGCATTTTGTGGCCCACTGAAGGATGTGAATAAGGCCGCTTGTGTTGCAGGAGTTGTATCTCTTCAGGTGGCTAGTAGTTTGTCAAAATCTGTTAGCGATGCTTACTCTTTAGTTTCAACTGGTTTGATGATGGGGTTTGGCGTTGTCGGGTCAGATGCGCCTTTATATATGAAATCTACTCAAATATTATCTATGGCTGCAAAAATTTGTCATCGAATTTCTGATTTAACAGAGGACTGGACTTCAGGTGATGCACAAGACACATCAGGCTCTGCAAGTAATACGCCGCAAGAACCGGAAGTTGCTCTTGGTAGTCAGTGCGATCAATCCTATGATGTGTCTTTTGGCTATAATGGTACTATTCAATGTGGTCAATTCTATAATGCATCTTTCGGTCAGAATATTAGTGGTCAATGTGAATTCTTCCAAGGTGAGTTCTTTGGGCCCTGATGTATAGGTTATAATTTATCTTTCTAAGAGGCCTCTGTGAGTTAGTAGGGCACTTTTTTCATGGGTGTTTGTATAAGATTAAGTGACATCCCCTTCTACTGCCTCAACAGAATCTACTTCTGGAACATAATGCTTGAGCATATTCTCGATTCCACTTTTCAATGTTATAGTGGAGCTAGGGCAGCCTGAACATGCGCCGTGCAACTCTAGTCTTACAATGCCATTTTGAAAGCTATGAAATATAATGTCACCGCCATCTTGAGCAACGGCAGGTCTTACTTTTTGTTCTATAATTTCTTTGATCTCTGAAATGACCTTGTTATCCTCTGTATCACTGGCTTTGGAGCCTTGTTTTTTCTTTAGTATTATGTCATTTCCTGCGGAGAAGAAATCCATAAGGGATAGCAGTATCTCTGATTTTATTTTACCCCATTCTGCTGATTCTTCTTTTGTGATAGTTACAAAATCTTTTCCAAAGAATACTGCATCTATATGTTGTATTTTAAATAATTCTTGCGCAAGCGGTGACTCGGCGCAACCATCTTTAGATTTAAAATTCATTGGTCGTTCTGGGCAGACATCTTTACCAGGAAGAAATTTTATTGAATTTGGGTTTGGTGTGTCTTCTGTTTGTATAAACATATTATACCATCTCTTTTGTGGAGTGGTTTTCTTCATATTCTTTTCTTGCCAGCTCAAGCCCTTCTTCGGTATCTACATTTATTGTTGATATATCAGAAATTAAAACATCTATTTTCATATTATTTTCTAAAATCCTTAATTGCTCTAGTTTTTCTAGCTTTTCCAAGTGAGAGCTCTCTAGGTTAACAAATTTCTCCAATGCTTCCCTCGTATAACAGTATATTCCTATATGTTCGTAATATGTTGAAGCATTATGCGGTATAGCTTGTCTTGAGAAATATAAAGCCTTACCGAAGCGATCATCCTCATCGTAAAAAGAAGTAGCCACCTTTGTTACGTTCTCGTTTCCAGCCTTGCCTATATGGTGTTGGTCTATAGGGCACGATAGTGTTACCACATCTGCTTCAGAATTTTCTGAAGCTTTAATAAGGTCAGATATTAATTTTGGTTTAATCAGTGGTAAATCTCCTTGAAGATTTACTATTGTTTTTATGCTTTTTTCTGGGTCTATTTTGTTGAGTGCTTCATATATCCTATCGCTACCTGTAGGGTGCTCTTTAGAAGTCATCATGCATTTAACTTTATCGTTATTTGAGAATATATTCATTATATCTACTGAGTCAGTCGCAACAACTATTGTTTCTACGCCGGTCTCCAAAGCTCTATCTACAACATGAGATATTAGTGGCTTATTTCCTATAAGCTGAATAAGCTTTTTTGGCAGTCTTTTTGATTCTAAACGTGCAGGAATAAAAATTGCTACAGACATACAAAAGTACCGTTAATTAACAACAGAGTACAATATACAGTAAAAATTGGCAAAAATTCAAGTTTTATCTTTTTCTCTATAGTTCGTCAGGATGAATAGATTGTTCGACTTCTGCGTGTACGTGATGATAAGAATCATGGATCATGAGGGCTACCCCTAACTATTTTGGCAAGACTCTTAGCTCTTCTGATTTTTCTTCGGAGTGAAAATATGCTCAAAACATGAATAAATTTAAAGTTTCTCTTTTTTATTCTTGACTTTAACTGTAATATTAATCATACAAGTGTTAGCAAATATGAGTTTAAGTGCCCGTAGCTCAGTTGGTAGAGCATCTGACTTTTAATCAGAGGGTCACAGGTTCAAATCCTGTCGGGCATGCCACTTTTTAGAGATATGTTTAATATTCTGCCTTCTTACATACAGGAGTATTTGCCAATAGTAATATTTTTTGGTGTAGCTCTTGTAGTGTCTATTGTTGCTCTAGGTATTCCATTTATTTTCGCTGAATCAAAACCAGACAGAGATAAGCTTGCTCCATATGAATGTGGGTTTGAAGAATTTGGGGATGCTAGAGCCAAATTCGACGTTCGTTTTTATCTTGTTGCCATATTATTCATTATATTCGATATAGAGGTGATTTTCCTTTTTCCTTGGGCTATAGTATTGAAGAGTATTGGAATCTTTGGTTTTGCATCTATGATGATTTTCCTTGCGGTGTTAACTGTAGCATTTATCTATGAATGGAAGAAGGGTGCATTAGAATGGGAGTAGAAACTAGTTTTGATGATGCTTTAAAAGGTCTTAATCAGGATCTTAAAAACAAAGGATATGTAACCGCAAAATTAGATGACTTAGCTAATTGGGCTAGATCAGGATCCTTGTGGCCTATGACATTTGGGCTTGCTTGCTGTGCTGTGGAGATGATGCAATGTGCTGCGAGTAGATATGACATGGACAGATTCGGAATGCTATTCAGGCCTAGCCCTAGACAATCAGATGTGATGATTGTTGCTGGGACTTTGTGCAATAAAATGGCTCCAGCTCTTAGAAGGGTTTACGATCAAATGGCAGAGCCAAGATATGTTATATCTATGGGAAGCTGTGCGAATGGGGGGGGCTATTACCATTATTCTTATTCGGTTGTGAGGGGATGTGATAGAATTGTTCCTGTGGACGTATATGTACCTGGATGCCCACCAAGCGCTGAGGCGCTTCTATACGGCGTAATGGTTCTACAAAGAAAAATCAGAAGAACAGGGGTGATTAGAAGATAATATGTCTAAAGATTACTATGAAAACCTCAAAAGCAACCTCAAGAAGTATTTTGGCAAAGATTTATCTTTTATATCTTCATACGCAATGAATTCAATATATATTGACCGTAAGAATCTTCGAGAGCTAATAAAGATGCTTCGTGATGAATTTGAGCACCAAGTTCTTGTAGACCTGTTTGCGGTAGATTATCTAGATAGGAATGAGCGGTTTGAGGTTAACTATAATCTTCTAAGTCTTTCAAAAAATGCTAGAATAAATGTGAAGGTAAAAATCGAGGAGAGTGTTTCTATACCCTCTATTGTGGATCTTTTTAGTTCGGCTAACTGGCTAGAAAGAGAAGCGTGGGATATGTATGGCGTGGTTTTTGAAGATCATCCGGATATGCGCAGATTGCTTTCTGATTATGGATTTGAGGGGCATCCTATGCGTAAGGACTTTCCTTTAAGCGGGTATAAGGAGGTTGGTTATGATGTGGAAAATAGAAAGGTGGTGTATAAGCCTGTGGAGTTAAATCAGGCATATAGAGATTTTGATTTTACTAGCCCTTGGGAAGGGTATGATGAATTAAAAGATAATGATTGAAATAGAAGAAGATAAAAGAGAGAAAAAAAAGACCGTGACGTTGAATCTAGGGCCTCAGCATCCTGCGGCTCATGGTGTGTTGCGTTTAATCTTGGAGATGGACGGAGAGGTGGTTAAAAGAGCGGATCCGCATATAGGTCTATTACATAGAGGTACAGAGAAGCTGATTGAGCATAAAACATATCTTCAGGCCGTTCCATACTTTGATCGCCTGGACTATGTTTCGCCAATGTGCCAGGAGCATGCATTTGCATTGGCAGTGGAAGGATTAATAGAATGTGAGGTGCCTGTCAGAGCGCAGTTTATTCGTGTTTTATTCTCTGAGCTAACAAGGATACTAAACCACTGTCTGAACATAGCTACAAATGCGATAGATGTAGGTGCAACTACGCCTTTGCTATGGCTGTTTGAGGAAAGAGAGAAAATAATGGGGTTCTATGAGGCGGTATCTGGCTCTAGAATGCATTCCAACTATTTTAAGCCTGGTGGCGTGGCTCAAGATCTGCCTGATGGGATGTTAGTAGAGATAGCTAAGTTTGCAGATGAGTTTCTTCTTGTATTAAAGGATGTAGAGAAGCTTCTAACAAATAACCGTATCTGGAAGAACAGAATGGTGGATATTGGTGTGGTCACCGCTAAAGAGGCAATGGATTTAGGATTTTCAGGGACAATGCTACGAGGCTCTGGTTTAGAATGGGATTTACGTAAGTCTAATCCTTATGATGTATATTCGGATATGGATTTTGAGATTCCTGTCGGTAAGAATGGTGACTGCTATGATAGATACCTAATTCGTGTAGAGGAGATGTACCAATCAATAAATATTATCAGGCAGTGTATAGATAAGATTCCTGAGGGTGCAGTCAAGACTACGGATAGAAAAATCTCTCCTCCTCCAAGGCATGGGATGCAAACCTCTATGGAAGAGATGATACATCATTTTAAGTTATATACAGAAGGATACGATGTGCCTAAAGGTGAAATATATGCATCAGTAGAAGCACCAAAAGGTGAGTTTGGTGTGCATTTGGTTTCTAATGGCGCTAATAAACCTTATCGTTGCCGCCTGAGGGCTCCAAGCTTTGCGCATTTGCAGGCGTTAGACTTCATGTCAAGAGGTCATATGCTAGCAGATGTTGTCGCGATCATGGGTAATTTAGATATTGTATTCGGGGAGATTGATAGATGAGTAATGTGAAGTCTAAAGAATTTGTATTTAATGAGGAGAATCTAATTTTCTCAGAGAAGGTTATTGCGAAATACCCCGCAGGTAAGCAGAAGAGCGCTATTTTGCCTCTACTAGATCTTGCGCAAAGACAAAATGGTGGGTGGATTTCTGGGGAAGTTGTAGAATATATGTCAAACTTTTTGGGTATGCCTGCGATTAGAATATTTGAAGTGGTTTCGTTTTATACGATGTTTAATACTAAACCTCTAGGAAAGCACCATGTGCAGATTTGTCGTACTACTCCTTGTTGGTTGCGTGGGTCTGATAAGCTTTCTGAGAGATGTAAAAAGGTATTGAATATTAAAAAGGGCAAAACCAGTGCAGGCAATCAGTTCACTTTTTCTGAGGTAGAGTGTTTGGGGGCGTGTCGGAATGCTCCTGTAGTGCAGATTAACGATGATTATTACGATGATTTGACTCCAAATAAATTTGAGAGTTTATTAAAGAAGTTAGCAAAAGAATAGATGCTTAGAAAGAAGAATAAAATTTTTCAAAATTTAGATGGCTCTCAATCGCCTGGGCTTGTTGCTGCGAAAAAGAGAGGGGACTGGGAGGGTTATGAGAAGCTCTTGTCTATCACTCCGCTTAAGATTATTTCTGAAGTAAAGAAATCTGGGCTTCGAGGCAGAGGAGGAGCTGGTTTCTCTACTGGCGCAAAATGGGCCTTTATGCCAAAGTATACAGATTTGCCTAAATATTTAGTAGTGAACGCTGATGAAAGTGAACCTGGTGCCTGTAAGGATCGAGACATACTGCGATATGAGCCACACAAGCTTTTAGAAGGGATTTTTTATGCATGCTATGCGATAGGTGCGAATACTTGCTATATTTATATCAGGGGTGAGTTTTATAAAGAGGCTCAAATTCTGCAAAATGCTATTGATGAGGCATACGAGGCAGGGCTTTTAGGTAAAAATGTAGCAGGAAAAGATTTTAGGTGCGATGTTCATGTTCACCGTGGAGCTGGGGCATATATTTGCGGTGAAGAGACGGCTCTGTTAGAGAGTTTGGAAGGCAACAAGGGGATGCCAAGACTGAAGCCTCCTTTTCCTGCGGCGGCAGGTTTATATTCTTGCCCTACAACAGTGAATAATGTTGAGACCATTGCGGTTATCCCCACAATATTAAAAAGGGGACACGAATGGTTTTCATCCTTGGGTAAGAAAAATAATACAGGTACGAAGATCTTTAGTATTTGCGGGCATGTAGGAAACCCTTGTAATGTAGAAGAAGAGATGGGCGTTCCACTCAAATACCTCATAGAGAAACACGCAGGTGGTGTTATTGGTGGATGGGATAATTTGCTAGCGGTTATTCCTGGAGGCGCTTCTGTCCAGCTTCTTCCAAAAGAATTATGTGAAAACGCTACAATGGATTTTGATAGTCTGAGCGAGCTAGGTTCCGGACTTGGCACAGGAAGTATTATTGTAATGGATAAGTCAACAGATATAGTTCATGCGATCGAGCGTATCAGCAAATTCTTTATGCATGAATCTTGTGGGCAGTGCACTCCTTGCCGTGAGGGGACTGGATGGATGTATCGCTTAATGAAAAAAATAAGAACAGGGGAAGCAAAAGAAGGTGATGTTGATAAACTATATAATATTTCAACTCAGATTGAGAAACATACTATATGCGCACTTGGAGATGCCGCTGCTTGGCCTGTGCAAGGCTTAATTAAGCATTTTAAATCAGATATGGAAAAGAGGATAAAGGTTCTTGGTTGATATAATTGTAGATGGCAAAAAAGTAAAAGTGAAGCAAGGGAGTTCTGTTATACAGGCTTGCGAGAAGGCAGGCGTGGAGGTGCCACGTTTTTGTTATCATGATAAATTGAAAGTTGCAGGTAACTGCAGAATGTGCCTTGTTGAGGTGGAGGGGAGTAGGAAGCCTATAGCATCATGCGCTACTCCTGTCGCGGAAGGAATGGTTGTTAAGACTGACACTAAGGAGATTAAAAAATCTCGTGAAGGTGTGATGGAGTTTTTGTTAATGAACCATCCGCTGGATTGCCCTGTATGCGATCAAGCTGGAGAGTGTGATTTACAAGACCAAGCTATGAAATATGGGCGTGGATCTAGTAGATTCGATGAGGATAAGAGAGCTGTGCAAGAGAAAAACATGGGACCTCTTATAAAGACTCATATGACTAGATGCATACATTGCACTCGTTGTATAAGATTTTCAACGGATGTTGCGGGCGTAGAGGAGTTAGGTGCATTCGGGCGAGGCGAGGATATGGAAGTTGCTACATATGTTGGTAATGCGGTGGCTTCAGAATTATCTGGTAATATGATCGATATATGCCCAGTTGGTGCACTAACATCTAAGCCTTATGCATTTAAAGCAAGGAATTGGGAACTTAATAAAACAGAGACAATAGATGTGTCTGATGCGGTTGGGAGTAATATTAGAGTAGATAGTAGGGGGATGGAAGTTATGCGAATCCTTCCGCGCCTTAACGAATCTATCAATGAGGAGTGGATTTCTGATAAGACAAGATTTATGTATGACGGCTTGAAATATCAGCGTATTGACAGACCTTATATTAGGAAGGGAACAAAATTGAAGCCTGCAACTTGGGCAGAAGCATTTTCTACCATAGTGGGAAAGACAAAAAGGCTGAAAGGTGAGAATATGGGGGCAATCATCGGTGATATGGTAGACTCTGAATCCATCATGGTACTGAAAGACATTATGAATCATTTTGATTCTCCTAATATGGACTCTATGCCAGGGAAGGTAAAATTCGATGTGAGCAACAGATCATCTTACCTATTCAATACAACCATTGAGGGTATCGAAAAATCTGACTTATGCCTGCTTGTTGGAGTTAATCCAAGACATGAAGCTACGATGGTTAATGCCAGGATACGCAAGAGGTTTAATGAGGGGGGATACAAGGTATTCTCTGTGGGTGGAGAAAGAGATTTAAGTTATAAATCAGAGTGGTTGGGTGATGATATTTCTGTTCTAAAAGATCTGGCATCTGGTGCTCATCCGCTTAGTGATATACTCTCAAAAGCAAAGAAACCTATGATGATTATTGGTTACGGCGTGCTATCCAGAGGAGATTCAGATGCTGTACTGGGTATTTGTAATAAGGTTATTGAGAAATATAGGTTTGTTGACGGCAGGTGGAATGGGTTTAATATCTTGCATACTAACGCTTCTGCTGTTGGTGCGCTGGATTTAAGGTTTGTACCGGGCAGAGATGGGCTTAATACGGATGAGATTATAGAGAAAGCCACCAAGAAAAAGATGAAATTCCTGTATTTACTTGGCGCGGATAATATGGATGTGGAAGGTTTGAAAGCTAAATCATTTATAGTGTATCAAGGTCATCATGGGGATAGAGCCGCAAATATTGCAGATGTTGTGCTCCCTGGTGCTGCCTTTACAGAGAAGAGTGCGACATATGTGAATCTTGAAGGTAGGGCTCAAAGAACTAATATGTCTGTTGCTCCTCCAGGACAGGCTCAAGAGGATTGGAAGATATTGATGCAACTAGCCAGCGAATTAAATGTGGAGCTTAAATATAATAACCTGAATGAACTGAGAGGAGTAATGGCATCAAAAGCTGATTCATTCAAGAATATAGATCAGGTAGTGCCAGCAGAGTGGAAAGGGGTTGGTAACAAGAAAAAATCTTCAGATAATAAGATTTCAGATATAGGGATTAACTACTACATGAGTAATGTGATTTGCAGAGCATCAAAGACAATGATTGCGTGTGCGGATAAAGTAGATAAGGGTGTAGACGCATGAATATATTGATGGAATATACTTATATTTTATTTAGCAATATTTTGAGTATAGTGAGCATCACTATCCCTCTTTTGCTGTGTGTTGCGTATCTTACATATGCAGAAAGACGCGTTATCGCTTTGATGCAGCTTCGTAAGGGGCCGAATGTAACTGGTCCTGCGGGCTTGCTACAGCCTATAGCGGATGCTGTGAAGTTAATGTTTAAGGAGATCATTATACCTAATAAGGCAGATAAGTTTGTATTCTTATTAGCTCCCGTTGTTACGTTTGTTTTGAGCCTTATTGGGTGGGCTGTTATTCCATTTTCTGAGACCGGCGCGCTTGCGAATATTAATGTTGGTGTGCTGTATTTGCTTGCTGTCTCATCTTTGAATGTATACGGAATTATAATGGCTGGTTGGGCAAGTAATTCAAAATATGCATTTTTAGGGGCTGTGAGATCTTCTGCGCAGATGATCTCCTATGAGATTTCAATAGGGCTGATTTTGGTTTGCGTATTGCTTGCGACAGGAAGTTTGAATTTGGTTGAGATAGTGAAGGCGCAGGCTGATATGTCTATCTGGGTAAAGATATTATTATTCCCTATGATGATAGTATTTTTTATTACAATCCTTGCGGAGACAAATAGACTACCATTTGATTTGCCAGAAGCAGAAGCGGAGCTAGTGGCGGGTTATAATGTGGAGTATTCTTCTATGCCATTTGCACTATTCTTCCTAGGAGAATATATGAATATGATACTAACAAGTTCTATGCTTGTGCTGTTATTCTGGAGTGGCTGGCTACCTTTTATCCCTGGTTTGACGTTTGTTCCTCCATTCATATGGTTTGCCATTAAAGTCTCTTTTGTATTGTTCTGTTTCTTGTGGGTGAGGGCAACTTTCCCGCGGTATAGATACGACCAGTTAATGAGGCTTGGTTGGAAGGTATTTTTACCTCTGACATTATTCTGGGTGGTTTTGACATCATCCGCGCTATTATTTTTTGATAAGTTGCCGGGATAGGGATGAAAAAAATTAAGAATAAAATTAAATCCTTTATTATGTACGAGTTAGTATGCGGAATGCTGCTTACCTTTAGATACTTATTTAAGAAGAAGGTGACCATAAATTATCCGTATGAAAAGGGTAAAATCAGTCCAAGATTTAAGGGAGAGCATGCGTTGAGAAGATATCCTAACGGTGAAGAGAGATGTATTGCGTGTAAATTATGCGAAGCTGTATGCCCAGCGCAGGCAATTACGATAGAGGCAGAGGAGCGTAAGGATGGGAGTAGGCGTACGACCAAATATGACATTGATATGGTGAAATGTATCTATTGTGGATTGTGCCAGGATTCTTGCCCTGTGGATGCCATTGTAGAGGGACCAAATTTTGAGTTTTCTAAGGAGACTCATGAGGAGCTAATTTATACGAAAGAGAAATTATTAGAGAATGGCGAGAAGTGGGAAAAAGAACTCGCGCATACTCTAAAATTAAATGAGAAATATAGATGATTATATATAACATACTATTTTATGTATTTGCATTATTGGCTTTATCATCAGCGGTTGCCGTGATATCTGTTAGAAATTCTGTGCATGCAGTATTCTTTCTAATATTTACATTCTTCAACATTGCAGGGATCTTCATACTGCTTGGCGCTGAATTTTTAGCGATGGCTTTGGTGATCGTATATGTTGGAGCGGTTGCAGTGTTATTCCTATTTGTTGTGATGATGCTTAATGTTGGTTTAATGAATATCAAAGAATATGTAGCAAAGCATAGATATTTTCTAATTATAATGTCTGCCTTGTTTGCTGTAGAATTAATTTACGTCATGTATAATTCTCTTACCGTGGTACCAGAAATGCTTCCTGCTAAGATACCTGTGGATATTGACGGGGCCACTACTAACACTCATCAATTGGGAATGGTTTTATACACAAATTATGCTCTATTATTTCAAATATCCGGATTCATATTATTTACTGCTATAATTGGAGCAATCGCACTAACCCATAGAAAATCAAACAAAATAAAAAGGATACAAAATCCATCAGAGCAGATAGCGCGGGATAGAGATTCTTCTATAAGAATGGTAAAACCACAATTGAATGAGGGGATAGATGTTAATAGGAGTTGATATAGAATTATTTCATTTTCTGGTACTCAGCGCATTGATGCTTGTTGTGGGGCTTTGTGGGATTTTTATAAACCGCAAAAACATTATAGTTATTATGATGTCTATTGAACTTATATTGCTTTCTGTGAATATAAATCTCGTGGCATTCTCGGCGTATCTACAAGATTTATCTGGTCAAGTATTTACTATATTTATTCTGACGGTAGCAGCTGCAGAGGCAGCGGTTGGTCTAGCAATTTTAGTATCCTATTACAGAAATAAAGGGAATATAAAAGTTGAAGAAATGAGGGAGATGCAAGGATGATAGTTTTTGGCGCTGTGTTTTTACATTTACTTGCCTTCCTAGCTGTGGGAGGAGCTTATAAGGTTATTCCTAAGCGAGTTGCTCAAATTATAACTTCAGGCGCTGCAGTGTTGGCTAGTGTGTTTTCTGTATATATATTCTTTAGTGTGGCGTTTGATGGAAGTGTTTTTGAAGTTTCCATGCTCAAGTGGATTTCAGTTGGATCTATATCTATTGATTGGGCTATCCGCGTGGACTCGTTAACTGCAGTAATGCTGGTTGTTGTAAATGTAATTTCTGCATTAGTCCATATATATTCAATAGGGTATATGGATACAGATAGGAATGTGCCAAAATTCATGTCCTTTCTGTCTTTATTCAGCTTTTTTATGCTGCTGCTTGTGACATCAAATAATTTCATACAATTATTTTTAGGATGGGAAGGAGTGGGACTATGTTCATACTTGCTCATTGGATATTATTACACAAAGGAATCCGCATGTGATGCTGCTGTGAAAGCATTCGTTGTTAATAGGGTGGCTGATGTCTTTTTTGCTATAGGGATATTTGCAATATATAACACATTTGGATCTCTTGTGTTTAAAGACATATTCGCAGATGTGTCCAATTACCACCATACTACTGTAAATATTTTAGGATATGTAGTTAGAAGCTTAGACTTTATTTGCTTAATGCTATTTATCGGATGTATGGGGAAATCTGCTCAGATTGGTTTTCATGTATGGCTGCCAGATGCGATGGAAGGTCCTACCCCTGTATCTGCATTAATTCATGCTGCAACAATGGTGACAGCTGGTGTGTTTTTGGTAGTGAGATGCTCTCCACTATTTGAATATGCACCGGATATATTAGACTTCATTGTGTTTATTGGCGGTACTACTGCATTCTTCGCGGGCACAATTGCTTTGGTGCAAAATGACATTAAAAAGGTTGTAGCCTATTCAACATGTAGCCAGCTTGGATATATGTTCTTGGCATGTGGATTATCCGCCTACCCGGCTGCAATTTTTCACCTGGTTACACATGCGTATTTCAAGGCATTATTATTCCTTGGTGCTGGTAGTGTAATACATGCTGTAGGCGGAGAACAAGATATTAGGAAAATGGGAGGGTTACGCAAGAAAGTACCATTTACTCATGCTGCAATGTTGATAGGAAGTTTGGCTTTAAGTGGAATATTCCCATTAGCAGGTTATTTTTCTAAAGATGTAATTTTAGAATCTACTATAGCGAAAGGAACTATAATGGGGACTTTTGGATATGTATTTGGATTAGCAACTGTTGGGCTCACAGCGTTTTATTCTTTTAGATTAATGATATACACATTTTATCTTCCAGCAAAGAGTAAATCACTTGTTAAGTCTGCCCATGAGTCACCAAAGGTGATGTTGATTCCACTCGTGATATTATCGATTGGTGCTATATTCTCTGGTATGGTTGGGGAATATTTATTTGGTATAGTGAGTAAATCATTAGAATTCTGGAATGGATCTCTTTTTATTCTACAGAAAAATCATGTACTAGCGGATGTGCACGATCTCAATTGGGCTATAAAGATTATTCCTACGATTGTTGCTGTATCAGTTATTTTGGCAACGTTCTATGCGTATTTGCGCAGAAGAGATTTTATTCGACATATGTCCAAAAAGTTTGAATTTATTTATGTCGTGCTTTCCCATAAATATTACTGTGATGAGATGTTCCATAGTATATTCATTATTCCGTTTAAAAGCTGCTGTGAGTTCTTCGCAGATAGATACGAGAAGAGGGGGATAGACCATTATGGTCCAAACGGACTTGCAAGGCTAATGAATAAATGTTCAATAAAAATAAAAAGATGTCATACGGGTCTTGTATACCACTATGCTGTCGTAATGCTTATGGCATTTATTTTGATAATTACTTGGTGTTTTACTATTTGATATGATTGAGACCTTACCTTTGTTAACGCTACATATACTCTTACCTCTTTTGGGCGCTTTATTTATTTTGTTATTTCTAAGAGATGAGAGAATAATAAAGACATCAGCCCTAGCTGTGAGCTTCGTAGGAGTGGCGCTATCTTTGTATTTGTATTTCAATTTCCTAGAGGGAGTTGCTCATTATCAATTTGAAGATAAATTTGCATGGTTTAAGGGAAGCGATATATATTTTCATATAGGTGTAGACTCAGTATCTCTTCCATTTTTGATGTTGACTAACTTCCTTATATTTATCGGAATTTTATGCAGCTTGGATAATATTAAGCATAGAGTAAAAGAATATATGGTTACGTTTCTGGTAATGCAGTCCCTGATTGTCGGAGCTTTTGTTTCTATAGATGTAATACTTTTTTATATTTTCTTTGAGGCTGTTTTGATTCCTATGTTTTTCATTATTGGAATATGGGGAGGGGAAAGAAGGGTATATGCGGCATATAAATTTTTCCTATATACGTTATTTGGATCAATTTTTCTTCTGATTTCAATAATACATGCATATCAGTTATCGGGTAGCTCTAGTATGATAGAGATGACTAAAGCATTACCTAGATACCCTTTATCTGTTCAGCAGATGATATGGGTGGGTTTCTTTATGTCATTTGCTATAAAAACCCCTATGTGGCCTTTCCATACATGGTTGCCGGATGCTCACGTGCAAGCTCCTACAGCTGGTTCTGTTGTGCTTGCTGGGATATTATTAAAGATGGGGGGATATGGCTTTATTAGGCTTTCTTTGTTGATGCTTCCAGAGGCAAGCAACTACTTCTTTGACTGTGTCGCAATATTAAGCATGGCAGCTATTATATATGCTTCTTTCCTGGCATTTAGGCAGACAAATATTAAAAAGCTTATAGCGTATTCTTCTGTTGCTCATATGGGGTATGTGACAATAGCTATATTTGCGGGTAATTTATATGGAATACATGGTGCTATGTTCCAAATGATTAGTCATGGCTTGATATCTGCTGGTCTATTCTTAATGGTCGGAATGCTCTCTGATCGTTTCCACACAAAAGAAATAGGGGAGTTTGGCGGACTGACAAAAACAATGCATAAATTTACGATAATTCTAGCGGTGTTTGTGTTTGCCTCTATTGCCCTTCCCGGGACCAGTGGGTTTGTCGGAGAATTTTTAGCTTTAATTGCAGTGTATAGAGTGAATGTGTTTTATGCCTTGATCGCAGCGTCTGGAATGGTGTTTGGTGCAGTGTACATGTTAAGGCTATATAAGATGGTTGCTTTGGGTAATAAAAATCCAGATAAAAGGGCAGATGATCTGAATAGAGTCGAGTTTTGTATGCTGTTGTCTATTGTGGTATTGATTTTGATGTTGGGTATATATCCTTCAATAGTGACTAATATTGTGGATCCTGTTGCTAAGATATTTGTAGAAAATTTTAAATTATATAGGTAAAGGATATAATGTCTTTTTGCGCTTTTTTTAATTATAGTTTTGCTGAGATTGTGATAGCTACCTCTGTTTTGTTAATTACTGTATCTGGTTCATGCTTCAGCAGATACATTAAGAGTGGTGTGTATCCTCTTTTTGCAATATTTGTACTGCTTTTATCTGTATATGGATTGTCGTATAACCTGGACTTTGATAAGGTTTTTCTGTTTTATAACCTCTCTATTTCAAGTAAATTCTCTTCTTTTGCAAAAATAGTTATTCTATGTGCATCTGCAGCATCTGCTTTGCTTGCTCAAGCTTATCGACCTATAGATGAGATTTTTTATAAATATGAATATTACATTATGATATTGCTCTCAACCTTGGGGATGATGATCATGGTATCTAGTAATGATTTGATGACATTGTATCTTGGATTGGAATTAATGAGCTTATCTCTGTATGTAATGGTGAGTTTTAGTAGAAAGAGCATTATATCTTCAGAAGCCGGGCTTAAATATTTTATCTTAGGGGCCCTTGCTTCAGGAATATTAATCTACGGTTCTTCTTTGATATATGGGTTCACTGGCACTACAAATTTCTCTGAAATAGGAACTTTATATCACAAATACTCCGCAGGCGCTGAAATGCCAATCGCTGTCCTTGTTGGATTTTTGCTTATTGTTTCTAGTATCTGCTTTAAAGTTGCTGCCGCACCTTTCCATATGTGGGCACCCGATGTGTATCAAGGTGCACCTTTGCCTGTTACAGCATTTTTATCTACTGCTCCCAAGGCGGCATCCTTGCTGTTATTGGTAAAATTACTTCTCTCCAGTTTTGAGCCCTTGCATTATGCGTGGATACAAGTCATCGGGTCAGTTGCTTGCCTCTCTCTTATTGTGGGTGCATTGGGTGCGTTGATTCAGAAAAATATAAAAAGACTGTTGGCGTATAGCTCTATAAGCCATATAGGATTTATGTTGATTGGGTTGACATCTTTCAACTTTGCTGGTGCCGAGGCGGTTTTGATATATTTATGCATATATATCACTATGAATTTGGGGATGTTTGCTTTTGTTTCCATATTGCAAAGTAGAGAAAGCGAAAACTTTGATCTCTCTATCTTTAAAGGGTTGTCAAAAACAAATCCAATAATGGCTTTATCCATCTCTATATTGCTATTCTCAATGGCTGGGATACCACCTTTGGCTGGGTTCTTAGCTAAATTCTATATCGTCTTTGCTGCATTGAGAGCGGAATTATATTTCATATCAATTTTTGCTATGCTATCTGCAGTGATATCTTCATATTATTACCTTAAAATTGTCAAATACATGTATTTTGATGAGAGCGAATTACGTCTAGTTCAAAACACATATTCTGTGGGGAGCATAATAATTGCTTCATTTGCTACCACGTTTAATATAATTCTGGTACTATTTCCTACAAGCCTAAGTAAACTTGTATCTCTTTCGATAACGAGTTTATTCGAATAGGGTAACTGGGTAATGATATGATACTTACAATAGATGTTGGTAACACCGACACAGTATTGGCATTTTATAGCAACGATCAATTGTTGCATAATTTTCGTGTACCCACTAAGCCATATAGAGGATTTCAAGAATACAACCTTTTGTTAGAGAGGTTTAAAAGGGATGTATCTGGTGACATAGAAGGCGTGATTATAGCAAATGTTGTTCCTGATATAAGAGAAGACTTAAAGAAATCTTGTGAAGAGATATTCTCTGCCGATGTGTCTTTTGTAAAAGATCAAGATATAAAAATTGACCTAAAAGCGCAAATTGAAAAGCCTGAGACATTAGGTGCAGATAGAATTGCAAATGCAATTGGTGCAATAAAGAAATATCAAAAAAATATTATTATTGCTGATTTTGGAACTGCTACGACTTTTGAAATTATAGGAGATGATAAAAATTATTTGGGGGGGGCTATTGCTCCCGGTATTACCACCTCTGTGAAGTCTTTACATGAATCAGCTGCGCTTCTTCCAATGTATGATGTAGAGCGCCCAGAAAAAGTTATTGCAACTACCCTTGAAGATGCACTGCATTCTGGTATATTCTATGGATCCTTAGGAATGATTAATTTCTTGCTAGAAAGTATAAAAAAAGAACTTAGTTGTGATTTTAAAGTGATTTCTACTGGAGGGTTAGGGGGGCTTTTTACAAAATATACGGACTCAATAGAAGTGTACGAGCCAGATCTCACAACATTTGGGTTATTAGAGATATATAGATTTAACAATAAAGGAAGCGATGTTTGATTTGAATAAATACAAAAATAAATTACTTTTCTTGCCTCTTGGTGGATCCGGAGAGATAGGAATGAATTTCAACTTATACTATTACAAGGGTAAGTGGCTTGTTGTAGATTGTGGTAGTGGGTTTGCATCTGATCAGATGCCAGGAGTTGATTTGATCATTCCAGACATATCCTACATAGTGCAGCATAGAAAAGATATTGCTGGTATTGTAATCACTCATGCCCATGAAGACCATCTAGGCTCCGTGCAGCATTTATGGGAGGCTCTGGATGCTCCAATCTATACTACTACATTTACAGCGAATTTTTTGAAAGCCAAGCTTTCAGAAAGATTTGAAAAATTGCCTAATGAAATAATAGAGATAAAACAAGGTGGTGACTTTTCTGTAGATCCATTTGATATTGAGTTTGTTCCTCTATGCCATTCTGCTCCTGAGATGCAAGCTATGGTACTTAAGACCGAGCAAGGGAATATATTTCATACAGGTGATTGGAAGTTTGATGAAGATCCCTTGATTGGAGAGGCTAATGACGAAGGTCTCCTGCGTTCTTATGGTGATAAGGGTGTTCTTGCTGTAATAGGTGATTCAACCAATGTGTTTAATGAAGATTATTCTGGTTCAGAAAGTAAGTTAAAGGATTCTTTGCTTGAGTTGGTGTCTAGTTGTAAGAAGATGGTTGTGGTTACAACGTTTGCATCAAATCTTGCGCGACTAGAATCCTTAATCAAAATAGGGGAGCAATCAGGTAGAAGAGTGATCTTTGCTGGTAGAAGTTTACATAGAATATACGCTGCGGCAAAAGCCAGTGGGTATCTGAAAGATATACCGAAGATATTAGATGAACGAGATATAGATGCGTATGATAGGGGCAGCATAATGGTTATCGCTACTGGTTGTCAGGGAGAGCCAATGGCAGCTTTGCCTAAGATGGCTAACGGGCAGCATCCTAGAATAAAGATAGCTCCTGGAGATACGGTTATATTTTCTTCAAAAATTATTCCAGGTAATGATAAAAAGATTTTTAAAATCTTTAATCAGTTAGCTAGAAATGGGATTGAAGTGATGACAGAAAAAGATCATTTTGTGCATGTCTCTGGTCATCCTGGAAAGAAAGAATTAAGGAGGTTATACGAACTTCTAAGGCCAGATATATTAATACCAGTGCATGGTGAGCATGTGCATATGCGTGAGCATGCAAAATTAGGCCGTGAAGTTGGTGTGAAGACAGCAATTGAAGTTGAGAATGGAGATGTTGTGTCTCTATCAAAGGATTCACCATGTAAACTAGGTAAGGTTCAAGCTGGTGAATTGGCTGTCTATGGTAATTATTTGTTGCACCCAGAATCAAAGATACTAAGAGTTAGAAGATACCTACAGAATGATGGCGCTTTATTTATCACTTTGATTTTATCTAAAAAATATAATTTACATACAGATCCTGTGATATCTGCACCTGGTTATTTAGATAATGATGAGGACAAAGACTTAATTATTCATCTGAAGGGTGAAATAGCTTCATTGCTTCATATGATGAGTCCGAGCAAGAAAAAGCCAAAGATTATTCTAGAAGAAATAGAAAAATCTGTAAAATCTAAGGTCAAATCTATTGTGAATAAAGAAATCAGGAAAGTTCCCGTAATACAAGTATTTGCAAGAGTAGTATAGCTCATGGAAGTTCAGAATCTTGCTAATAGAAAAGTAATCTCTGTTTCGGGTAAGGATGCCTTATCATTTTTGCAGGGTCTTGTCACCAATGATATGAATAATCTTTCTGAAGATAATATTATCTATACCTTGATGTTAACCCCTCAAGGTAGATTCGATTATGATTTTTTTATAACTAAAAATGGAGATTCTATTTTAGTTGATCACGAGGAGTCATTCACAAGTGAGATAAAATCTAAGTTCAATATATATAAGCTGAGATCTGAAGTGGTTATAGAAGATCTGTCCGATAAATATAATGTTTTGCAATATTCTGCAGAGCAGGGTGGGGCTTATAAGGATCCACGTCATTCAGCATTGGGATATAGAAAATATACTGAGCATGAAGTGAAGGGAGGTGATTCGTATGATAAGAAAATATATGATTTGATAATTCCAGAGCCTCATAAAGATATGATACAAGGTAGGTCTTTTCCTTTGGAATATGGAATGGATAAACTCCATGCAATTTCTTTTGAGAAGGGGTGTTATATGGGGCAGGAAAACACTGCTCGCACAAAGCATCGTGGCACAGTTAGGAAGAAGCTGTTTGGATGTCTGTCTGATGAAGATATTAGTTCAATTGCGCTCGGCACAGAGATATCGCATGGAGATGCTAAACTTGGAATATTTTGCTCTGCTATTGGAATCAAAGGAAAGATTCTTTTGCGTACAGAAGATTTTGAGCAAACAAATACAAATTCATTAATAATAGATGGAAAAATGGTTACGGTTATTTGATATAAATTTTGTTTTTTATCCTCAGGTCTACAACCTTTATTTTTTTATTTTTTTGTATTTGTTCATCCTTTTGTATTTTTAAGAATTTCCCCCAAGCTAACTCCGGGTTATTTTCGGGTAATTTCACAATCAACCCATTTATGAGCTTTATATCCCAACGCCTATTGCCAACTCTCATAGCAGCATCAACCTTTCCAAAAATATCTTGCTCAACAGATATGATCTGTATTAGGTTTTGGGTATGTTTAAATGCCTGTTCTCCTGTTACGATAATAAAGTCCATTAGGTTTTTGCTGTTGCGTATTCTCATCAAGCTATTATCTTTGTTTATAAAAAAGAAATTTTTTTTATACTGCCAAATTGCAATAGGTTCTTTGTTTGTGATTTTAACTTTTATTTCAGAAGGAAGCTGACGTGAAATGCTTGCACTTTCAATGCAATCTATGGACTCAATATATTGCTGTATTTTTCTTATCGGTATCAGGAAAATAGATTCTGATTTATAGGAGTCAAATATATCTGCTTTTACAGCAGGGCAGTATACATTGCTAGATTCGACACTAACGTTATTAATAAGAAATCCAAAGTGTGCACTGGCTTTATTGACATGAGAGTAGATAAAGTCATTTATTGACTCTCTATCATACATAAATAACTTTATCGCTATCAGCATTGAAAGCGAGATTACGATAAACATCATCTTCCTAGAAAGGTTTCTGAAGGAGCGTTTCTGTGAATAATTTTCTTTATTAACTTTCAAGCCCATCTTGTACTAAGCTATTTATAATATTTTGGTAACTAATGCCGTGGAATTGGCATATTTCTGGAACAATAGACAAGGGCGTCATGCCTGGATGTGTATTTATTTCTAAGATATATATGCCATCTTTACCCTTTGCCTCATCATAAAGAAACTCAACCCTATTTATGTTCTTAACGTTGATACAATTATGAGCTTTTTCAGACAATCTCATTATTTCAGCCTCTATTTCTTTGTCTATAGACACTGGCATAACGTGTTTTGCCATACCATCTTGGTATTTTGTTTCGTAGTCATAGAATCTGTTCTTAAGAGGGATTACTTCAAGTAATCCAATGGCTTTGTTGTTTAGTACGGCAACTTGAATTTCTCGACCTTTTATATATTCCTGAGCTATTATTTTCTCACCATATAGCCATTCATATTTTGAAAAATCAAAGTTATCCTCTTCGAATATGACTTCAATTCCTAAGCTAGAGCCTTCTGAGATAGGCTTGATAACATAAGGTCTGGGAATGGGGTCTCCTTCTATTTTATCATCTTTGGATATGATTTTGTATGCAGCTGTTTTTATTCCATTTTGTGCGAATATTTCTAGAGAGATTTGTTTGTTTAAACCTATTGAAGAGGGTAGTACGCCAGAATGGGTATATTTTATGCCTAATATCTCTAGCAATCCAGGCAGACAACCATCTTCCCCATATGTGCCATAAAGGCCATTAAATACAATATCAGGATTTATTTTTACTATTTGCTCAGCAAAGTCATGTCCCATATCTACAGGGGTAACTTTGTACCCAAGATCTAATAAAGCTGATTTGAGTCCAGGTTTGGACATAAGGGAGACATCTCTTTCTGCGGACATTCCACCGTATATGAGAGCTACATGAATATTACCATTGAGGGCTCTAGCTTTTGGTAGCAGCGTTTCTTCTACTATAGTTTTATGTCTCATTTAGTACCTATCCTTATTATTTCCCATTCTAACTTGGTATTGAATTTTTCCAAAACTTTTTTTTGTATCAGGTCTCCTAAGTTTTCTATATCAGATGCTGTTGCGTCACCCGTGTTAATAAGGAAATTACAATGCTTTTTAGATACTTGTGCTCCTCCAATCTTTGCGCCGCGCATTCCGGCTGCATCTATAAGTTCCCACGCTTTCTTACCGAGTGGGTTTTTGAATGTGGATCCGCCAGTTCTTTCTTTTATAGGCTGGGTTGAAGATCTGTTTGATGTAATCTCTTTTAGTCTTGCTTTGACCTTTGATGCATCTTCATATTCCAATTCAAACATAGCTTTAGTAAATAAGAACTCAGATTTAATAGGGCAGTTTCGATATGAAAAGTTGAAATCAGATTTTTGCAGTAAGTGTATTTTTCCAGTTTTACGGTGCACAGCTTCAACTGAGATAAGACGATCTGAAATTTCTGAGCCGTAGCAGCCTGCGTTAGTTGCGATTGCTCCTCCAATATTGCCAGGAATGCCAACCAAGAATTCTAATCCAGATAAATTTTGTTCTGCTAGTAAATATGCTATATTGCTGTCGATATTTGCGGCACCAAGTGAGACAATATTATTATTGATTTCTAAATCTGTAAAGTTTTTGCCGAGCTTTATTACAACTCCTTTTACTCCCCTATCTCTCATTATAACATTTGAACTGAGACCTAGTATCTCGCAGGGAACTCTTTGGTCTTTCTGAAGAATGAAATTAGATAGGTCCTCTGTATTTTTTGGCTTAAAAAGTATTTCAGCGGGTCCTCCAACTCCAAACCATGCTGTTTTAAAAAGGTCTACATCGCGGCGGTATCGTCCCTCGACTTCGGGTAAGGACTCTTCAATGCTATTTGCCATTTTGTTTTATTTTTTGAGGTAATTCATTTGCCCATTTCGTAATATCACCGGCTCCAAGAAAGAGCAGAAGGTCATTTGTTTGGCAAGTTTTTTCTAAAATGTCTATAGCTTCTTCAGGGGATTTTAGAGGTGACACATTACCTTTAAATCCTTTGTCCTTAATAGCGCTTACCAGAGCATGCTTGTCTATTCCTTCAATTGGATCTTCTCCAGCAGAATACACATCTGCAATGAAGACATTATCTGCGCTTCTAAAAGATTCTGCGAAATCATCTAGAAAACTCTGCAAGCGCGAATATCTATGTGGTTGGAAGATGATATTGATTTTTCCAGATGTATCCTTTACGGATTGCTGGGCGGTTTGCAAAGTTGCCTTTACCTCAGTTGGGTGGTGTGCGTAATCATCTATAATAGTAACTCCGTTATGCGTTGCGATCTTTGTGAATCTTCTATTAACCCCTTGAAAGTCAGATAACCCTTGTGCAATTACTATCTTGTTGAACCCTAGATTTATTCCAATAGAAATGGCTGCAAGTGCATTCTGGATATTGTGCATTCCAGGAATATTAAGTATCACATTTTGAATTTCCTGATATTCCACGGAAAGTTTTTTAGAGATCTTTACGTCAAAAATAGATCCACCAGAAGATGCTCTTATATTATGTGCGAAGACATCTGCATCTTCAGATTCCACGCCATATGTGATGATTTTTCTTTCTGCGATCTCAGCGCTGAGTTTTTGCACCTCATCATGATCTACACATAAAACGCCGAACCCATAAAAAGGAAGATTTCTAAGGAATGTTCGGAAGGATTCTTTTAGATTTTCATAAGATCCATAGAAATCTAAATGCTCAGGATCAATGTTTGTGATAACCGCTATCTTAGATGGAATCTTAATAAATGTACCATCGGATTCATCTGCTTCAGCAATCAGATATTCTCCTGTTCCAATATATGCATTTGTTCCTCTGTCATTTATAATGCCACCATTTATTACAGTAGGGTTCATTTTTGCTTTGTTGAAAAGTTCCGCAATAAGTGATGTTGTGGTGGTTTTTCCATGTGTGCCTGAAACGGCAATAGAGGTTTTGAATGACATCAATTCTCCAAGCATTTCGCTCCTTGAGATAATGGGGATATCGTTTTCTTTGCAGTATATTATTTCTGGATTGGCATCATGAATTGCTGTAGATTTTACTAGCAAAGATACCCCTTTGGAGTTATCTGATTTGTGGTCTTCAAATATCTTGATTCCAAAGGATTCCAATCTTTTCGTATTACCGTTGCTTCCTAGATTAGAACCTTGTAACTTGTATCCCATGCTATGCAATACTTCAGCTATCCCGCTCATCCCAATGCCTCCAATTCCTATAAAGTGGATTAGAGAGTCTTTTGATAGTTGAGATAGTATGGACATTATTTTTCTATTATTGCTATTGCGTTAGCATATTCTCGATCATCTGTAATAGATAGATGAATCGAATACTCACTAACATTTAATCTTTCTTTTATATATGAATCAAGTTTATCGTCTACATCGTAGAATGGTTTTCCAGTTTTGTCATTAGATATAGAGATGTTTTTTAATGTGACGTCTTTGTTAAAGCCGGTTCCTGTAGCTTTGGCAAAAGCTTCTTTTGCAGCAAATCTTTTTGCTAGATATTTTATTCTGCTACTAGCAGCTAAAGAATTAAATTTTTCTATCTCTTTATCGCTGAGCATCCTATTTATAAAGTTTTCCTGATGTTTATCGAATATCTCTTCGATACGTGAAATCTTTACCAAGTCAGTTCCAATACCAATGATCATGTTTTGATTCTTAATAGAAATAAGCCCATAGTATATAGGAAGCTTGCTCTTCGCACAAGGTGGGGCTTTGTGGGTTAGCCCCGGTATAATTTAGAGTATATAGGTTTATGCTAGACCCAGGTTAGTCCATCTGTTGAGTCGTAACCTATGATATGTTTTTCGACACCCAGGTTAGTCCATCTGTTGAGTCGTAACCTATGATATGTTTTTCGACACCCAGGTTAGTCCATCTGTTGAGTCGTAACCTATGATATGTTTTTCGACAGCACATATTTCGTGTTCTTGTAGATATTCCGAGAAATAAGAAAACTCTTTGAGGCGTGCTGCAATACGGTCCTGCATTGCTTCATCACAGAATGCTTTTGTAGCGTGCAGAAAAGGCTCAAAGTACTCAAGTTGGTCATCTTCTGTATCTTTAGCATTTGCCTCTGTACTTTTGTAAGGATAAGGATATACAACATCTAGATTGTCACCTTCATGAGCTTTAGTAAAATAACTGTATCCAAATACATCAGCTGTTGCTTTATCTGTGAAGTCTTTTATAGATTCTTTATACAGTTCTTGCATAAGTGGAGATGGGTTTAGCAAGTTTTCTCTCACTAAATTCTGAGTCTCCTGAATAACAGGGTGATTGGGCTTTGCTCCGAACATAAAATTATCTATAGAGAAGTGATATGCTTTTGGGTCAAACGTAGCTGTAAAGAAATCAAAGGTTTGAGATTCCATATTAGGAGCTTTTGCAAATTCGTAGTTTATATCCGCATAAAGCCCACCCATGTGGTTGACAATGTCATATCTTAGAGTGTCACTTGCTATCCCCCAGTGCTTTAAGTTGATTTCTTGTTCCACTATATCGTAATTTGATAAATGCTCTTTTATTTCAGACATTTCCCTGACTTCTATTCCGCTATTTATTAGTTTTTTAACAGAGGGACCAATCAGATCTTTGCTATTAGTCCAAAGAATATGAGCCCAGGATTCATTGTCTTCATCATTAAACAGATTTTTGTTTTTTATAGCATTTCTTATGTCTTGTGCTCTGAGTTGTATAGGCTTATCAGGAGAGGTAAGCCATATATTGTGCAAGGTTTTTGGAATTTTAGTGTAGTTTCCTTCTTTTGAATCTAGATTTCTATATTTGTAATCAAGCAATGATTCTGGGCTCATTGAAGGTTTTTGTGAATTTTCCCCTTGAGTATCAACTTGAGCATCAAGGAAAGCATTAAATTCACTTTCTCCACCATCGCAATCATAACTAAAGCCCAGCTTGTCATGGATTAGGCTATGTACTGCAGTATTTGCAGTACGTATAAAAAAGTTTTGCTTCTCAGTATCTGTGAGATGATTAGAGATTGAGTGGCCAAATTTCGTTGATATTGTATTAAATAGTATTGTTGATAAATTTCCTTCTATTTCAGCTCTTTCTCCGCTTCTATCATAAGAAAGTAGTTCTTTTAAGAACAATGCTGCGTTTTTTGGTGTATCAATATGCTCATGTATCATGTCTAGCACTGGAAGTCTAAGATAGTTTGCTTTAAGGAGAACTTTGTCTATCATTTCTGTTCCAAAGGCCTGTAGCAGAAGATTTATTATGTCTCTAGATAAATCTTCAATATTTTTTTGCTTAAGGGGATCTGAGAATGTGATCAAATAAAGTGTTGGCAAATAATCAGATGCACCATCAGAATCAGTAATGTCCTGACCCTTTTTCCGGTATGTGTTTTCGGATATCTCCTTTTGTAGTTGATGTATTTTTAATAAAATTTTGTTATTTTTGTATTCCATGATCATTAAGCATTTTAATTAACAAATAGTAAGAATACTTTAATACAAATAACTAGAATTGTAAAGCGCAATCTGAATCCTTTCTTGGGTTTGTAAAGTTGCAAGATGGGGCTTTGCTTAGCTTAAGCCTTCGTGTTCTCTGAGTTTATCATCTACTGCTTTGAGATGAAGTGATTTTAACAGCCTTAGAAGTTCCTGCCTCGCTGCTATGTGAGACATGCTAAGGGATAGCATGGGTTTGAGTTTTTTATGCTTAAGATCAAGTAAGGTAATTCCATATAAAAATAGCTCTTTAAAAATAACTCTTTCACCAAATCCGGAGGCAAGGCGACAACCCACGCGTTTTGAGAGCTCTTGTACTACTTTTTCAATATTGCGTTTATTTTTAGAATATACTGCAGCAATGCGGCTTCTGACTACAATCCAATCTAAGGATTTTTCCGCTTCTTTTGCTCGATTGATTTTTTGTTCCCAGATCATTTGGCTGTAAATTCCTGGCCTGATAATTTTTAAGTCTTTTGCACTTACGTTGGCAAGAAGATCCAGATCAACAAAGCTATCATTTACTGGAGTTATAATTATATCTGCTTTGGAGTGGGCGAAAGAAGATAAGCTGTTGTTTACCCCTGGTGTATCTATAATTATAAAATCAGCTTTTCTGTAATGTTCCTCTAGAATTTTTGATAACTGACCTTCCTCATCACCTTCATTTGGGTGGATCGCATAGTGGCGTGGCAAGGGTATGTCTAAGTTCAGATTTTCAATTGTGCTTACTCTGTTTTCTAAATATCTAGTCAGAGAGAGCTGGCGCACATCTGTGTCAATAGTGGTAACTTTGAATCCAAGATAGCATAGGGAGATAATCAGGTTCATGGCAGTAGTGGTTTTACCAGCCCCACCTTTTTCATTTCCAATTACTATAATTTTTGTGTCTGTCATTTTATTTTTTCAGTCCAACTAAGTTGTCAGCAAATTCCTTTGGTGTGAATTGATCTAAATCTTCTATAGATTCCCCTACGCCAATGTGAGTGATTGGGATATCGAATTTCTGACTTATGGCGACTACAATACCAGCTTTTGCTGACCCGTCCAGCTTAGTTATTACCAACCCATTCAAGTCTACGATATTCTTGAAGCTCTCGACTTGCAAAAGGGCGTTTTGTCCTGTTGTTGCATCTAAAACTAATACCCTATCATGCGGCGCATCTGCGTCTAACTTCTTCAAGACCTTCACTATTTTTGCTAGCTCCTGCATAAGGTGGTCCTTGTTTGCTAATCTTCCAGCAGTATCCAAGAAAAGGATGTCGCTGCCATTTTTCTGAGCAGTAGCTAACGATCTGTAGGCAACACTGGCTGGGTCTGCATTTTCTTTTCCGCATACGAATTCAGCTTTTGCTCTTGTTGCCCAGATTTTTAATTGCTCAACAGCAGCCGCTCTGAATGTATCACAAGCAGCAATAGTGACTTTCTTTCCTTCTTTTTGAAGTTTTGCTGCTAATTTTCCTATAGTAGTAGTCTTGCCGTTTCCATTCACGCCACACATCATCACTACATGAGGTTTTGATTTTGTGTATGTGAGTTCACCTGCGGCCTTTTCTATCTGAGAGGCAATGATTTTAGACATCTCGGTTTTAATAGTATGATCATCCACCTCCTGATCAAATTTAGATTTAGATAAGTCTTTTATAATTTTTTGAGAAGATTCAATTCCAAGATCAGACATAATCAGTAACTCCTCAAGCCGATCTAGGGTATCTTGATCTAATTTCTTTTTTGTTACTATGCTTGCTATTCCATCTGAGATTTTCTCAGAAGTGTTCTTCAAACCATCTTTTAATTTACTAAACCAACTCATCAGGCAATTTGTCCTATAAGTTTACCATCAACATAACCGGAGATAAGAATGTCTACTATCTCATTATGTTTTATTTTATCAATAATATGTATTTTTAGGAAATTTTCTGTCATTCCTATATTGTTTTTTTCAGTTAATACCAAAACTTTCTTGCCAATGTACGATTTACTGAACTCCTCTAGCTCTTTTTTTCCTTCTTCTATAAGGATTTTAGCTCGTCTTTTTCTGAGTCCACGCTCAACTTGAGGCATGCGGGCAGCAGGGGTGCCATCTCTTTCGGAGTAAGGGAAGACGTGTAGATATTGCAATTTTGCTTCTTGTACAAGCTTATGGCTGTTTGTAAACATCTCATCTGTTTCTGTAGGGAATCCGGCAATAATATCTGCACCAAAGGCAGCATCTTTGCGGTGCTCCCGCACAAGATTGCAGAATTCAATAACTTGCTCTCGGTTATGACGACGCTTCATGCGTTTTAGAATCATGTTATCTCCGGCCTGAAGACTTATATGAAAATGTGGCATTAGCCTTTTTTCGCTTAGTATCAATTTGAGTAGGGTGCTATCAATCTCAGCTACATCAATAGATGATAGTCTAAGTCTTTTGAGGTCAGGGAGAATGTTGAGCAACCTTTTCATCATCTCGCCAAGGGTTGGTTTTCCTGGAAGGTCTAATCCATAATCAGTTACGTCGACACCCGTCAGCACAATCTCCTTGTACCCTTTGGACAGCAGTAACTCTACTTGTGTTACGATTTTACCTACAGGGACACTACGGCTGTTACCTCTTCCATACGGTATTGTGCAGAACGTACATCTGTGGTTGCAGCCATTTTGTATTTGAACAAATGCCCTTGTTTTTTCTCCAAAAGACGTTACCAAATAGTTAGCTGTTTCTTTCACTTCCATTATATCACTTACGACAGTGCTTGGGGTATCTGAGTTTAGTTTATAGTTTTTGCTATCAAATTTCTCTGTGTTTCCTAGAACTAGATCTACTTCAGGTAGAGAAGAATATTTTTTTGGATCAATCTGTGCTGCGCAACCAGTGACAATGATTTTCTTGTCTGGATTCTCTTTGTGCGCTTTTTTTATAGCCTTTACAGCTTGCTTTTCAGCATCCTGAGTTACAGAGCAGGTATTAAACACAATTACATTTTTAGCATTAGCCTCAGATAGCGAAGATTTAATCTGCTCGCTTTCGAAAATGTTTAATCTACACCCAAATGTTATTACTTTTTCCATGGTTTGTCTTTTAGATACCAAGGTAATATACAGATTTTTCTTGATTTCTCCAGTGTTTACTGTTTGTTGATTTGTAGTAGATGTAATGTAGTCATCGACATATACAAGTCAAGATATACAGTTGGGCAAATACTCTTACAGTTCTTCGTGTGTTGTTATATCCCCGCTTTCTTCTATTTTTTTATCCTCAGTACTTATATATTCCAAGGTTGGTATGTATGCGTAATTAATACTTGCTGTTACTAGTATACCCGCTGCACCTCCTATCACCGCTCCTAATGTAGGATTTGCATTAGAAGATCCTTCTTTTTGTATCATGTCAACAATGTATTCTATAGATTCTCCTATTAATCCATCAATTGGTTCAACGAATAGGGGGCTTAATACCAAAGACGTATTTAGGTTATCCTCTATTAGATGAGCTTTATTATATCCGAAGCCATTCCATGATCCAGAGATTAGCCGTGATAAGGAAATAGATTTATCTGGATGCAAATAATCTACTGCAGCATATTTTGCTACACCAGATAGTGTATCTATAGAAGTATGGTATATCTCTGAGTCAGATGCAGGTTTTGCAATGGATGCTGCCATGCACTTTGTGAAGTGAGCAGCGGAAATAGATGCAACATTGAGATACGCAGCTTTTCCTACGCTTTTTGGGTTTTTATTTCCTTTTAGCCCAACCTCTACCCCATAGGTTATGGCAGCCATTACAGGGGCAGCTATAGTTATGCTCTGTGTAGTACAGATTTTGACATTCTCTACAAAAAGATCAGTGTTTACTATGGGGTCTATTGTAGGGTCATATTCTCCAAACGAAGTTCCCTCTAAGTACTCTACGGCCTTGTTGTATATTGGGAATAAAGGGAAGCTAAGATAAACTCCTGCTTCTATCCCTTGGTAAATACCTTTTGAAGAGATGAAGTTACATGAGGTTTCTATGATAACAGGTGCGATATAAAATAGTAAATTCGCTGAAGAGGAATTTTCTGTTGCACTAGGTTTTAGATCGGCTTTGTGGTGGTAAGCAAGTGCATTTAAGATCCCCGATACGAATGAGGAGGGTGATGTGTTCATGACTTCCGTAGACATAATGGATGTTTTTGTTACTCCAGCGATAGTTGCACCCATATTTACAATTGATTCACTATAACCGGAGGTATTTGTTGAGAATATCTTGGTGTATTCTATAATAGAGCAACTGACAAAATGCGCTAATACAGGTAGAAAGATAGGTTTAGCGTTGTCATTCAAGTGTTTGTAGGACGCTATAGGGGCGATCAGAGTGGTGCTCTGTATTCCACATTTCACTAATGGGTGTAACATATAGATATCTCTCAGCTAGGTTAACTGTTATTAATAATTCGAGGGCATGATAGCATAAGTCACAGTGTCTTTCAACCGTTATTTTTAAGTCACAGTGTCTTTCAACCGTTATTTTATAGCTCTTTTTAACCTACAGATTGTTTGACCAAGTTTATGTAAATAAAGATAAGTATGTTTGCCTACTGTAGATACTTTTTTGTGATGGTTTTTATGAAAATTGTTGTTGGTAGGCAAACAAAAAGGGTAGATAAAACTCTACCCTTTTTGTATAAAGATTGTTTTTGCTAGACTTCTTCTTCTGCCGCAGTTTCTCCATTTGTGTTTATTGCATCAATGCTCTCTTCTATGCTCTGAGCGGTTTCAGCGAGTGATTTAAAATGTTCTATTTTTGTATCCATTTTTGCGAGAACAGTTCGTAAGCCTGACGGTAGCCCAGTAAGATCTTCTGCTGTTAAATGGTCATCACTCTCATCAATTTTATCTAGTATACCTAGGATTTTTTTTGAATAAGTGATATTTTCAGCTTTTGCTATATCCAAAGCTTCTTTTAGGTGCTCTGTACTTTCAGCTGCTTTCTGTAAGTAGATAATTTTTTTATCCATAGATAAAATGCTTTTCTTTAGATGATCTGGGAATCCTTCTAGATCAGACTCTGTTACACTTTCTGCGTTATCCTTGACTATGTCAGTGATATAATAAAATTTTTCTAGCAACTCTAACTTATCGTTTTTTGCGGTGTCTGCTATATTTTTAACGCTTTCTACTAGCTTTTTAGTTTTTGGAGGTAGTTCAGATATGATCTTATCTAAATCAGTTCCATATTTTTCTGCTAAGTCCTCATGTAGATCACAGATCTCTTCGATATGATCAGACGCTATGCCCGCGTATTTCATAAGCACATCTGCTTGTTTAGGAAAAACTTGCGCAAGAATGCTAATTCCTGCTATTAGTGTTGTCCCAATAACGGTTTTATATGCATTTGAAGTGTCAATAATTTTTGCCATCTTTCCTCTTATGATTAAGTTAAGAGTACATGGTATCACCTAACGGATTAAGAATAAGTTAACACAGTAAATATTTTGAAAAACGAGGATCCATACATAGCTACTCTACTATATATTATTTCTAGGTTTATAACTAAAGAGTCAGATGATTTTTATATATTTCCCTACGAAATTATACTACATATCTCCTCCGCTGTGGTTGTCACTACCATGCTCACCCATCGCTTCTGTAGTAGAAGAAAAATGTAGAGCATGATAGCTTTCTAGATCAGAAATTCTTGCTTCAAATTCTTTAAGCTTAGAGTTTTCTTCTCTGCAGACTTTGAGTTCTACTGCTTCATCTGCTAGCATCTCTCTCCATACATCCTTGTCCTTTTGGCAGCCTTTTTGCATTTCTCTTACATCATCTAAGATATTTTCTGTTGGAGTTGGGTCAGATCGCAATTGTACGTAAGAGCCTACTAGTGTTGCCAAGACACCAGCTCCAGCTGCCGCTATACCCATATTCTTGCTTGTTAAATGTTCCTGTAAGCTCATAAAGGCCTCTCTGATTCAAGTTAAAAATACATAGTATCAACAAAGAAGTTAATAATTAATTAAATATAGAATATTATAAAAAATATTATCAAGAAGTATCTTTTAGGTACAAAAATGCTCCAGCTACATGCAGATAGCTCTATAATACAGGGTTTGTTAAACCATGTATGTAGCAGTAAGAATATACTAAAGTGAATTAAGTTGACTTTGTACGCCCATCTATTACGCTCATATAGCATCATCATTTTAAATGTTTTTTATGAAATCAGAAACAGTTAGGCTATTTAAGAAATCTTGGAAATTTATCATTCCGTTCTGGAAATCAGAAGAGACGTATAAAGCAATCGGGATGTTGGCTTTAATTGTCTTGCTTGTTCTATGTAATATAGCTCTTTCTGTTCGTTTGGCTTATTGGAGTAAGGATTTTTATAATGCTTTAGAGAATAAAAGCTATGTGGATTTTATATATCAGATTAAGGTTTTCTTAGTATTGCTTTCTATTCTAATTCCTGTTGTGTTAACTCATATAGTTTTAACGGGGTTTTTGACATTCCGCTGGAGAGAATGGATGACAAATAAATTTCTTAAAAATTGGACTGAGAATGATACCTATTACCATGTGATGCTTCATGTGGATAAAGTTGATAATCCAGATCAAAGAATAAGTCAGGATATAAGTGTATTATGTACTCAGACGATAGGGTTATTCCTATCTTTTTTAAGAGAGATAGTGACGTTATTTTCTTTTGCATTTGTTCTATGGACGGTTTCTAGCAGTATCCCTTTAAAAATATTTGGGCATAGTTTTAATATCCAGGGGTATTTAGTGTGGGTTGCTTTTATATATTCTGTTTTTGGTACGGGGATTATTATAAAAATTGGTAAGCCTTTGATTCAATTGGATTTTATGCAAGAGCATTATGAGGCAAATTTCCGTTATTCACTTATTAGATTGCAGGAAAAAAGAGAGGAGGTAGCTTTATTCCAGGGCACTCAGCCTGAGATCAAGAATCTACATGATGCTTTTGATTTTATTCGTAAAAATTATTATGATCTTATTAAGCGTAATGCTTATATCACTTTGTCTTTAAGTTGTTTTGGGAACCTTTCTCAGCTAATTCCTATTATTGCTGCAGCTCCTATGTATTTTGCTGGGATTGTAACTTTAGGTGTTGTGATGCAGGTATTAAGTTCATTTGAGAAGGTAAGAGATTCCTTCTCTGTAATTGCAAATAATTTTACTACAATTGCTTCTTGGCGTGCAGCAACGAAGCGCTTGTTGCAATTAGTTCAACATATGGAGTTGGCGGATCAAGATGTAGCAGATAGCCACATTAAATTCTCTAATAATAACAATAATATAAAATTCACGAATCTGAGCTTAAAGAAGCCAAATAGCAGACCTATGTTGAAGGGGATAAATTTTTCTGTGGGAGAGCACGAAAGAATACTGCTTATGGGAAATAGTGGAGTGGGGAAAAGTACAATCGTACGTGCGATGAAAGGCTTGTGGACATACGGTAGTGGAAAGATAGAGCAGCCTGGTAATGTTTTCTATGTGCCTCAGCGTCCTTATATGCCGGTTGCCACATTGCATGATTCTTTGATTTATCCAATTTTACCGAGCAAATATAAAAGTGAAGATAGTCAACTTATAGAGTTGTTGGATTTGTTCAAGTTAAGCCACCTGACTGAACATCTAGGTGAAAGAAAAGACTGGAGCACTACGCTTTCTTTGGGTGAGCAGCAACGTATATCTTTTATTAGGATATTGCTGAACAAGCCGAAATGGGTTGTGATGGATGAGCCGACATCATCTTTAAATAAGGATCTAGAAGAGATGTTATTTAATACTCTCCTGTCCAGAATTAAGGATATAACTATGCTAACTGTTGGGCATTCGGAAACATTGAAGAAGCATCACAAGAAGGTAATAGACGTAGAGAAATGGTCAGTCCTTTAGTTGCTGAGCTCAACAACCGTTTTTCCGTTTACAGATAACCCCACGCCATCTGCAAGTAAGTATCTTCCGTCCGGAAGCAACGTTGTTTTGCCTTTGCAGCTATAATAAGCCTTATCTTTTATGATATTAATTTTAGTTCCGTCAGGTAAGTAAACTACCTGATCTTGGAATGCATATGCAGAAAAATTGAGTAATAGTGAGGCAATAATAAAAAATTTCTTCATGACTTCTATCGTGATGTTACGGGAAGTCAGTAGAGCATAATATTCCATTTTTTTCAACAAATTCTATCGAAGGTATGATATGTTGCATGTTTTTACAAAAGAAAATTTAAATTAATATAACATTGAAGTTTTGCTGATATCTGGATACGACAACTCCTAGAAAAGATGTATAATCTATAATTCTAGATGATTAAATCGATACATATGATTGATGATAGAGTGGGAATAAGATTGATGCGCAACCCATTCACAGAGAAGCCATTTATAAAGTTCTATGACACAAAGCGTGTTGGTGGAGACATAATAAATAGTAAAGCAGTGAAAATATTGAAACTGCAACCCCTAAAAACTTCTACAAACACTTTTTCTTGTTTATAATTTATAAAAAACAAGGATGTTTATGGTAGAAAGAAAGAAAGCGGCAGTGAAGAAGCCTGTAGTTAAGAAAGCGGCAGTGAAGAAGCCTGTAGTTAAGAAAGCGGCAGTGAAGAAGCCTGTAGTTAAGAAAGCGGCACCTAAAAGAGCTAAATTTCCAAAAGCTATTCAAAAGGGAGTTGCGCATTCACCAAGGAAGCCTGATATTCCATCTAATATTTTGAACAAGGAGAATCACGAAAACATGGCTCATATTCAAGAAAATGAGAATAAACACGGATTCTTTAAAAAGGTAATGCATTTCTTTATGGGGAAAGGCAAGTAGTTCAGCAATATAAAAGGCCTCCTTTCTGAATGAGAAGAGACCTTTTTATATGCAAGAATATTGGTGCTTAGTGTATTGTTGCAGTAGATTTGCATTCTACTCCATGTTTCTCAGATATCCCTGAAAGGAAAGACCATAATGCTTGAGCGGTTTCTTTTGCTGCTTCTAGCGCTTTCTTCTGATCTTTTTTGCTTAATCTATCTAGTAACTTCTCGCACTCTTCTCTGTGCCAGACATCTGCTTCTTCGTGAACATAAAAGAATTTTAGAGCTTTTGCACTGCTAATTCCGTAAAAACTCTTTAAGCCATCAATTTTTGTTCTAGCGATTTCAGGCACTTGGTGTTCATAAGAATATATAGAAGCTAGTGCCTCCGGATAAGATGCCCTACAATTTTTGAAGAATGTATCTATTAGGCTGGATGTGTATGAATCAACAGATGACCTGTCTAACTCTTCATTTGTATTTCCCGCTTCTATTGCAAAGTTTTTCCATAGAGTAGGATGGTCAGTTCCGTTGTTTTCTTCGTCATTTAAGTTTTCCAAAAGAATTTTACGGTCTTCTATATTTTCACAAATAGAGTGAGCTGTACTAATATATCTCGGAAAAGCCTTTACATGGTGATAATATTGACAAGCGTAATCTTTGATCATTTCGTTTGTCAATCCTCCTTCATTCCATGTTTTATAGAATGGATGCTTTAGTAGGTTTAAAGGTTCTAGTTCTTTTTGGAGAAAAGTAGAAAAGCTTTGCATAGTCATACCCCTTTGGTTTGTTAAAAAATCTTTAAAAGATGATATTACTATGTAGAAAAAACACAAGATTTTTTTAGAATATGTTTTTATTAGTAGCATTAAGATTTTGTTAACAAGAGGGTTCTAGTATTTTGTCTATCACATATCTCATAAGAAGGAAAAATTATGTACAAAGGTCGCAAAAAATCTTCTGGAGGAGATTCCTCTGGCGTAGAAAGCCATGGTAATGATTCAGGCGCTGATGGATCACTTTCTGGTGATGGTATATCTGTGAGCAGTACAGAGGGATCATCTGATGGCTCAGGGGGCGAGGATACTGATTCTACTAGTAGCTCAGAAGGTATATTGGGAGGTAGCGGTTCGTCTGATTCTGAGGATTCCGAAGATGAAATAGAGGAGGCATCTAGCCCTCTTCGTCATTCTTTAGGAAGCATTCAATTTGTCGTTTCAAATCCTAATCGTGAGATATTTGGCTCTCGATCCTGCATATTGAGCTTCATAAACATGGTGGCAGTTTCTTATATGCTGAATGGAAATATGAGTGGTTTGGCGAGTTTTCTAACTTTTATTTCTAGTCTTGTTGGAATACATGTATTCAGAGCTCAAATTATGCCAAGGGTTCGTGAGTATGTAATGAATCACCCAGATCTTCAAGTGTATATAGGACCAGTTGTTGGAGTGCATAGGAGGAATAGGGATTCGTTGGTTGGCCAGCTACGTGGCCCAACAGAGGTAAATATTGCTGCTATTACAATGAATTTACTGGTATCGGGTCTCTCTGGCTTTTTGACCGCTAGAAGTTTGGAGTTGGGATCTTTAAGCGGAGTAGGTGGTTCTGCGGTATATTATCATCTATTCAATAGGCTGATTGCTATGGTTGCGAGTTATATAGATAATGGATCTGATGAATTAAGGAATAGGATTATTAATGCTCTTGCAATGTTTGGTTCAGAAATTAGAGATAGGGTCGGTATTCAAGCTGTATTAAGGTGGGTAAGAGATTCGATGCCTCGTTCTCAAGATCCTTTGCCATCAAGGACTGGGGAGGCTGTCAGGAGACAAGGCCTACAAGAAAGGGGCGCAGATATAGTTAGTGCTGTGGCAGGAGCTGTTGTGTTTTTTTCGAATATCTCTGGGTCTGGTGTTCATTGGGCTGCAATACTTGGCTCTTTTGCATGGGGAGGAACCAGGTTGCCATTATTTGCTTATATGGGATTAATGAGAATGGCTCAGCAAGCTGAGATTCGCGCAAGATTCCTACGGGATGGTAATAATGATAGACTGGAATTAGCAAGGGCATTAGTTCTAGGTGGGTCTGCTACCTTCTTTCTGCCTGAAGAATTTTTGGCAACAATAGGAATACTCGGTGGTCGTCTATTAGGTATCATGAAATGGATACCATTAATACTCATATCAAAAGCCTTACCTTCCACTGGACAGAAAATGTTGTTATCTGTTATAGGCACTAATGTTGCTGCTTCGACAATCAATTTAGCATATGCAGTTGAGGCTATTTTAGATCCAAATGTCCCACCAGAAGATGTACTAAATCGTGTGCATGATAATAGCCCAGTTGGCAAATTAAAAAGAACGACTTTTTTTTCATTCTGGGTTTTTGTACTTTACGTAATAATTGCGGCTACCACCGCTATTTTGTTTAAAAAATATGACGTTGTATCATCTACGGACTCGTTGAAGGCCCTATATACTGGTATTGTTATTTTTGGTGTTGTTTTTATGGTGATAATGACTTTAATCGCATATTCAAAGATAGATATTTGGGGTCAAAAAGCAGAAAATAATTGTTGTATAAGGCCATTACTAAAAAGTGCCTGTTTTCGTGGGTGGTGGGGGTATACTGGCGGAAGTGAAGGTCAAACTCCTGAGGAAAGGGAGGCAACAGCAGAAGCGCAAAGAAGGGAAGATGCCATACTAGAAGAGGAGGCAAATATTGGAATGAGGGGCACCATAAGAAATAGAATAAGAAGACATCTTAGAGAAGCATCAGTTCCACCTGAATATCAGAATAGAACCATACCTTTGCAAGATGGAACAAATATGATTCTGACTCTTATAGGGGATGCAAATCACTTAAGTCCTAATACTGATTTTCTGAGATATAATGTGGAATCCCCAGTACAAGATCCAACTACTTTGCATATAAGGGAAGTTAGGATCAGCACAAGGGCAAATAATAATTATACTTTGGAAATGAGTGATGGTAGAGCCATAATTCGGGAGGGGGAAGACATCAGGATTATGGATAGAGATGGGAATGAGGAATATAATTCTGCAACAGAGCCAGCAGAAGGGCCACAACTAAATCTTCAAGATCTTGTAGGGAATTTAATGGGAGCTCCAGATTTATCTGTTCCAGAAGATACTCGTCCTGGTACGCCGGAGGTAGATGGAGTGTTTGTTCCTACTCCTACTAGGAGAGAAAGTCCTCATGATGGGCCCCGAGATAATGGCAGTGTAGAAGATATCGATCTGGAGGAGATGTCCTGGGATGGAGAGGAAATTTTTAGAGAGACTCGAGTGTTGGAAGAGGAAAATGGCGATACCTTAGATGATATTACCCAGGCAACCACTGGATTGCTGGAAGAGGAGAATGACGCTACTGCATCTGAGCTAGGTGACGCAGAAGGTGAGGATAATCAATGGGTTGATATTGATGTTGATGCGGAATTCGCTTCTATGAATGATTATGCACCGCCCCCGGAGCAAGAGGGGCATGAGAATTCTGCTGAAGATAGTAATGGCGGTTGCTGTAGTGGTTTGTTTGGTATGCGTAAGAGACTTTCTAATATCAGAGCATCGGAAGCTGCGACATATGAGGACCAACCGCCTTCTAGACAAATTACGATAAGTATATACGAAGATGAGGATGAGGATAATATGTTATTCGGTCTATCTACACCTTTGCTTGGAGAAAAAGGTGCAGATGATTCTTCGTTTCTTGGTGGCTCTCCAGGTGATAAAACAGATCAAGATAAGACTGGTGGGTCTGCAGAAAACCCAGCCCATAAAGACATCAAAAGTATGACCCCTTTTGCGTTGTATGAGCATTTTCAAGAAAATTCTCCTGAAACATTAGAAATTTTTCAACCTGCTTATGATTTTAACTTGAAGCTCGAGGGTGATGAGATGGAGTTACTTAAAAGAGATGATGATACTGAGGTGGGTGAAGTAAGGGCGCAGATGCGAGACACCATAGATGCAGAAATTACAGTAAAGGATGTGCATGATTATGAAGGTGATGGGCCAATAAAACCGGAAAGGAAGAAGAGAGAAAAGGTGATAGATGGTTTTGATAAAGACTTTTTTAAAACTGGGCCAATCAACCCGAAGAGATATGATTATTTTAACCATCTAGAGAGCCCCACTAAAGGGAGTCATATTGGAGATCCAGACGAGTGTAAATACGAGATGTTTGGCTATTGTGCAGAGAATGTTGGCGAGCAGCTTATGGGAGCATTTTTACTCGCTCCTATGATGTTTGCTAGTTCTAAGTAAATAGAAAATATGAAACAAAAATATTAATGGAGTGTTATAGTGCGCTATTTCCATTTTGTAATCCATATTACACTAAAAGATTTATGGAATGTTTAATTATGGTGTTGCGGTATTTAAGATTGGTAGAGATATCTTAATGCCGGTTAGAGAGTGTAATGGCAAAATAGTGACATTTGTATTCTCTGTTCCTGATGAAATTAAGGAAAGAACTCAATTCATTATTTGATCTGGATGTAAAAAAATCATTATATGTTCTGATATATATAATGATTCTATGAATTTTTGAGGGGAGCCTCGCATTCCAGGGGTGAACGAAATTCATAAAGCATCCGGAACATTTCAATGAAATTTACTATCAAGTAAATTAATCTATTGAAAGAGGCAAAGAATTTTACTAGGATCCATTAAAATATAAATACTCAGGAAGGATGTCTATTACGAAGTCAAAGAAATACTTTGGAGAAAAGCCACTTGAAGGTCCGACTCCTTTTGGCTCTAAATATAACGGCAAGAAAAAAGCAGAAGAATCCAGCAGGCCTGATAACAGGGGGGCTAATAGGAATAAAATCTATCCATCTCCCGAAGAGCTAGCTGAGTATGAAAGTATATGCAAAGGTTCTGCTTCGCAGATTATTGAGCTTTTAAACAAAGATCAAGCCCATCGTCAGAATCTATATGTTAAAAAGCATAAATCCAGAACTTTATCCGAGAGAATAAAGACGTCTTTGGGAGCGATCTGTATTTTAGGCAATATATGCGCTGTAGTTTATCTAGCCATAGAAGGTCATTATGCTCCTTCTTCTATAGTTGCTATTGCCTTGCTTCTTTCTGTAAAGTTATTTTATACAAATAAGCCTTCTTATAAGAAAACGAATACTGAGAAGAATAGATTTAGACAAAAGAAAACCTGATACTTATTACATTAATCTACTAGTTCTAATGCGCACCCTACAGGTGGTATATCTTTCTATGCGTTGTATTGTTTGCCACCCGTGTAAGTCCTTGGCCTATTGAAGTATTGCCTTTTGCTTTAGAGTAGAATCGTGATATACAAAATTCGGAATGTTATAAATTTCATGAGCAGTGGGCGTAACTTAATTAAAAAACAACAAAGAAACAAGTTAAATCTTACTATAAGATATCTTGCGATTTTTCTAGGAGAGGGTTCAACGCTATTTATAGGTACTTTAAACGCATCAGTGAGGCCGGGATTGCATATTCTTTTTTGGATTTATACGCCAGAGTAAAATATTTTAATTTAAGATGTTACGCCATATTGATGATTTAAATATGATAACGCAGACCATGTGTGCAGAAGATGACAGGGGAAATATTTGTTGTAATAAGTAGCTTTTACTTCTGCCAAAGAGCTGCAAATAAGATGCTTTCTGTTAGAGTGAAGTGAGCTATAGCACTACAAATTTAATCACTAGCGGTATATAAACAAACCCCGTTACGGTTGTGATTATTAGGGCGCTAGTAATTTTCTCTGGTTTGTTTTTTAAGATAGTTGCGATAACCAGGGAGTTTACTCCCATGGGTATAAAGGCCACAACCATCCATAATTGATGTATTTTACCTGTGTATATATGCAATATATTTTGGTCAATTAATACTAGAGCATATGTGAGCAAGGGCCATATAATAAAACGTGATAAGATACACATTCCTAGCAATTTAAAGTCAATTTCTAGCTTTTTTATATTAGACACAGAAAGTCCCACAACCATCATGCCTAATATTGAATACATGACAGAGATATTTTTTGTGAACACACCGATGGATTCTGGTATTTTTACTTGCATCTTGCTAACAAGGACTGCAAGTATAAAGGAGTAAATAGAAGGTAATTTTAGAAGCTTGATTAAGCTTTCATATGGACTATATCTACCAGCAGCAGACATATAGAAACCAAGGGTGTTTTCATAGAATGCCATACCTACAACCATTAGGAAAAATATCACAAGCAATTCTTCTCCAAAAAATACATATATGATAGGGAGCATCATGTATCCTAAATTGCCTGTTCCAGCAGAAAAGGCCAGAAGGTTTTCTGTTCCATCATCCCATATTTTTCTGCCTATATAGAAGAAGAGCAAACACATTATGCAGCAAAGGAGAAAGAAGCATATAGGTATAGCAAGAAGTTTCCCACTTAATTCTACTACGGAAATATTATGAAATATTACTACGGGGTTTACTATATAGAAAAGCATTTGTGTAATGCTTTGTTGTTGAATCTTTAGTACTCGACCAGAAATAAACCCCATTATTATATATATATATAGGGGAGTTGCGGTCTGACTCACTAAGTAGAATAAATTTTTATCCATCTTTTCACTAAAAAAGCCCGAGTATTAATAATAACACGGGCTTTAGAATTTTTCAAATTAACCTGAGACTAAATATTAATCTTCTTGGTATCTTTTACGATTCACTTTACGTCTTCTTCTGAAAGACTCGTCACTCTTTCTCTGTTTTTCTTCAGAGGAAGTTTCGTGGTAGCGCTTTAGTTTTATGACTCTAAAGACACCTTCACGTTGTAACTTTCTCTTAAGATTTTTTAGAGCTTGTTCTACGTTACTTGAAACGACGTTTACCTGTACCAGTGTAATTACCCCTTTTAGCAATTAAAGTTATTAAAAATATATACTTGAATTAAGTGAGACAAATATATACTGTTTTATTAGAAAATCAAACATTTTTATGTAAAAAATGACTAAAAAAAAACTAGAGCAAGAATTCTTGAATTCTGTAAGAGAAGAAGCGGCATTTCTGGGCTTCTCAGATGAGATGTTATTTGCAGTTGAGGAGAAAATGAACCTCAAGAAGAATTACCACATATTACTATTTCCCGGAGGTATAAAGGAGTTAATATCATTGCTAGAAGCGGATCTAGATAAAGATATGTCAGAACAAATCTCAAGAATGTGTGCAAAAAGTGAGCTTAGGGTAAGAGATAAAATCAAAGAGTCTATCAAGATTCGCTTTAAAGGCAATAAAGACATACTCTCTCAGCTGAATAAATATTACTTTAATTTAAACAATTTTACTTTTGCTTATAAAAATTTCTGGAGGACAGTAGATCAAATATGGTACATCTCAGGAGACCAATCTACTGATTTCAATCATTATAGCAAGAGGGGGTTGTTATTTTGTGTATATAAAGCTACATTCCTGCACTATGTTAATTCAGAAAATGATGAATTAACGTGGGATTTTCTAGATAAACGCATAGAAAATGTATTAAAAATTGGCAAAATAAAAAAATTTCCCAAAGAGACGATTCAAAAGATAAAGGAGAAGATTCCTTTTATAAGGTTAATAAATAGGAAATAATGAGCAAAAAATACTATCCTGATGTAGATTCAAATCCTGATTTTTCGAAGATCACTAAAAAGACATTAGATTTTTGGAAGAAAGAATCTGTGTTTCAAAGATCTATAGATAACCGCCCTAAAGAAAAAGATGGCAAAGATAACGAATTTATGTTCTTTGATGGGCCTCCATTCGCAAATGGTTTGCCGCATTTTGGTCATATTTTAACTGGCTTTGTAAAGGATATTATTGCGCGTTATCAAACTATAAAAGGCAAAAGGGTTGAAAGAAAATTTGGTTGGGACTGCCATGGTCTACCCGCAGAAATGGCTACTGAAAAAGAGATAGGCGTTGCGGGTCGCAAACAAATTGAAGATTACGGAGTTGCTAAGTTCAATGACGTATGTAAGAAGTCAGTTTTGAAATATACATCGGAATGGGAAGATTATGTAACAAAACAGGCAAGATGGGTAGATTTTGAGAATTCATATAAAACTATGGATCTACCTTATATGGAGTCTTCTATATGGGCATTCAAGAAGCTATATGAGAAAGGCTTGGTATATGAATCAAAGAGAGTGATGCCATATTCATGGGCATGTCAAACTCCCTTGTCCAATTTTGAAACAAGAATGGATGATTCTTATAGGCAAAGAGCAGATAAGGCAGTTACAGTAAAATTTAAATTGGCTAATGCACCAAAGGGATTGGATGCAGGTAAATACTATTTACTAGCATGGACAACAACTCCATGGACTCTTCCTTCAAACCTTGCGTTAGCAGTAGGAGAAGACCTAAGTTATTCTGCGATTCCTATTGGAGATAAGGAGTATGTTATATTATCTGTAGGGGCTTTATCAAAATATAAGAAGACATTGAAGCTAGATAATGATTTGTCAAAATACAGAACTATCGCAGGAAGCGAGTTAGTGGGATTAAAATATGAGCCGTTATTTGACTACTTTAAAGATCACAAGAATGCCTTTCAGGTAATGTCTGCTGCTTTTGTAGAAGATGGAGAAGGTACAAGCATTGTTCATATTGCTCCAGGTTTTGGTGAGGATGATCAGATGTTATGTTCTGAGCATGGACTCGATCTTGTTTGTCCTGTGGATGAAGCTGGAAAATTTACTGATGAAGTTCACGATTTCTTCGGAATGCAGGTATTCGATGCAAATGAACCAATTATTATGAAGTTGAAAGAGGAGGGGAGGTGGCTGTTTACAGAACAATATCTGCATAACTATCCTCATTGTTGGCGCACAGATACTCCTTTGATTTATAAGGCGGTTTCTTCTTGGTATGTAAGAGTTACAGATATAAAGGAAGATTTGATTAAGAATAACCAAAAAATCAACTGGATACCAGGTCATATAAAGCAGGGGCTATTTGGTAAATGGTTAGAAAATGTACGTGATTGGTCAATCAGTAGAAATAGATTCTGGGGTACTCCTATACCTATTTGGAGGTCTGACAACCCAAAATATCCTAGGATAGATGTGTATGGTTCTTTGGAGGAGCTTGAAGTGGATTTTGGCGTTAAGCTTGATGATTTACACAAGCCTTATATAGACCATCTAACCAGAGTGAATCCAGATGATCCTACGGGTAAATCTGTGATGAGGCGTGTGTCAGATGTATTTGACTGTTGGTTTGATTCTGGTTCTATGCCTTATGCGCAACTTCACTACCCATTTGAAAATAAAGAAAAATTTGAGCGCCATACATCTGCGGATTTTATTGTTGAGTATACTGCTCAGACTAGAGGTTGGTTCTATACGCTGATGGTGTTATCTACTGCATTGTTTGACAAACCAGCCTTCTTAAACTGCATTTGTCATGGTGTTATACTTGATGACAAAGGCAAAAAGCTATCCAAGCGTTTACAGAATTATACGGATCCTAAAGATATTTTTGAAAAATATGGATCTGATGCTTTAAGATTTATGATGTCTTCTTCATCTGTGATGAGGGGGCAGGAGCTTCTTATAGATAAGGAGTGTAAGGCTATTACAGAAGTAACTCGCTTAGTGCTGAATCCTATCTGGAATTCATACAACTTCTTTACCCTATATGCAAATTCAGACTCTATAGAAGCTAAATTAATCAAAAACAGCACTAATTTGAATGATAAGTATATTTTATCTAAATTGAAAAACACTTTGAAGACCATTGATGAGTCGCTGGGTGCTTACAATTTGCCTTCTGCATGCGATGCTGTGACTGACCTATTTGAGATTCTAAATAATTGGTATATCAGAAGGAATAGGGCTAGATTCTGGAAAAAAGAGAAGGATCAAGATAAGCAAGAGGCTTATGATACAATCTATACTGTGCTCTACAATATGGTAATTGCTGCATCTCCTTTGCTTCCTATAATCACAGAAGAGATATTCCTGGGTCTATCCGGTAATAAAGCTAGTGTCCATCTATGCAATTACCCTAGTTATGAAAATCTTCTAGAAGATAAGGATCTTGTCTCTGAAACGGATAAAATAAGAGAAATATGCACAGCGGCGTTAAGCATTAGAAATGCTTGCAACGTAAGGATACGCCAACCTTTGCGTTGTGTAACGCTTGTGGGCACAAACTTAAGCCAGTTGGTTAAGTATTTTGAGCTCATAAAAGATGAGGTGAATGTAAAAGATGTTAAGATTGTAAATGATGTAGAAAAATATGCTAAATATAATCTAAAAATTCACTTTAAGGAGTTAAGTAAAAGGCTTGCTCGCAAAATGAAAGGAATTATCGCTGCTTCTAAGACGGGTGATTGGGAACTTGTGGATGGTATGATACATATCTGTGGAGAGATTTTAGAAAAAACAGAGTTTGAGCTAACCCTTACTTCAATCAATGAGAAGCCAAGTGTCTCACTAAACTCAGGGGATGTACTTGTTATGTTGGATATTGAGGTTACATCAAGGTTAGAGCTAGAAGGAATAGCTCGAGATTTTGTGAGGATTATACAGCAGGCACGTAAAACGGCGGATTTTAATATCTCTGATACGATTTCGGTGAGCATTGAAGCTTCCGGAAAGGTGAGGGTTGCTATAGAAGAATTTGAAGAATATATTAAAGACCAGACTCTTGCAGAGAGGATAGTCTATAATTTAGAAAAAAAAGATTCAGTTCTTGAGAAAACTCATGAGATTGCTGGACAAGAGATTAAAATGAGTTTGAATCGTGAGGAATAAAAGAATAGCAGTAATAGGAGGTGGGCCATGGGGAGATGCCCTGGCTAGTGTGTTTGCCAGGTATTCTATTGATATTATTCAATTTTCAAGAGACGTCAACAAGAAGCCTATTGCTGTAAATATTAAAGTCACTAATGATTTTTCTGATTTAAAATGCCGAGACTACATATTAATGGTGGTTCCAGCTCAGAACACAAGGGATTGCTGCGCTGAACTTAAAAAGCGCATTGGGAGTAAATTCTCTCTGATTATATGCTCCAAGGGGATTGAGGTAGAGACAGGAAAGCTATTAAGTGAGGTGGCTTCTGAATATTTTCCAAAAGAATCAGTTTCTATTTTATCGGGGCCAAATTTTGCAAAGGAAATCATTGATCAAAAGTCAGCAATGTCATCTATTGCTTCTTATAACACAGAGATTGCTGATCAGATTACCAGTGATCTGGATAATAAAATATTAAATCTATACCCTACAGATAAAATAGTGGCTGTTCAGATTTTTGGTGCATTAAAAAATGTTTTGGCAATTTTATGTGGATTTGCAAGGGGGCTTTCTTTTGGTGAAAACGAAATGTCTGCTTTGATTGTGAAGGGTGTTGGAGAAATAGGGGGGATGGCAAGGGAGAGAGGTAATGTTGCGCCATCCCTTCTCTCTCCTGGGTGTATAGGAGATGTGATATTGACGTGTACAAGTAAAACTTCCCGTAATACTAGATATGGTATGAGCTTGGCCAATAAAACTCTCAAAAAACAATCGGGCGACGGTACAGCACAGATCAATATTGAGGGAGTAAAAACCATTATGGCATTGTCAAATCTAGATCTAGGCAACTATCCATTGCTTAATTTTGCAGTAGAGCTGCTAAGTAAAAAACACTCAAAAACCTCTTCTGTAGAAAGAAAATTTAGAAATTTACTATTTAGTTAGTATTTTATTAATTTTTTTGTCAGATAATTTTGATTATCGTGTGAAAGTAAGTATAGGGTTGGTAGTATTAAGTATGGTTAAAAAAACGGTTTTGATAGCGGAAGATAATGAGCTTAACATGAAGTTGTTCAAGGATTTGTTGGAGATGAAAAACTTCAACACAATATGTATTGAAGATGGTCATCAGGTTTTTGAGGAGGTTGAGCAGAAAAAACCGGATTTAATTTTGATGGATATAAGGCTGAACGATATATCTGGTTTGGATATTATCAAAAGAATAAAAAGTATAGACGAATTAAAGCATATACCCATTATTGCTTTGACGGCATATGCAATGAAGTCAGATAAGAAGAAAATCCTAGACTCTGGATGTGAAAGTTATATGGCTAAGCCTATTTTTATAGATACTTTTTTTAAGGAAATTGAGAAATTTATATCTTTTAGCGTTTCTTCTTAGTGTTTTTACTGAAACTAATTTTTTAAATATTTAATGCTATCTGCATTTTATATGATTATAGATAGTCAAATAGACTATGCAAGTCAGTATTTAAACTACGCTTTTACCCAGCCTCAATTCAAGCCACGCACCAGGAAGTTATAGGGTGTATGTATTATCCTGTAGAGTCTTTTTTTAATGTTATTTTGTCTTAATCAGATAGATGGCTCTTAATGCCGTGCCTTCAATGACAACGCTAGTTGGTTTGATTCTATAAAAGCCCCGTGAGGGATGAAGTTTTATTGACACTATCGTCTTTAAGTTCGACAATTATCCTATATGTCAGGTTATATTAAATAATTTAGATGAATTTCTTCAAGCGCCTTATATTGCTTTTTGTTACTATGCTTTCTTTTGTGTCATACGAAGCTGGTTTTGCTCGTAGTATTCATCACGGTTGTAGTATTAGTGGAGCAGACTACGGAGAATGCGGTAAAGCATCTGGCTTAGATCATGCCGGTTTAACAGTTGTACCGGATTTTAAGGATTCATATGTGTGCCGCAACGATTCCACGGGTTATCCATATAGGGTAGGTTTTTCTAATTCTTGTATGGTTCCGGCTGGTGATCATGATCCACTCGATACAACTTGTATAACAACTCCAAATTTAATAGGGGAGGTTGTAGACACCATTACTACGGTTGGTATTGCTGTGCAGATGAGGAAGAATTTCTGTAGCTTCAAAGCTGGTGGTATAAATATGGAGGGTGCTATGGTTAAGTCCACCATATTTAATCAGTGTAATATTGGAAGTGCTAAGCAGCAAATACAATGTCGTTCTGATGTTCTCAGGGGAGTTAAATCTGATGGTACTCATATGAAATCTTATGTAGATTTAAAGGATCATATTACAGGGGATCTCTGTCAGGCAATGCCTAACTTAAACAAAGCAGCGGTAGACTCAGATGGAAAATATGTTTTTTACCAAGGTAAGCAGGTATTTTGTCCAATCATGCGTTGTAATATTCCTACGGATACAATGATTTCTAAGTATTACGATAAGACTGGCCCTCGTACTGCCATAATGTCTGTTTTGGCGGCTGAAGTGTCAGGATTCATTGGTGCTGGAGCAGCTGCAATAGCAAGTGCTCTTACTGGCGATTGTTCTGACTTGGTGGAGTTAGGTGATGGAGATACCACTGGTGTTGCGATGTGGAAAGCTGTTAGGCTGAAAGGGGTATTTCAGGGAGATAAAGTATGTACGCAAATGTTATTTCCAACGGGCTACACAACTCTTGCATGTAAGCCAAGGGTGATTCCAAAAACCTATTATGCTCCTACAGATAACTGTTATGTACTTAATTCGTCCTGTGTAAGTGGGGAGCATCATTCTAAGGGCTTCTTTCCTCTGACCGCAACATTGATTGAATGTATGAATGATTTGGTTACTAGTATATTTAAAACACCAAAAGATTCTACATGTCCTCAGAATCCTTTGGCGTCTTTTCAAAATTCATTAAAGAACACGGTTAAAGTATTGCTTGTGCTTTATGTTATATTCTTTGGTATCCGAATTGCTATGGGTGGAGCGATGCCGAAAAAGGTTGAGTTTTTTGTATTTATTTTGAAGTTTGCATTAGTTGCATATTTTGCCGTTGGTGGAGTTGGAGATACTCATGAAACTGGACTTGAGCAAGCTTATGATGGCGCAATAGCAGCCATGCATTCTTTTTCTAACATGGTTGCCGGTAATGATGATATGAGTGGAGACCCCGGGTCTGTGAGTTCTGGGCTATGTAGATATAATTTAGGTGAATATCAAGAGGGCTATGACTATCTGGCATTGTGGGATTCATTAGATTGCAGGATTGCTTTTTATTTGGGGTTTGCGAATCCGGTGGTTGGTAACAATGGGGGTGTAGGTATCTTGAATGCTGGTGTGTTTGGATTGATATTCCCACTAATGTTTGCATTTGCTATGCCGTTGTTAGTATTCATGTTGGCTTTTGCGGTATTGTTGTTATCCACCGTTGTGTATTTTACTCATGTATATGTGATTGCACTAGTTGCTGTATCTATCAGTGTGTTCCTTGGCCCTATATTTATACCTTTTGCTTTGTTCAAAAAAACAAAGGGATATTTTGACAAATGGTTAGAGCTTACTATTGCTTATACGTTATATCCTGCGGTTATTACGGCTTTTATCGCTATTATGGTTACTACCTATGATACTGTGATATATAAAGATTGTAGCTTTGAGGGGCACACCAGCGGCTATCAGACGGCATATTGGACATTTAGTCAGCCTATATCGAATGAATGTAAGGAGAGCTTAGGTTATATGATGTCTCAGCTTACATCTGGTAGCTCCACAGAAGTTGTAGATGTTGGTAAATTATTTTACTTTAACAGGGTAAAGCATGAGAGCCAGATCTTTGTTGATTTGCTTGAGCAGTTGATGATTTGTGTATTCTTCATGTTCCTATTCTACTATTTTTCACAGCAGCTTTCTGGTTTTGCTGCTGATCTATCTAAGGCTACGAATATAGGGAAACAAGCTATAGGGCCTACAGCTGTGGCAGATAAGGCTATGGCTGCCCTTAAAGGAAAGGATAAGGATGATAAAAAGGATGATAAAAAGGATGATAAAAAGGGCGGCAAAAAAGGTATCTCTGTATCAGGTAAAGGATCTAAAGAAGCAAAACGGAAGGGTATCAGCGTCTCTAAGGATAAGTAGTTACGGCTTGAATTGAGATCGATTTTTTTTATTTCAGGAGAAGAAAAACGAATATAAACAATTGGTTGTGCAAATAAAATAGCAGAAAAGGAGGTTCGCCATCCAGATTTGATATTGCTTGGGGCAGAAAAACAGAAGGTCTAACTGAAAGTGACTTTATTCTTGCGGCAAAAATCGAATAAGAAAGTATGTTATACTAAAGGCAAATCTTTGGTAATATCTACTCAATTACACTAGAGGAATTTTAAGATACTTCTCTGAAATCTTGGAGGTGTTTTTTTATTAGCTCAACAAAACTCCATTCTTTTTATGATCTAACTCCATAAAAGCTCATTTAAATGAGGTGCCTTTATCCCTTGATCCCTATATTATCCACATATTAGTTTCCATAATATATATTATGGTGTAACTATGTGTATATATAAGTGTATAACTAGAATTTGCTATTACCCTGCTCTTTATTACTTATATGCTTTTGGTAAAAAGATGTTCTTTATTGAGGTTTGCAAATGAATGAGATAAAGTTATTTGAAGATCGTATTTTCAAATTTTTTTATATGAACTCAAGATCTAACAATAAAAAGCTAATATACATACTCATACCATTTGTTCTATCTCTTGGTATGGCTCTAGACATATATTTACCGTCTATTCCAAGTATCTCAACTTCCCTTGCAACCTCTATAAGTATGGTTCAATGGACTATGAGCGGTTTCTTTTTGTGCTTTGGTATAGGTCAGCTACTTGTGGGGCCCATAAGTGACTATATAGGAAGAAAGAAAACAATATTCTGGAGCCTAGTTCTATATATCTCTGGATCTGCAATATCTGCCTTAGCGCCTAATATAGAAACATTGATCTTTGCTCGTTTAGTGCAGGCTTTTGGGGCTGCGGGAACTCAAGTATCTGCGTTTAGTATAGCAAAAGACTCTGTGAGAGACAAGAAAACTTCTGAGCAAGTATTTACTTATTTAAAAGGCTCCATGGGCTTTGCTCCAATTGTTGCACCAATTATAGGTTCTTTCTTAGAGCATCACTTCAACTGGCGCGCACCTTTCTTTGTATTAGCTGTATTCGGCGCTTTTTTGATGGGGCTGAATTACCGCAGTATAGAAGAGTCTTTGGCAGAAGAAGATAGAACCAAATTAAGCTTTGGATCTATTGCTTCTTACTTTCAAATGGCTAAAGAAATTAGGTTTATGTCTCTAGCTATATGCTTAGTGTCATCACAGGTTGTGTTGTTTTCTTTCTTTTCTCTTTCTCCTCATATAGTGATATCAACTCTTGGCTATGACGAAAGGTTTTTTGCCATTTGCTTTGGTGCAAATGCATTAACCTACTCAACGACAAGCCTAATCAGCGCAAGAGTGCTGAATCATATCGGCGCACTATCATGTATAAAAATAGGCGGAATCATGATATTTTTTGCTGGGATATTATTATTATGCTTTCTTGAATATCATGGTCTCACTATTATAACATTACTGGCCCCTACTTTACTTGCTAGCTCAGGCACTTCCTTTATTATTGGACCTGCTACATCTTTGGCTGTGGATGCATATAAAAAAATCACAGCAACTGCTACGGCATTTTTAGGTAGCTTAGAGGCGGTTATTGCTGCTTCTGTAGGTAATGTAGCTGTGGCAGTATCAGGGTTTGATGGCAAGACTTTTGCTTGTATAGTGACAATCTCCGGGATTTCTATTTTGCTCTCTCAGAGATTTGCTAGCCCACTGAAATGAAACTGTGGCTTTTGATGGTATTGGCTGCAACATTAGGTAGAGAGAAGATTTTATATATCAAATCACATATTATCACAAGAAATTTCACCTACCATCTCTATATCATAGCTAATTGAGGCCTCCATATCGCTGTCAATTTTCTCAAAGAATTCAATGTGACCCTGAGTACCTTTTTTCTTGCAGTTATCGAAGTATCTACCAAGTGAGTCTTGAGTAAATTCTGCTTTAAACACCTCGGCAATAGATTTATCAAAATGATCTCCACTGACATTGCTTTTACTGCTCTGTAGTTTGCTGAGATTTTTCATTGAAACGCAGAGCTTGTGAATATTTTCACTAGTAGAACCAGACTTTGCCAGCTCTAGACTCTTGCTAAGTAGATCGTACCCACCCTTCAACCTTTCAATTAGAAGATCATCTGAGACTATTATCTCCTCAGAGAAACCAAGTTTACATACAGCCTTCTTACTAGAATCTTCTTCTGTACCCGATATTGCTAAGGTCGCTTTAGCTATCACTTTATCTGCTGCCTCTTTAGCTGCTAGTGCTTTATCTGCTGCCTCTTTAGCTGCTGCTATCGCTTTATCTGCTGCCTCTTTAGCTGCTGCTAGCACTTTATCTGCTGCTTCTATAGCTGCTGCTTCTTTATATGCTACCGCTTTAGCTAGCGCTTTAGCTGCTGCTTCTTTAGCTGCTGCTGCTTTAGCTGCTGATACCGCTTTAGCTGCTGCTTCTTTATATGCTACCGCTTTAGCTGCTGACAGCTCTTTAGCTGCTGTTTCTTTATCTGATACCGCTTTAGCTGCTGCCGCTTTAGCTGCTGCTTCTTTATCTAGCGCTTTAGCTGCTGCTAGCGCTTTAGCTGTTGCCTCTTTAGCTGCTGCCGCTTTAGCTGCTGCTTCTATGGCTGCTGCCGCTTTAGCTGCTGCTTCTTTATCTAGCGCTTTAGCTTCTGCTTCTATGGCTGCTGCTTCTTTATCTAGCGCTTTAGCTTCTGCTTCTATGGCTGCTGCCGCTTTATCTGCAATTAACTGATTAACCTCAGATTCTACTAAAGAACCTTTAGCAAGATCAGATGGGATTTTGTCTACAAGATCGAGGTTCTCTTGAATTGCCTCCTTGAATGCTTTTAAGGCCTTTTCGTTATTCCCAGCTACTTTTAAGGCTGTTTTTACTTCTCCTCCAGCCAAACGCTCTTGTGCTCTACGCTTTAATATTGACATTTTTTATCCTTAATTTTAAATTGAAATTTTCTATTTTTATAAAATATGCTCACATTAGAGCAAAATCCTTATTCCGGTTGTAATAGTATGCGCTTTAATACTGCCCTTCAACGGACCAGTCGTAGTATCAAGTCTCTTAGTAGAGTATTTACCTAAATTAAAGTAGCTATACTGAACTGCATCCCAAGTAACGTTTTCACTAATTTTATACGCAAGACCAGCGCCAACATTCCACGCCAAAGAACCCTTAGAAGAACCTTCATACACTGAAGGAGTAGCGGTACCATCGCTTGAGTATACTCCTGCCGCACTTGCTTTGTTTTTAGCGTAACCAATACCGGAAGTCACATAAGGATTAAGTTTTTCTCCAAAATTATTGAAATCGTAGTATAGATTAGCAAAAAAGGCCTTAGAATTAACTTTATGCGTTACAAAATCCCCAGAACCATCACTTAAATCAGCGCTGTACTTAGAATCACCGAAATGCATATATTTCAGCTCTGTTCTGAAATTTTTATTTAACTTATAACCGACACCCATACCAAAAACACTTGCTTTTGTTGGATTTTTTTCATTCACGTAATCACCTCCATAGTTTGGCTTAGTTTTACTCGTAGCCTGACCGTAACTACCAGAAATATAAAATCTACTAGAAGAAGCATTTTCATCAGCTTGAGACTGAAGAGAAAAGGCGGACACAACAACAATTATAGCACTTGATATACTTTTATTCATTCATATTACGCGATTAGGTTAATATTTATTAATATTTTGGAGGTGGAGGTATAGTAGCGTAAAATGCAGTGTTTGTCAACTTGCAATTCTGATAATGCCTTGCAACCTTTAGCGCTTGGGTTAATTTTTATTAAAGCTTAGAGAGCGCGATATCATCAATCGCTAGTTTCTTGTAGTTTTGTATGAATTTAGGTAGCTCTTTTCATCTTCACTCAGAATAGTGAAATTTATAAGATCTTCGGATATTGCGCATTGAGTAAGGATCTCGAACTCCAATATAGAGCCGCTTGCCTTTATAAAGGCAAGACTCTCTATTCGTATTCCATATTCTCCTTCCTTATAGTATCCTGGCTCAATAGAGGCTATCATGCCTGGAGCAAGAGGGATTTTAGAGACGTGGCTTATGGAATGAGGGCCTTCATGCACGGATAAAAAACTTCCTACACCATGTCCTGTGCCGTGCGCATAGTCTTTACCATCCTCTTTTAAATATTGGCGCGCCAGCTTATCCAGGTCTTCTCCTGTTGTCCCTGTTTTAAATTTTGCGGTTGCCACAGCAATATATCCCTTCAGCACCAAAGTAAAGTCATGGATCTGCTCCTTTGTAGGAGTTCCTATAGATATAGTCCTTGTAATATCAGTAGTTCCTTCTAGATACTGCCCCCCAGAATCTATTAATAGTAGTCCATTCTCAGATATTTTCTTGGAATTCTCATCTGGTTTATAATGAATAATCGCCCCATTCTCTCTAAATCCCGCTATTGTAGGAAAACTAGGGCACGCAAAATTCTTTTGCTCCGCTCGAAACTCAACAGATTTTTTTAAAACATCATGTTCGGTTATATCCTCCCCCTTAGCAACCGAATTTTGAACCCACTCAATTAGCTTAGTAACTGCTTTGCCATCTCTTTCGTGGGCAATCTTCGCACCTTCCAGCTCCACTTTATTCTTGATAGCCTTTGGATATTCACAGTAATCCTCCTCTATCATAGCGTCAGGCAATTTTATCTTAAGCCAATAAGGCGCAGATTTACTAATAGAAACCTTGTCAAACTTCAAATGCTCTGTTCTACTCTCAAATTTTTCGGAAGGATTTAGAGAAATTTTATTTTCATCGAAATATCTTATCACCTCTTCACCAGCACTATTATCGCAAAAAAGATCCACATCCCCATTCTTATGTAATATCGCTCTTGCAAACAACAGGGGTGTGTAGTCCACATCCCTACCGCGTATATTCAAAAGCCAACAAACAGAATGAGGGTTCATAATGATTACAGCATCTACACCACTCTCCATAACCTTCTCTAGTATCTTGGATTTCTTATTAGCATGACTCTCTCCTGCAAACTCAAGAGGATGCAACTCTATATCCGAATAAAAAGCTTTTGGCCTATTTTTCCATATATCATCTACAATATTACTATCTATAAAAATTATGCTGTCATGAGATATCAACTTAGAGATAGACTCTATTGCAGAAATATTATGCAGTTTGGGGTCTATTCCTAGAGTCAGGCCTTCTGCAGTCAGAGATCTCAATTTTTGACCCAAAGGGTCCTCACGCATATCTATAACTTTAAATCTGTGATCCAACTGCTTGGAAGCTTGAAGAATATATCTTCCATCTGTGTAGAAGTAATCTTGCCCTTTCGTATTAAATATTGCTATGCCATTAGAGCCTGTAAAGTTGGTCATATACTCTAATCTCTTTCCATGGTCAGAGACATACTCGCCTAAAAATTCATCCTGCGTGGGTAGAAGGTATAAGTCTATATTCCGATCTCTCATTCTTTCTTTTAGACTATCTATATTCTTATTCATCTAACAACTCTAACCACCTACCTTCGCCTATTACTTTAACTTTTAATTCGTGCGCTTTTTTAAGCTTGCTTCCTGGGTCTTTTCCCGCAACCACAAAATCTACATTAGCAGAAATAGATGACATCACTTTTGCTCCTTGTTCCTTTGCTCTCTCCTTCGCTTCACCCCTAGTCATTTTCTCCAGTGTGCCAGTAAAAATAATCTTTTTATTATACAAAGAAGAGGACGATATAGCTGCTTTATGATCCTGAACGCTCACTATCTGCAAAAGACCTTCGAGCACCTCTAGGTTATGATCGTTTTGAAAAAAGGTTCCAAGAGCACTTACAACCGCAAAACCTATGCCATTGCTCGATCTAAGCTTCTCTGTAACCGCATAATCGCTCTGAGCAAGTTTAATCATGTCGTTAAAGAAATTCTGGAAGTCACCATACTGCTCGGCCAGCATCTTTGCAGTAACCTCGCCTATATAACGAATTCCTAGCGCGTATAAAAACCTCTCGAAAGAGATACTCCTCGCCCCATCTATTGCCTTATATAAATTATCAACAGATTTTTTGCCCCATCCGCTATGCTGCTCAAGCGTCATCCCTTGACTGTTAGTCTTACTATCTATCTTAAAAAGATCGATTGGACTTTTAATATAACCCTCACGATATAAAAAATTTACCTGCTTGCTACCGAGCCCTTCTATGTTAAAGGCACCCTTAGAAACAAAATGCTCTAGTTTTTGCAAGATCTGAGCCTCGCATTTCATATCTCCCACACAACGATATATCACTTCCTCAGGATCTTTCGCAAGCTCAGATCCACATACAGGGCATTCACTTGGAAATTCAAACTCTTTGGCTCCTCTAGGACGCAGCTCTTCAACTATTCCATAGATATAAGGTATAACATCTCCAGCCCTCGCCACAATCACCATATCACCAACTCTGATATCCTTCCTTTCTATCTCATCCTTGTTATGCAAACTGGCCTTCCTAACAATCACGCCTCCCACGTTCACAGGCTCTAGCGCAGCAATTGGAGTAATAGCACCCGTTCTACCAACCTGCACAGATATAGAGTTAAGCCTTGTTTTTGCTTTTTCTGCAGGAAATTTGTGAGCTATAGCAAATCTAGGTGCACGCGCAACAAAACCCAGCCTTTTCTGCAGTGCAAAATCATTGACCTTATAAACCACACCATCTATATCATATGGAATGCCAGATCTATCATTAGAGAGGTTTTCATAAAATTGCTTTACCTCATCAAGCGAATCCGTCTTCATAAACAAATTATTCACCTTAAATCCAGATTTTTTCATAAAATTCAGTAGCTCAGATTGCGATTCTGAGATCTCTTTTGTTTGCGCACCCACAGAATATACAAAATACTGCAAGTTCCTTGAGCCTGTAACAGCAGGATCCAGATGACGCAAAGAACCCGCCGCTGCATTACGAGGATTTGCAAATAAAGGCAGATTCTCTTGCTCTCTTCCTTTATTGATATTGTTAAACTCTTCCTTCGTCAGGAATATCTCCCCCCTTACCTCCAGCTCCTCAATAGCAGAATCTATTTGCATAGGCACTCCATAGATCTGCTTTACATTCTCTGTAATATCTTCGCCCTCAAATCCATTCCCCCTAGTCGCAGCATATTGAAATTTTCCATTTTTATAAAATAGACTCGCAGAGGCTCCATCAACCTTAGGTTCGCACGCAAATTCTATCTTCTCTTGCAAATCCCTTCCTAGGAATCTATTCACCCTTGAAACAAACATATCAAGCTCCTCCATGCTCTTGCAGTTAGACAGGGATAGCATAGGGGATTTATGCTTAATCTTTTTATCGCTCACGACCTCTGCTCCTACCTTATCCGATGGAGAGTCACTGCGCTTTAAATCTCTAAACCTCTCCTCTATATTAAGATTCCTAGAAAACAACTCATCATACTCTGCATCCGTTACAGAAGGAGAATCATTTACATAATACTCGTAATTATATTGAGATATTACCTGAGATAGGTACTCAAGCTCCTCCTTTGCTTGGTTTTTGCTCAATTTTGCTACATCTAGTGTAGAACTAAGAGGTCTCTGCATAAGAATAAAAATCAATTTTCTGTAGAAAAACTTTCCAATCGAAGTATACTATCCATGATACAATTAATAAACATAAAAGCCTAGCTTATAGGCTTTTTCTAGAAACTAAATCGTATAAAATGCTAAACCAAATTTTTGCCACAAAGTATCGACCAAAAAACTTTAGTGAACTCAAAGGACAAGATGTATTAGTCAAGATTCTAAGCAATGCTATCTCCAAATCCAAGATTGCAAATGCTTATATTGTAACTGGAATCAGAGGAGTAGGCAAGACAACTACAGCAAGGATTATAGCAAAAACAATAAATTGCGAAAATAAAATACTAGAAGGGAACATCCCAGTGCCGTGTGAAAAATGCAATAACTGTCTATCTACCAACAACTTTAACCATCCGGATGTAATGGAGATAGATGCCGCCAGTAAAACTGGCGTGAATGACATAAGGGAGATTATTGAAAACTCTAAATATAAAGCCTCTTTAGGACAATATAAGATATATATAGTCGATGAAGTCCATATGCTTTCCAATAGCGCCTTTAACGCACTATTGAAAACACTTGAAGAACCTCCGGATAATATCTTATTTATATTTGCTACAACAGAAATACAAAAAGTTCCTGCAACTATTATTTCACGTTGCCAGAGATTTGACTTACTTAGAATATCTTCACAAAAACTTTCTGACCATCTAGAGAAAATTTCTACCACAGAAGGTATTAAATTCAAAAAAACAGGATTAGATCTTATAGCAAAATTCAGCGAAGGCTCAGCAAGAGACGCTTTATCCTTATTAGAAACAGTAAATATATATAAAGATGAAAACCAAGATCTTGATGAGTCAATGGTAAATGAAGTTCTTGGAGTTCCTAAGCTACAATCTATATACGAGCTTCTAAGTAACATAATAGATGGAAAAGCTGATCTAGCTATAAAAAGCTTTCATAGTCTAAATAGGAATGGAAGCAGCGTATCCTTGATTCTTGAAGAGCTACTACAACTATGCAATAAAGTAAGTAAATCTATTGTCATTGAAAAATTCATAGAGGACAGCGCTTTATTTGATCATGAAAAACCTTTACTGCAAGGCCTGAGGGAAAAAGCAGACATAACCTCTGTCGCAAATATATGGAAATTACTTTTAAATGGCCTTACAGAGCTAAAAAGCTCAAACCACCCTCTATATGTATTTGAGATGATATTGATTAGAGTGTGCCATTTATCAAACATACCAAAACTCAGTGAGGTAATAAAAAGCATACCACACAAGAAAGATACACCCTACCCGGCACCCACAGATCAGTCAGCAAAGAAACTACAAACCTTTAAAGAGGCTGTGGATTTGTTCTATATAAACAAAGAACTCATTCTATATAAATATCTTTCCGACTCTATAGCAATAACGGAGTATAGCCATGGAATAATCAAGGCTTCAACTAATACGAAACTACCAAGTGATTTTACTCAGCAAATACTCGCTCTACTTAACAAATGGACAAATGAAAAATGGGTTTTCGAGCTGTCTTCTAATACAGCTACAGAGAACAAAACGCTCAAAGATCAGGAACTTGATAAAATTAAGGATAACGATATAGTCAAAGCAATAAATAGTTCATTTCCTGGTGCGGTGATTAAATCTATATCAAAAACAAAAAACTAGAAGGATAAAGAATATGGTTAATATGAATCAAATTATGAAGCAAGCCCAAGCTATGCAACAAAAGATGGCAGAGTTAGAAGCAGAAAAAGAACACAAAGAGTTCACGGGAACATCTGGTGGAGAAATGGTAAAAGTAAAACTCTCCGGAAAAGGAGAAGTAAAATCTGTAAAGCTTGACAAAAGCATAGTAGATCAAGAAGAAGTAGAGATGCTAGAGGATCTCATCACAGCAGCATTCAATGAAGCCAAGAAAAAATTAGACGAAGACTCCCAAGGTTCAATGTCTGACATGATGGGTGGGATAAAAATGCCTCCGGGGTTCAAGGGATTTTAATATGAGCCACAACAAGATTGATAGGTTAATCTATACCTTTTCAAAGCTTCCTGGAATAGGGAATCGTAATGCCAAAAGGATTGTTCTTCATATAATAAACAACAAAGATCGCCTTATGGCACCAATGGCAGAAGCTCTTTTTGATGCCTCAGAAGCCATACAAAAATGTAGAATATGCAACAATATAGATGAAAGTGAAGTCTGCTCTATATGCATAGGCGAGAAGCGCGATAAGAAAACTATTTGCGTAGTTGAATCTATAATAGATCTATGGGCCCTAGAAAATGCCAATTTTTATCAAGGGCTGTACCATGTTCTTGGAGGAACCCTGTCTTCATCAGAAAACAAAGGCCCTACAGACCTTGGCATAGAGACTCTTTCAGATAGGATTGAAAAAAACGAAATAAAAGAGCTCATTATTGCCACAAATGCCACAATGGAAGGACAGACCACTGCATTTTTTATCACAGAGAAATTTAGAGAAAAAAATATCAAAATAACACGATTTGCCCACGGCATACCTATAGGAGGAGAATTAGACTATTTAGATGAAGTTACCATAAGCACTGCTTTTGGATCACGCCAACGCTTCTAAAACAAATAAATTTCATTTTTTTTTATTTATAATTTGAAAAAGAAAGAAAGTTCATGTACGATTTCGTGATTATTTTGTAACAACCTGCAACATCTATTGGATATGAGAAAACGTAGAATCGCTACAGCTCAAGAGACATTAGCCGCAACACCAATTCACACCTTTGTACTAGAAAACAACCTAAAAAAGCTCGCTGAATCTATAGAAAATTCCCCAGATTTAATTAATATTAGAGATGAGAACTATAGCACAGCTTTAGATTTAGCTATTTCTAACGCACGTTTTGATGCAGCGAACCTACTGCTAAACGACGGCAGATCAGATCCCAACATATGTAACAGAGAAGGTTTGACACCCTTCCATGTATTGGTAAAAAACATAGATCAGTTCATCAAAGATGGAGTGAAGCATGAAAATATTGTTGCAATGTCAAAAGAACTTATTAATCATAAAACTGATCTTACGAATCAAGATCGTCGCGGAAATACAGTAATAAACTTCATCGCACAAAAAGCAAAATCCAATACTCCAAGCACAAAAACATACACAAGAATAGGTGTCACGATACTTTCTAGAGATGATTATGCTGTAGAAACTGTAAAAATCAGAAACAACATGGGAAAAACCCCCACTGATTACCTAGCAAGAAATGGTAACCTAGTGTTGCGCGATGCAGTATTCAACTGTGACTCTATCAAACAGAGAGAAGATCATATCTCAAAGATTGTGGCGGAAACTGAAAGAGCTATCAAAAAAGCTTCTCTAGAAAATATAGAAGCTTAATTGCCCACCCTAAAACTTCCCATTGATGGTATGAATTCTAACGAGGGTTTCCCATATTCTCCGAGTTCAGAAACTTCGTAGAAACCTCGGCTCTTCCACGATGAATAGCACAAAAATAAATCAAGCTTTTGTCTTTTGAACTTCCTCTAGTTCACCAGTAGAAGAATCAAAGTTATAATTGAACTTTAGAACCCCGTCATCTTGTCCATCTTTATAATGCAGCATATTGGAAAATATTTTGCCCTTCCTTATATCAAAATTACCCCTAGTAATGATAATTTCTTTGCTTTGCCCCCCTTCAAGATTTATCTTCAATAACTTACCATCCTTACATCTAACTGCCATATGTCCAACCATATTCTTGTCTAAAGATTCAGAGGTACGACCTTTAGACTCCACATACCCCTTTATGCCACACACTCCTTCTGCGCCACTAAACACCTTATCTTGAAAACCACTTCGAGACCAAACCTCAGATAAAGGTATATTATCAGCACGGAAAGAAACATTATATCTTAAGCCCCCTTTTTTGCTTACCTTTCCGAAAAGATCTATTATGGTTCCAAAAATCTTTGCTTTGCACCCCTTAAACTCCACATTGTTATGCTCAAATCTCACATCACATTTAGCCCATTGAAAATCTTTGTAATCCATATTATTTATCTCTATCTCTCCCCCTCCCTTCAGCTTCTCGAATTCAAATTTATCTAAAGAGTTCACCCGATTATTCAAATAGCTTACATTGCGTAGTAGCAATATTTCTTCTAATAACCCATGAAAATCACTTACCTTTACATTTTTCCCTTTGAAGTTACTATTAAACGTTCCTGCTTGTGGGTCTATCTTCATGCTCCCATATATCCCTCCATTCAGACACCTAATGTCGCTCAAAGACACCAACTCCTGCATATTAGAATACCTAAAATGCATACCCACTTTATCTTTAGAATCCTTTTGTATTTTCATATCCAAACCCAACGTCCCACGGTCACCATATTGAGAAAATCTATCTCCGTATTTCTTTGCAAAGGATGAAGCCAACTGAAAATAATCCACATCTTGATTCGCAGAAATATCAGCAATCACAGTATCATTACTATTATTCAAACTGACATATCTGAAATTCTCAGACGCCATCTCTCCTTTTCCTTCCTTCAACTTCAGATCTCTGATAGAAAAAACAGCAGGAGTGATAGAAAGACTCCCAGAGGCGGATATAGGGTTAGAAGATTTCTCTTCTCTGAGATCAAAGATTTTAGCAAAGATTTTATAAGGGATATTTTTAATATCAAATTTACCATCATATCGAGGGTATAAATATTTATTAGAAACTCTTCCATTTGTGTGGAAATAAGATCTTTCAGAAGATTTGAACTTTAAATCTTTAATGGTAATTTCGTTACCCTTATCGCTCTCCAAGTCAATCACCACATCTTTTAATTCCTCCCCCTCGTACGATACCTCCTGTATCTTGGTAGATAGCTTGATATTAAATTTGGCAATCTGCGTCAGAATATCATTCCAAGTCAGAACATCATTCCTACTAAAATTATATTCACTAAAGAATTTATCAAAATTACCACCTTTATGCGAAGAAACAATTTCTATAACAGGATAAGGAGAAGAAGGTTTAGAGTTATCAATCAATATTTTCATATCAATTACAGCGCCATGTAGTATGAGATTAGATACCTCAACCTTATCTTTCAAATGCTTGTAACTTCCTTTTAAAGAAAATTTTCCTCCTCCAAATCTCAAGCTACTTATTCCCATTTCCTTAAATGCCTCTTCTATGGACGACTCTAAAGTGAACGTCCCAAAAAGTGGCTGGTCGATTTCATCTATGTTAGGATTGTGTATTGTTTCTAATATTAACGTGTAATTTGGATCTGTCAGCTTGATGCTATATTTTAAATTATTCCTTTCTGTTAGAGAGCAATAACCTTTCACTTTGCGCCCAGATAAATCTGAGCCATTAAAGTCCAACCTTTCTTTATCGAAATTGTATTTCAACTCTATGATCATATTCTTTGCATCAAAAGGTGAGTATCTACTCCAACTTCCCATATCTACAGAAGAATCATAAAGAAATACAATCTCTGAAGATTTACTGATGAGCAAGTCATATATTATAGTATTCTGATCTTTATCAGCTTCAGAAATCAATGTCGGAACAGGGAATAGTTGCAATGTTGACTTTCTTATAGAGTTTGCACTAGAATTACCAGCTGCATTCTCAGAATAATGGTGAGTTGAATAGAAAAAGAACCCCAAGGAAAAAATTAATGCTATAAAAAGTATTGATCTTATTCTCACTGAAGTTCTACGAAACTAATTTAAAGAAGTAACAATAGCAAAAAATCTAAAAAATGGATAGAGAAAAACTAGTTAAAATTGGGAAAATAATATCAGCACATGGGGTTAGGGGTTTAGTAAAAATAAAATCCTATGCAGAGAAAGCCTCTGACCTATCTAAATATGGAAAAATATATAATAGCTCAGGGAATATAATTGAGTTGAAAATTAAATCTGTCAACAAAGACATACTAATTGGAAGTATAGAGGATATAAATTCTGTAGAAGAAGCTGAGCCAATGTTAAAAACCGATCTATACATTTACCGCACTGCTTTGCCGCAACTAAAAGAGGATGACTTCTATGTGCAAGATTTATCTGGAATGAATGTAACAGATGATAAAAATAATCATATAGGAAATATATTAGATGTACAAAATTTTGGATCCGGGGACCTTTTGGAAATACATTTCTTAAAAGACAACAAATCTGAATATATACCTTTTACCAAAAAATACTTCCCAACCGTAGATCTTGTAAGAAGAATTATAATCATGAGAAATAAACTACTTTAGTTGGCAGATTTATGAAGATAGTAAAACACATGCACGATCTGAAGGATATAATGCAGAGGTAGGTATATTATAGTATGCAGAGCAATTAAATTCAGAGATTGAAAAAGCGGCATATTATTTAGCTACTATGTCAGACGCGCTAGAATTTTGTGTATTTGTGTATCAGAACTAATTGGTAGCCCTAGTGATGCAATGTATCAAGCAGAGATAGCTCCCCCCTAAGATGTCAGCTCGGGAGCATAAATATACTACATGATAGAGAAGTTGATGCGCATTACTCCGACCTAATGCGACTGGTCATACTGAATGGTCAAAATCTTTTGCTTCCAACTATAGACACAGCCGTTGTCTTCAGAGCGTTAGTTGTAGGTATTGTTATAAGATTAGTTATCCAAGCATTGCTAAAAATAAATTTATTTTATCTTGATTTAATGAATGATGAATCTATAATCACCCCCTTAACAGGCCCCTTCGTCTAGCGGTTAGGACATCACCCTTTCACGGTGGAAACACGGGTTCGATTCCCGTAGGGGTCACCAGCTTTATTTGCTAGCGTGACACAGCCATTAAAAAATAAAATCGCAATTATCTTTGGCTCCACTGGAGGCCTTGGCAGCGCAATAGCACATAAATATATAGATAATGGCGCGCATATTATTTCTGTAGGTCGAGATCTAAAGAAACTTGAAAAGCTAGATGACTATGCAATGGGCAAAGATACTAGCACTACAATAGTTCAAATAGATTTCACAGACTTAACAAAACTCCAAAATTTAGCACAAGAAATAAAAAATAGATTTGGCAGTATAGATATCCTGGTTTCTACCATAGGAGCAATAGGTGAAGTCAGCCCATTAGCTCATTATGATGAGAAGGTTTGGGATAAAATTATTGATATAAACTTGAATGCAAATTGGAAAATACTTAAATCAATGCACCCTCTACTAATAGAATCACAGAATGCCGTGGCTTTATTTGCTACTGGGGATATGAGTAAAACTCATAAAGCTTATTGGGGCGCATACGCGGTCTCCAAAGCGGCTTTAAAAGAAATGGTCACAATATATTCCGAAGAATCAAACGTCAGAATAAATCTTGTAGAGCCCGAGCCTAGCTATACTAAATTTATAGCCAAAGCCTTTCCAGGAAAAACAGAGGGTGATTTTAAAAAACCTTCAGAAGTCAGCGAAATTTTTGTGACAAGCGCTATCAGAAGTAATATAATTAGTGGGGATACTATATCCTATGAGTTAACAACTTCTGAATCAGATGCATAAAAAAGAAATATTTTCAGATGATATGACAGTAAAGTGCGGAGGGTTTTATTCTGAATCAAATCACCCTAATGTGTATTTAAAAATGAGTGAGTCTACTCCTCAATCTGCTATATGCCCATATTGTAATATAAAATATATTATGAGGGATAGAGTATAATGTCTGAAAGCGAAGGCACCATAGAGTCAATCAACTTCATAGAAGCCCTTGAAGAAAGATATCTGAGCTATGCTCTCTCTACCATCATGTCCAGATCACTACCTGATGTTCGAGATGGTCTGAAGCCAGTGCATAGAAGGATCTTATACTCTATGATGCTTTTAAAATTAGACCCACATCATGCTTATAAAAAATGTGCCAGAATAGTTGGTGATGTAATAGGTAAATTCCACCCTCATGGTGATTCTGCCATCTACTCAACATTAGTGCGTCTTGCTCAAGATTTTTCTGTAAGATACCCGCTGATAGATGGGCAAGGTAACTTTGGGTCTATAGATGGAGACTCCCCTGCTGCTATGCGTTATACAGAATCTAGGCTTACCAATGTTGCAGTAGAACTACTCAAGGATATAGATAAAGATACAATAGATTTTAAAGACACATACGATTCTCAAGATAAAGAGCCAGTATTACTGCCCGCTTCTTTCCCAAACATCTTAGCCAATGGATCTGAGGGAATCGCAGTTGGAATGGCAACTAACACTCCTCCTCATAATCTAGATGAGATATGTGGAGCCCTACACCATATAATAAAACACCCAGAAGCTAGTATCAAATCCTTGATGAAATATATCAAAGGACCAGATTTCCCCACTGGAGGTCTTTTAATAGAATCAGAAGAAGATATATTAAAATCTTACTCCACTGGTCGAGGATCTTTCAGAATTCGATCAAAATGGGAAAAAGAAGATTTACAACGAGGACAATATGTAATTGTTGTAACAGAAATCCCATACCAAGTCTCCAAGGCTAGATTGATAGAGAAAATAGTAGACCTATATAAAAACAAAAAACTTCCACTCCTTGGCAATATCAGGGATGAATCTGCGGAAGATATCAGAATTGTACTAGAACCAAAATCAAGAGATGTAAACCCAGAGATGCTCATGGAATCTATATTCAAAACAACAGAGTTTGAAACAAGATTCTCTATGAATATGAATGTATTGACCTCTGACTCTATACCAAAAGTAATGAATCTAAAGGAAATCTTGGATGAATTCCTTGAATTTAGACAAGAAGTAACACTAAGAAGAACAAAACACAGATTGAACAAAGTTGATCACAGGCTTGAAGTATTAGAGGGTTTCCTGATTGTTTACCTAAACCTAGATGAAGTAATAACAATCATTAGAACTGAAGATGATCCAAAACTCACCTTAATAAAGATGTTTGCACTTACTGAGATCCAAGTCGAATCAATTTTAAATATAAGGCTGAGATCACTTAGAAAGCTAGAAGAGGAAGAAATCCGCAAAGAACATTCCTCATTAAAACAAGAGCAAAAATCTTTAAAAGCACTAATCGCAAGCAAAGATCTTAGATGGAAATTGATTTCAGATGAGATCAATGAAATAAAAACCAGGTATGGAAAGAAAGTCAAACTCGGCAAAAGAAAGACACAAATATTGCACTATATAGAAAAAGTTGATGTTCAGGCTCCAGAAGCTTTTATAGAAAAGGAGAAAATTACCATATTCTGCTCTAACAAAGGGTGGATTAAGGCATTAAAGGGACACTCCCTAGACAAGAAAATTAATTATAAAGATGGAGACAAGGCAAGGTTCACAATAGAAGCAACAACATTAGATAAACTTCTGTTTTTTACAAATGACGGTAGAGTGTTTACACTTGGATGCAATAAATTTCCGCGTGATAAATCAGAAAGTGCTCCTATCAAATTCTTTTTAGATACAGGAGATTCAAATTTAACTCATCTGGATCTATACAAGAAAGATGTAAAATATTTATTAGCATCAACACAGGGAAGAGGATTCATCACACATGCCAATGATTTACTTGCTCAAACAAAATCAGGGAAAAATGTAATGAATTTAGATGAGAAGGACTCGCTCAAGATAGTTGAAGAAGTGACAGAAAAGCATTTAGCTGTTATGGGAAGCAACGAAAAAGTTCTTGTGTTTGCTATCTCTGAACTTCCTGAGATGAAGCGAGGGAAAGGCGTGATACTGCAAAAATACAAAGATACCAACAAATTGCACGCAGCGAAGACTATAAGCATCGAAGAGATGGGAGCTCAAAATATTGGTGGACGACGCGTAACTACAAAAACATTAGAGAGATCTATAGGAAAACGCGCAAGCGTTGGAATAAACTACAAATAGTTATTTAGATTCTTTTGAAATCTTATCCAAGACACCATTCACAAAAGAAACTTCAGAGTCATTAAAGAAAGAAGAGGCTATCTTGACATACTCCTTAATGGCCACTTTAAAGGGTGTGTCGAAATATTTGAGCTCTGCTATAGCACAACGCAGCAAGGACAACATCAGCATGTTCATACGCTCAATAGCAGAGCTATTGCTTGCAGAGCCCTCTATTGCTTCATCAATTTCACCCAATTTTGATATTGCAGCTTGAAGGAGCTTCTCAACAAATTTTTTATTAGGCTTTTCACCTTCAATAGAACATTCCCTCAGCAATTCTTTGTCTTTGTGGTTCGCTAATTGCGCATCCAAATGATCTTCAAAATTCTCTAAAGCATACAGATCTTTTCCTCCGCTAGTTTCAAGGGAATATAAAATTTGGACCCCCGCGAGCCTAGATGATGTGTTTTTGTAAATTTTACTCATACCTAGAACTAATTTTATATAAAATATATAATAGTTTATTGTAATAACATAAAACGCGTTTAAAATTATTAGAGAAACACTGATAAAAATAATGAATCTAAAATACTTAAAAGCGCCTTTATATCCAGCCATTATAAAGATTTTTCTTTCTTTAGCTATGATTTTATCATCAAACATGGCTTCATTTGCATCAACAAAAATCACTCCACCCACTTCAGACACTGTATCTGGAGTTAAAAACAGCGCAAATCTTTTAGGAAAACATATGTCCAATAATTCACAGGATCACCATTACAAAGAGATTACAGAGTCTGAATTACAACGAATTATAGATAATTTTCCGGAGCAAGATAAAACTGCACTGGCAAAAATAAAAGAAAATATTGCTGGATGGCCAGATGAAATTTTTGCAGAAGTAAGGAATTACAATCAATTTCTTATGGAAGCAAATAAACAAGCCCAGAGTAGATATAGAAAATTAAGTCCATCAGCAAAACAGGCGCTGCAAACAGAAGAAGCTATGAAGAAAACCATCTCCCCAAACACAATCTCTGTTCTATCCGAAATACATATTGAGAGTGATTAGCCAATTATCTATCTTGAGGAATATTACCTTCGAACAACTCAATCGTATACTTGCTATACAGACCAGAGATAAAGCTCTGCATAACAGTGTCATCCATAAATTTTGACAATTGCATCTTAGTATCTTTAAATAACTTCTTAGAGGTATCTTGAGCGTTTTTTATTGATTTCAGCTTTGCAAATGCAAAGTCATGATTTTTTGTAGGAAACACAGAAGATAGGTCCTCTACATTCTCTAGATTAAATATTTCTACTAAAATCTCTGGAGATATTCCAAACTGCGCCTTATCCTGTTCAGGCCGCGTTAACTTCACTGCATTGATGTCATAATCATTAAAGCTAGATGATTTTTTTAACACCGCATTCTTTATGAGATACGCATGCTTTTTCTGCTCTGCAAGAACTCTCTCTTGCTTCATCTCATAAGAGATCTCCTTCCTCACCTCTTCTATAGGTTTTGCCTGTGAAGGCTTAAGAGAGATGGTGTTCACGATATAATATTCTTTTCCTGCATCATCTTGCACTACCTCAGAAGAGACCCCCTCTTCCAGAGCGAAGGCTTCTTCTATAAGCTTCCTGCTATTAGGCAATCTGCCTGATAGAGACTTTTTTGAAATACCAGAAATCTTCACATATTTTAATCCATATTGCTTTGCAACCCTCTCAAGAGCATTTCCCTCTGCTATAGAGTCTTCAATATCCTTGATAGATTCAAACATTACTTGCTCTAGTGTGTTCTGGACCAAGCCATTGTACGCATCCCCTCTATCAGAGCCCGATTTAAATTCCATTGAAGAAAGCTGTTGGTTTATCTGGTCCGTTGAAATATTAGCTATACTACGGAAAAACTCTGGTTTTATCGCGATATATTCTATATCCCTTGTTTCGGGGTTTGTGAATCTATTCTTATTACCATTATAATACAAATTCACCTCCTCATCTGAAACCCTAATGTCATTCAATGGCAGTCTTTTAACAAGGTATAAATCCACATGTCTTTCTTGGTTATTATATATATTGAGCTGCTGAACAATTTTGTCAGGAACATCAAAACCTCTCATGATTTTGCTCAAAAAACGCATTCCTATCGTATCTTTAATATGACGTACAAAATCCTTTTCTTTTACTCCACTGGAACTGAGAGCTCTGTAAAAAATATCCTTATCAAATACAGATTTTTTATTATGGAAGTTTGAGTTTTGGATAATCTCGCTTATCACAAGATCGTCACTAATATACATACCAAGATCTTTCAATTCTAATGCAATAAGCCTATCTTTAATCAACTCATTTAAAGTTAACTGGTTTAAATTTACATTTGAAAGGTCGATCCCTGGGTGCGTATTTAGCAAAGAATTTGCTATATTCTTTCTACCACGAACAAATTCCGCAGTTGATACAGCCACTTTTCCATCTATTGAAACAATCGTATCTTTAGGAGTTCTGAGGCCTTGCATACCTGCTACTGCAAATATAGCAATCAATGTTCCAAGCAAAATCTTGCTTAGCAGGCCTCCTGAAAACTTACTGAGTTTACTGAGCATAACGAACTAGAACCAACTTTTGATTTTTTTCCAAGCACTATCTTTCCTTTTCTTGTCTAGTTCCAGTTGCCGTTTCTCTTCTTTTATTCCTTCTTTCTTTAAAACCTCCCTAATATCAGAGCGTTTATTATACTTTGTAAATTTACTAGAGAATTTTTTATCCCCATCACTCATAGATCCAGAAGGAGCGTTCTTGGATGCATCTTTCTTAGTCTTGTTTACAGGAACGCTTTCTTTCTTTTTTGTGAATGTGACTTCTAAATCTTCTTTCTTAGCTTGTGTATTGTCACCTGGAGGGTTCAACTCAAAGCTAGGAGGCACAGAAAGAGGGGGGCTCTTTAATACAGTATACTCATCTGGAGTTTTTCTTGTAATACCAAGGTTTCTTTTGGTTTCATTATCACATGAGGCAATAAACAAAGATGCCAGTATTAAAGGTAATGATATTAAAATTCTTTTCATAAACTCTTCTCCTGATTTTTAGTACAAAGAGAGCAATATAAAAATATAAATGCTCCCACACAAATAAAACTGTCTGCCATATTAAAAGCAGGCCAATGGTAGTTCGAAATATGGAAGTCAATAAAGTCAAAGACGCCTCCAAACCTGGCTCTATCGAGCATATTACCAATAGCCCCACCAATAATCAAGCTATACGAAACGGAGTATAGAGCACTATCCTCTTTAAACAATAAAAAGATTAAGGCAAGAGTAATTAGCATTGATAATCCTAGAAATAGAAAATTGCTATATTCAAAACTAGAGAACATTCCAAAAGACACCCCCTTATTCCACACATGCACAAGGTTGAACACAGCATTAACCTCTACCCCCCCATACAATGGATGTACTAGGTCCATGAAGTATAGCTTTGTGACCTGATCAAAAAAAATCAACAAGACTATAGATAATGTGTATATCTTTTTATTTTTGAGCTCTTTATGCATTTAAACTTTCAAAATATTGCTGAGCTTTAATTTTATCCTTAGAACTCTGAGAAGCAATATCTTTTATAGAAGAATATAATTTTTGCCCCCTAATATATTGGTGCAGCATAATTTTAACATTTTTTCCTATAACATTATCATGGAAATTTAATATATGCATCTTTAACGATGGAATGCCTTCTTTATCAGATTCTATGCTAGTAAATCCATAATATTTACAATTATCCCCTTCTATATAGATGCTTGCAGTATATGAGCCTACTTTTGGCAGCAACCTTCTCTCATATTGTAAGTTTATTGTGGGAAAACCTATTTTATTACCCACCTTACTTCCATCCACTACATGGCCGGATATAAAATAGTGATGCCCCAACATTTTTGATGCTTGTTCTATATCCCCCTTCAGCAAGCATTTTCTCACAGCTGAAGAAGAGACAGCGGAGCCATTATCAAATTTTAACATTGGAGATATAGTGAATTCAAAAGAATACTCCTTAGCAGCATCCTGAATTACAGAGAAATCTACATCTGCATTATGTCCAAAATAAAAATTTTCTCCTACAAACAAATATTTGAATTTAAGATATTTAACTATTTCTGATATAAAGATCCTTGGTAATTTTTTATAAAACTCACTATCAAACTTTTGAAGGAAAACGAAATCTACCCCCACCTCTTCAAGCATTTCTAGCTTATCACGCATATGTGTAAGCGCGATACATCCCTCCGATGCGCTCAAAAACTCTCTAGGATGCGGATCAAATGTCATTACATTAAACTTTATGCACTTACTATCCGCGATTTCTTTCGCTTTTTTTAAGAGGTATTTATGACCTAAATGCAAAGAATCAAAATTACCTATTGCAAGTACTCCGCCTCTAGCAATCTCAGGGCAGTATTTGCAATCCCTTATAACCCTCATAAGCAACTGTAAGTTTTTTTGACAATAATATTAATACCACCCCCAAAAAAAATAATCAAGCATATCGGGTTTGCTCCACAGAAAAACAAGAGAAGCTTCTGCATTTATGGTTAATTCCACTTATATTACAATATATCGTCAAGCTGACACTTCAAATATTGGCATATCTTTGTAAAGTTAAAAACCTAATCGCCTTAGCCTTGGCCTTTTTTAGTATGGGTAAATTTTATCCTGTAATCCCAATAAAAGTTTATTATTTTTTCGATAAAAAAGATGTGTTTATATTTTTTATTACTAGCAGCATATGTCATACATAAACAAAAACACTTGCTCACAGATGTTTTTGGTAATATATATGGATCTTCATTTGCCCCTGTGGCGGAATTGGTAGACGCGGCAGACTCAAAATCTGCTGTCCTCCGGGACTTACCTGTTCGAGTCAGGTCAGGGGCACCACCGCATTAGGTCCATACTCAATCACACAAAACTTGCTAGCGATATAAAGCCTTGCGGCTGCTAATAACTACAGGATTTTCTCCTAATTTGTGAGTGATTGCGTTTGGTTTTTTTAAAAATCTTGTTAACGCAAATACTACATTACCAAGATGCGCTTTAGGGTAGTCAGTTTTATTTTTCATATAAAATAAATAAGTTATCCCTATATACCAATATAATTTTAAATCGTAAATAAATCATTAATTTTATGATGTTTTTCTCCTTAATTTATAGATAGCCTTAGAAAGTCTTATTTGTATAAACATTTCCATCAAAGAGCTGACCTCACTTAATGTATACACAAAGAAGACACCTTTCTGTAAACGACCTCCTAGAGATAGTAACTTCTTTGAGGAAAGAAGAGAAAGTATCATGTATGTATATATAAATAACCAAATCATATTTCCTCCCACTGCGTTTATTAAATCCAGGATATCAAGACACCACTACTGTATAGACCTTATAGAATCTTCATTAATTATATGGTTTTTAGTAAAAGCACCTGGTTTATAACAATTACTTATCTTGCATCTAAGATGTTTGAGCCCATATCTAGCGCGATGCAAGATAATTAGATTGGCCGAAAGATTATAATCTTTCTAAATAATGTTATGCCTTAGACATAAATCTCATGGAGATAATGCCAGACCAAGACTGCATTTCTCTCTTAGCTCTCTGGCGATTGGTGAACAATGAGATTCTATAGTCACAGAATAACTGCGCGACCTTAATTGCTTTTTATTAAGGTTTCTTGAAAAAGATGCGTTTACACAACATTTGATGCGCTAAATATATATATTGCAAGATACTGGGATATGATCAGACGGAGAATCCTTACCACGCATTTGATGATCCATCTCAGAATCCTTCAATTTATCTGCAGCCTCAGGGGACAAAAGCAGATGATCGATGCGCAAACCTTGGTTTTTATTCCATGCCCCCCTTCTATAGTCCCACCAGCTAAACTTCTGATTGTTAGGGTTTGTCATGCGGTAAGCGTCATACATACCGAGTGCAACTAAGGACCTAAGCTTCTTTCTTGCCTGAATATCAAAGAGTACAGTATCTGTAGTATCCTCTACAGAATAAGTATCTATCTCTTCAGGTGCAACGTTAAAGTCACCCCCAATAACCAGAACTTCCTCGAACTCAAGCAACCCTGCCAAATGTTCCTTTAGAGAATCATAGAATTTCAGTTTATCTTGGAATTTATTAGAATCTAAACTATCCCCATTAGGAACATACACAGAAGCTACACGCACAGCCCCACCAGCAACACTAATCACACCCTCAATATATCGTGCATGCTCTGGAAGAGGAGTATTAGGAAGGTCGGTATTAATATCATCAATAGGATGCAAGCTTAAAATAGCCACACCATTAAAGGTTTTCTGACCATGAGTCGCGATATTATAACCCAAATCTTCAAACTCTTCTCTTGGGAAAAACTCATCCAAGCATTTTGTTTCCTGCAGAAGCAATACGTCTGGTTTATTTGCTTTTACCCATTCCAAAACAAGAGGCTTCCTCGTTCTAACGGAGTTTACATTCCAAGTAACAATTTTCATATAATAACTATTTTAGAGTCTCCAAAAACGCCACCACGTCGGCAGCATCCTGAGGTTTTCTATACCCCGCAAAAGCCATCTTAGTTCCAGGGAGATACTTTCTAGGACCATGAACAAACTTCAATAACTCCTCTGCATTCCAACTTCCACCTTTTGTGGCAAGTGCTTTTGAATACGAAAAATCATCTTTATGTGCTCTTTTTGCTCCTACTATTCCCCATAGATTTGGACCTACTTTATTCTTTCCACCAGAGTTAAAAGTATGACAGATTGCACATCTTTTGATATCCGCCTTACCTCTCGAAGCATCAGCATTTGACATCAATGTAGCAATATCCAGAACTTCTGTCTTCTGTTTAACTGGACCTGCCTGGATATTCTCATGAACCTGAATTTGGTACCCCCTCTTGAATTCTTTATTTGGCTGATAAAGAATATCAGCAACATTGCTTACTATCATCACTGCTATACCTGATACAAGAACAGAGGCAGCTATTTTGTTGAATTCAAACCCATCCATTTGGTATAAAAAATTGAATCAGTGAGGTTACTTGATATTAAAGATTTTTCACATATCGTCAATAAAACTTATAGATTATTTTATCCTCATTCTACAAACTCCATTGCCATACTTCTTGCACTCCTTACGCTTTCTAGCCGAAATCTCCTTAGCAGCTTCGTAAATTATGTAATCATATTTTGTAAGCTTGTCTAACTCACGATCGATTTCTGGGGTAATAGGTTCTCTTTTTATGGCCCGCTTTTCCTTTTCTACATTTTGTCCCAAGGAATTTTCTTTTTTTATTATCCTTGGACGAGTAGTGTAATAAAAATCACAAAGTTCGTTAAAGTCTTCTTCATAACTTTCCATGAAACCAATAAAATCAAAGCTCTCAAGATAGCCAAGGGCTTCCTTTATATCTAAAGAAGAAAAATTATCCTCATACACAGACCCCCTATTGATTAAATATTTAATATATGCATTGTTAATTTTCATAGAATGAACCTGCACATTTTCTTTCATGGTGGGCTCTTTCTTCTTGCTAAGGTACTCTAATAAACTGGGCTCCTTCTCCTCCTTATTAAAATGTGAATTTACCTTCATAAAATAATAACTGGATAGCACGCGGTCCTTTGGATCTCTAAAAAAAATAAATTTAGAGGTATCTTTTACCCTAAGCTTTTTATAATCAAACCTAGTCAAATGTGTTTGGACATAAGGTTTGAGCCAATCTTTCGTTGCTAGACGTAAATAATGATCAAATTGATCCAAGCCAATTATTGACTCAGTATAATGTTTTGCCATTTGAATAGCTATCCCAGACCCCCCAGTTTTTGGTATGTGCATAAAATGAATTATCTCTTTATTCTCCACAATTCTCTTTCTTTGATTTGCTAGAAAGGATTCTTCTCCAGGCCTCATTACATAAATAGGGTATCTAACTAACAAACCGATGCTACCACTTTTAAAATAGATTCGATCTCTGTCCATAACGCGGGCTTTATTAGGGTAAGAAATAAGAGCACATACAATAACAAATACTACACCTAGCCAAGAATTCTTTCTAATTTTAAAGTTATAGCAAAAAACCAACAGAGCAGACAATCCCCACACAATCCAACTCGCCATGAGAACCCTGTTGAAAACAAAATTTTCATGCGGAAAAACAAAAACACCTTCTATTTTATAAGTTGCGAAAGTCAAAGCAAAGAAACCTAAAGAAATAATCCATTGGCATAAAATTGACCTGGAATACTTTTTTCCAAATGACAAACAAAAACCACCTATAAGGAAATCACAAGCACACAACAAAAGTAAATGCTTAAGAAAACTAACAGTAACACTTTTGAAAGGTTCCGTGTAAGAAACAAAAAAATCAAAAAAGAAAAAATAAAGGACGGCAGACTTTAATACAGTAATCAGAATAGTGCTGCCAAATAGAATTGTACTTTTCTTAAAACTGACTTTTCCAAAAAAATCTTTGGTACTCACATCAAAACCCTTGCTCTTTATACAAAACCCTTTTATTTTCCTTGGAATATTAAGGTGTTATAAGAAAATGTCAATAAGCAGAGAAACTGTTCTGAAAACTGCGAAACTTGCGCGGCTGAATATCAAGGAAGACCAAGTTGCAAGGTATGCAGAAGAACTCTCAAAGATTATAGATGTTGTGGATTCACTTCAAGAGGCAAACACAGATGGCATTGAGCCCTTAGTAAATGTAAACGAATCTGAAATTACTATGCGTAAAGATAATATTACAGACGGTTATTCCACAGAAAAAATACTAAAAAATGCTCCGAAGGAAAAATTTGAATATTTCATAGTGCCCAAGGTAATCGAGCAATGACAAAATTAACTTCTCTTTCAATCAAGCAGGCTCTAGAAGGACTTAAAAACAAACAATTCTCATGTATAGAGCTTGCTGAAGAACATATCGCAGCTATGGAAAAACATCATGGCATGAATCTCTTCATCACTGAAACCTCAGATATGGCAAGAAACCAAGCTCATGAATCTGACAAAAAATATTCTGCTGGTAGAGAAGGAAACCTAGAAGGAATCCCTTTGGCAATAAAAGATATTTTCTGCACAACTGGTGTAAAAACAACAAACGCATCAAATATATTAAATGATTTCGTGCCACAATATGAATCCACAGTTACAGAAAAATTATTCTCTGAGGGCGCTGTAATGCTAGGAAAAGCTAATATGGATGAGTTCGCAATGGGTTCGGCAAATACATACAGCCATTTCGGCCCAGCAATAAACCCATGGAAAGAAACAGGTAGCAACGAAAGATTCGTCCCTGGAGGTTCCTCTGGTGCATCTGCAGCTGCCGTTGCTGCAAAAATTGCGATGGGGGCCACAGGAACAGACACAGGTGGGTCAGTCAGACAACCAGCTTCTTTCTGTGGTGTCGTTGGATTCAAACCCTCTTATGGAAGATGCTCTAGATATGGAATCATCTCATTTTCAAGTTCCCTTGACCAGGCAGGTGTCTTCGGAAGAGATGTTGAAGATACAGCATTATTAGCATTACAGACCATGGGGTATGACCCAAAAGATTCAACTTCAAGCGACACTCAATTACCGGACCTATCTTCCTCTATGAAAAAAGACTTAAAAGGCATGAAGATAGGAATACCCAAGGAATATTACTGCGATGGATTAGATAAAGAAACCGAAAAACTATGGGCCGACTCCATAGAAATACTCAAAAAAGAAGGTGCTAAGATAAAAGAAATAAGCCTACCCCATACTAAATATGGTATTGCAGCATATTATGTTATAGCCCCAGCTGAAGCTTCTTCTAATTATTCTAGATATGATGGTGTTCGTTACGGACTCAGAGAATTCAAGGAAGGGATGTCATTGGATGAAATGTATTCTGCCACACGAACAAAAGGGTTTGGACAGGAAGTGCAAAAAAGAATAATGATAGGAACATATGTGCTATCTTCCGCATATTACGATGACTATTTCCTTAAAGCTCAAAAAGTGCGCAGGTTGCTTGCAAACGACTTTGTAAATGCATTTAAGGATGTAGATGCGATTATAACTCCTACTGCTCCTACCCCAGCATTCTCACTAGATAATAAGGATCAATTGGACCCTATCGCACTATATTTAAATGACTTATTCACAATCCCCGCAAGTATGGCTGGGTTACCTGCGATATCTATTCCAGGAAGATTAAATTCAAAAGGAATGCCTCTTGGAATACAGATCATAGGCAATAGATTTGATGAAGAATCAGTATTCACAACAGCAAAAACTTTAGAAAGATGCTTTGAGTTCAAGGCTTCTCCTGAGGGGTTTTAGTATGAAAAAATCAGAATGGGAAGTAGTTATCGGTCTAGAAATTCATGCACAGGTATCCTCTAACAGCAAATTATTCTCAGGTGCATCTGCAGAATATGGAGGATCCCAAAATAACCATGTATCTCTTGTTGATGCCGCAATGCCCGGTATGCTACCTGTGTTGAATGCATTCTGTGTTGAACAAGCAGTAAAAACTGGGCTGGGAATCAACGGAAGCGTACAAAATTTTTCTGCTTTCGATAGAAAAAACTATTTTTATGCAGACCTTCCACAAGGATATCAGATATCCCAATTCTACCACCCTATCGTTGAAGGTGGGTATATAGACATAGAAACTGAAGATAAAAATCCGAAGAGAGTGAACATCACCAGAATACACCTAGAACAAGATGCTGGTAAGAGTATACACGACCAAAGCCCGACAGAAAGCTATATAGATCTAAACAGATGCGGTGTTGCATTAATGGAAATTGTCACAGACCCAGATATACGATCATCTTTCGAAGCATCGGAATTCTTAAAAAAAATCCGTAGCACCCTAAGATACCTTGAAACGTGCGATGGTAACATGGATAAAGGATCCATGAGATGCGATGCCAATGTATCCATAAAAAAACCAGGAGACAAACTTGGAACAAGGTGTGAGATCAAAAATCTAAACTCCATTAAAAATGTTACAAAAGCAATCGAGTACGAAATCGAGAGACAAATCAGCATTGTAGAAAGTGGTGGAACAATAGATCAAGAAACCAGGTTATTTAACACAGATACCGGAGAAACAAAAACAATGCGATCAAAAGAAGATGCCCAAGACTACAGATACTTCCCAGATCCAGATCTTCTTCCTATTAGGCTTTCTGATGAATATATAAATCAAGTAAGAGTTACACTGCCAGAGCTACCCAATCAAAAGAAAGAGAGATACATTAATGACCTTGGTCTTACCCCATATGATGCTGGAGTAATATCAGAAGATAAAGAAATAGCTAGTTACTTCGAGGAAATACTAAAATCTGCAGGAGATGCAAAGCTTGCATCTAGTTGGCTAACCGTAGAATTATTCGGTAGGTTAAACAAAAACTCCATCTCTTTCAGCGAGTGCAAGGTATCTCCATATAAGATGTCAGAACTTCTATCCTTAATAGAAGACAACACAATCTCTAGGAAAATAGCAAAAGAGGTATTTGATATCATGTTTGAAAAAGGAGCAAGCCCAGCTCAAATTGTAGAAGAAAAAGGCCTAAAGCAAATAGTTGATACAGATACAATCGAATCTGTAATAGACGAAGTACTAAAAGCAAACTCAGATAAAGTAGCAGAATATAAATCCGGGAAAGATAAATTATTCGGATTCTTCGTAGGGCAAGCAATGAAAAAATCTGGAGGCAAAATAAACCCTCAGAATCTAAACGAGTTACTAGCGCAGAAACTGCAATAACCTAACGGAATAACTAGATTTTACGCTCCTTTGTGACATATCTGCAACAGCTTGCGACTAAACTTAAAATCACCCCTTAATTCTACTAATCCCTTGTCATATAAGGAATGTAGCGCACTCGTGCGTCATATTTCAATTATGTATACCACCCCAAAATATATACTTATATGCGTTAACCCAAGTCTTTTTTCTTGACTGCCGTTAATAACTCAGTTACAACCCCCTTCACTCGCGCAATTTAACGCGTTAATTTTGTTTAATTTAATATAGGAAAAAACAATGAAAAAAGTACTAGTATGTGCATCATTAATTGCTCTTTCTGCTTCAGCTTTTGCTTCAGACACTAGTTCTAGTGTTTACTTAAGAGGTGATGTAGCAGCTTCTAAAGCAAATACAGCTGAGAAAACTTCAACAGGAGAGTCACGCAATCTTGATTGGCACAAACCTGTTTACAGCGCTGGTGTTGGTTACAAATTTGATAATAATTTCAGAGCAGACGTTAACGCTCAGCTAAGAAATTCTTCAAAGAAAAATGTTACCGCAGAATACAAAAGTAAAACTGTTTTCCTAAACGGTTACTACGATTTTGACTCTAGTTCAATCTTCACACCTTATGTAACAGTTGGTGCTGGTTATACTCAGAACACAATGGATAAACTTGCTACTGGAACAGAAAGTGTAAAAAGCAAAAACTTTGTTTACAATGCTGGTTTTGGTTCTAAAATTAACGTTGCTAAAGATGTTGACCTAGACTTAGGTTACAGATTTGTTGGTCTTGGAAAATTCAAATCCAAGAACGCTTCTGGAATCACAACTACTACAAAGACACACGCACAGGAACTAAGTGCCGGTGTGATCTTTAGCTTCTAATCATTATTGATTTGAACTTATGAAGAAAAAGGCTGAGTTTTCTTGGCCTTTTTTTCACTAAAAATTACTGAGTCTTTTTACAGTCGTATGATGGCAGGTCCCCTTTTTGATCTCCTAGTATACCTCTAGTCTCCACTAAATCTATTAAAATTTCTAAATCATGAGCAGCAAGAGTACCTGAATAACCTCCTCCTGCAAAACAACTCCATACCTGCTGAAAAAAACCCACCACAAAATCACTAGTAGAAGCGCAGGGCTCATTTACAGGAGGGACAACAGAATCATCTACACCAGCATCACCATACTCACTAACAACATTACCACCATCATTATCTTTCTGCTCTTTCTTTTTCATAGAGTTTTTTTAGTAATTGAAAAGCTCACCCACTTTAAAGTCAACTATATTTTTACCTCTCGCTATTTCAGATTGGTATACTATACTAAACCACACAAATTACTGTGTTGTTTTTATTCAAATGAGGTACAATAACAAAAATTTAGCACTGTCTCTTGCGATGCTCTTGGTCGGGATGATTCTCCTATCGTATGCATCCGTCCCTCTTTATAGTCTATTCTGCAAAGTAACAGGATATGGTGGAACCGTAAAAAAAACAAAGCGTGTTGCAACACACAAAGGAACAAAAAAAATAAGAGTAAGATTTGATTCCAATGTTCATACAGATCTACCTTGGTCGTTCAAACCAGAACAAAAGTCTGTGGAATTAATTACCGGAGAAAACACATTGGTTTTCTATTCTGCTACAAATAATACTAATCAACCATCTATCGGCACAGCTGTATACAATGTGACCCCCCATAAAGCAGGAGTATATTTTAATAAAATCCAGTGTTTCTGCTTCGAAGAGCAGTTGCTAGAACCAAAACAACATGCTATGATGCCTGTATCTTTTTTCATAGACCCTGAGATAGAAAGAGACAAAGAGTTACAGGGCCTTAAGGAAATTACTCTTTCATATACTTTTTATAAGATAGAATAAAATTTTGTAATATTTTGTAATAAAACGTTATTTGATAAATAAGATAAAAAACCTTACTATTAATTACTATTAATGCTTTAGGTTGTATGCAGCAAAAAACCGTAAAACATTCCGTAAGTTGTTTTGGTGTAGGAATCCATTCTGGAAAGCCTGCCTCTCTTACTATATACCCCGCACCTGAGAATTCAGGTATTATATTCGTAAGAACAGATATCAAAAATCAACCAAATAGAGTAAAAGCACAATATAACTACGTCTCAAAAACAATTCTTGGTACAACAATCTCAAACGAATCAGGAGTTGAAATTTCAATTATTGAGCATTTAATGGCAGCGTTATGGGGATGCAAGATAGATAATGCGCTTATAGAGCTAGATGGACCAGAAATACCTATCATGGATGGTAGCTCTGAATCATTTGTGTTCATGGCAGAGTGTGCTGGTGTAAAAATACAAAATGCAACGAGAGAGTATATAGAGATAACAAAGAAAATCAGAATAGAATATAACGACTCTTTTATAGAATTACTTCCTTCTGAATGTTTTTCTGCAGACACCACAATAGATTTCAAAGACAGCATCATCTCAAAGCAAACTTATTCTTTTTCTGAGAAAGACAGCTCTTTTAAATATTCTCTTTCAAGAGCCAGAACTTTTGGAAACCAAGAAGACGCTGAATTACTAAAGAAACAAGGCCTAGCACAAGGTGCATCTATCGAAAATGCGGTTGTTATAAAAGACAACAAAATTCTGAACAAAGACGGACTACGATACAAAGATGAATTTGTCCGACATAAACTGTTAGATTTAATAGGCGACTTGTATTTAGCGGGCGCTCCTATTAAGGGACACATTAAAAGCCACAAGCCTGGACACAAGATAAACAATAAAGCTCTCCATGCGTTATTTAGCGACCCTAGCTCCTACAAGCTCATTAAAGCCTCTTAGACTCCCCCCATATACAATCTCTAGATTTTTCTCTAATTATTAGCTATTGAACTCCAACTACAAGCTCATTAAAAACTATCTTATATACCCTACAAAACAACAACGTCTTTAAGATTATTAAGATACATTAGTAAATGCCTGATCCTTTGTACTGCCTTGTGCACAAGCCGTCCCGATAGAGCTTTGTGCGCCCTTCTTGCAACATTTGACCAGTAATTTTATTAATAAGACTTATGATACTAAGAAAAAAATGATCTCTTCAACAATACGACATGTTACAATTAACAATTGAGAACACAGCTCCAAACAAATACTCATTGGCAAACCAAAGCCTAAGAGTAGTTGTGCCTTTTTTAATGATTAGTGATGAGGCAAATCAATGAAAATAGTAAAAACAACCACATCTTTATATAACCCAGAAACAGGATCAGAATGCAACCACATAACAACAGATGGATTTTTTTGCGTCCAAGAGAACAGGTATAGCTATGTAGCTCCAGCAATGATATTCCTAGGATTTGCTCTCGTGGAGAAATACATTGTCAATGACGTTACAAAGCATGGAAAAACAATTGCACAATCTGTTACATTTGGATTTCTTGCAGTAGACTCCGTATCTAATTTTCTCTTTCCTAAAAAAGAAGAACTAAACCTCCCTCTTTCTGAAAGATATTCAGAAATTGTAAAGAATAGCACTCACTACGCTACTATTAATGAATTAAATGATCTCAGAGCACAGTTTAAAGCATTTTCTAAAGAATGCGAGAGTAGCCATGGATTCAAACCAGCTCCTCCTCCCGCTTTCACTGCTCTATACGCCTCTAAAGATCACGTATTCATACCTCCTGATTTCGCTACTCTAGATGATGCACACTATAGCAACACCACTACTCCCCTTATAGGAGAAGAGATGTCCTCTTGAGTAAATCATGCATAATATATGGGTGTATAATACAAGCAAAGGGTCTCTTAAACAGAGACCTCTTATCTTTTCTTATATGAATTCTTGATTTTCTCAAGGAGGTCTATTTTTTCTTCTTTACGAGAGTCCGTATACGCCTCTTGAATGTTTTGAGCAGCTTTCATCTCAAGCTTCTTTGTCTCTCTTTTAGTCAAATGGTCTCTACCAAGAATGGTAATTCCTACTCTTCTTGCCATCGCCCCTATATCACCTACAGAAGACTCCCCTTCTCCCCCTGCAATCACAGAAACTAAATGCCCTTCTTCATATTCCAGAATATCGTATATATCTTCTATTACCTTATTGTTATTATCAACTCTATTAATCAATATAATTGCATCTAAGCCAGCTCTAGGAGTTAGCTCTATAAGTCCGTTTTTCATTTTTCTGTACTCAAGCTTACTGCCGGATACCCTATAAAGGTAAATCCCTTCTTTGTCAGGATGCTCTACAGGGTCAATCTCCTTAAAGTGGTCCATTTTTATATATTCATAGATCTCTTTGTTAATATCATCTCTTCTATCACAACCCATAGACGATATAACGCGATTCACTTCTGTGATCTTGGCATCTTCATCATTAAACAATTCAGCGCGACAACCTTTCTGCTTAGCAACATATTCAAGTAAAAATTTTACTTTAACTGTAGAAAATACAATAATCATATATCTTTCCCTTGTTTATTTTCAACCTTTGTGACAGGTGTTGAGTCAGGGGAAAAACTTTTGCCTTTCCTTGTTTGTTCTATTTCAGACCCTATTATCTTTGGAATATTACCCAGTTTTCTATTGCGCTGATCCGCCTCTTTTCTCGTAGATTTTTCTTGCACTTTAGCTGGATGAAGCTTCTTCTCAAGCATTTCTTCTCTCTCCTCCTGCGCTGTAACTGCTACAGCACTATCCCTTGACCTGTGCTCCTTTTTTTCTGCCTCTTCTGCTCTTCTTAAGACTAGACTTTTCTCCAATCCCTTAAGACGTTCAGCAATAGATGCTTTCTGCTCAGTTTCTGCAGATGCTTTCTCTTGCTCAGCTTTGTAGTAGCTCAGCACCTCTGCAATCTCATTAGCTCTCTCATCAGCCATTCTTAACGCTTCCTTGATAGAATCCCCCTCCACTGCTGCAGATTTAACATCCATTTTTAGTTGTTCATTTTCCGTTAATAGACTCAAACCTAATTGACCTGCATCTTCTAACTTAGATTGCATAAGTGATTTTTCAACATTCAATCTCTCGATTATTGCCTTTGATTCCTCTCTCTCACTAATCACTTTTTCTAAATCACCCTCTACATCTCTTCTATCCTTTGAACCATCCTCCAGATATTCTTTCTGCTGCACCAACACGTCATATGACGCTTGAAGATCAGCAAGATCTTGTTCCTTTAACTTGAGCTTCTCATTATTACTTCGAATAGACTCCTCTGCTCCTGTCATAGATGCTTCCATTGCCTGATGATCTGCTTCTAGGGTATCATGTTTTCTTTGAACTCCTTGTAGAGCTTCTCCTTGTGCATCGAACTGTTGTTGGATATCATCCCTAGCCTCAATCATTTCTTGAAGCTTTGCTTCAAGCGGCTTAACTTGGATTTGTGCTGTTGTAAGCTTACTAGTCAACTCTTTGATTTCTCTTTCAGATCTTTCTAAATGGTCTATCAGTACGCTATTATCTTTTCTCTCTTGCTCTTTCTCTTCATACGTTAGCCCTCCTTTATGTCCTGTAAGCTTTTCTATCTCAGCGTTTTTTCCTTCCAGTTCTGCTGTCAAACTTTCTATATCTTGACATACCCTCTTATTAAATTCTGAGAACTCCATAACATGTCTGGAGGATTCGATGAGTTCCCTTTTCATCTCATTATATGAAGCCTCTAGAGAGGAAAGTTGAAGAACAACATTCCCTCTTTCTTCTCTAATTTCTTGTAAAGAGTCTATTAATTGTGAATTTTGCTCTAAAATACCCACGTTCAAACTTTTCTGTGTTTTCAGCTCTTTCCCCAAGGCAAGCACTCTTCTCTCAGTGCCTGCCTTTTCTGCTTGAGCTTGATCTCTCTCCGAGCTTACTTTTCGAAGACTGGCCGACAGGGTATTTCTCCCTTCTTTTAACTTAGCAACATCCTGACCAAGGGTTTTATTAGCATCTAATAGAACGTCACTTTTTTCTCTCTCTAACCTAAGATCTCTCTCAATCTCTAAATTTTTACTAGTGAGACGCTCTAGGTCTGCTTTTAGACCCAGCTCCTTTTTACTTAGAGCATCCAAAGTCCCTTTAGTACTTTTTGCTTCATCTCCTAGAGCTGTTTTCTCTGCTGTCAATTTTTCTTTCTCACTCAGGAGTCTAAGTAGATCTTGAGATTTTTCTTCTAATAGTCCTTCATTTGATCGCAGCTTATCACCAAGAGTCTTAAGTGTTGCGTTGAGGGCAGAGTTTTTTTCTACAACTTTGTCATGGGCACTCTTTATTCTATCAAATTCACCTTTTAGTGTAGATAGATTAGTCTCAAGAAGATCTTTGGCTTGGGTCTTGTCCTCTAGCGAAGAAGACAAGGAATTGAGTTTTAGATCTTGAGACCTAATCCGATCTTGTATCTGAGCTTTTTCTTTATTTGCCAGCCTCAGCTTTTCCATAGTAACTTTCCCTGCATCAGCAAGAGCTTTTAATCTACTAACCTCTTGATCTTTAGCAGAAAGTTTTTCTTTAAGACCTGCCTTCTCTGATTGACTTTTAGATAGACTCCGTTGCAGTTCTGCAGAAGCTTCTGTAAGCTCTATAGATCTTTTTCTTAACAAGCTGAATCTACCTTGACTATCTCTCAACTCTGCGCTACGTCTATCTAAAAGATTCTGTAATGCTGAATAATGCCTCGTTTGATCTGCTAATGAATGCTTTAAATAATTAGATTGTCTTTTAAACTCCTGAGCTTCTGCTTGAGCTTGATCTCTCTCCGAGCTTACTTTTCGAAGACTGGCCGACAGGGTATTTCTCCCTTCTTTTAACTTAGCAACATCCTGACCAAGGGTTTTATTAGCATCTAATAGAACGTCACTT
>JBDOIT010000002.1:0-466172 GCA_047404135.1 Rickettsiales bacterium
TCTATAGATCTTTTTCTTAACAAGCTGAATCTACCTTGACTATCTCTCAACTCTGCGCTACGTCTATCTAAAAGATTCTGTAATGCTGAATAATGCCTCGTTTGATCTGCTAATGAATGCTTTAAATGATTAGATTGTCTTTTAAACTCCTGAGCTTCTGCTTGAGCTTGATCTCTCTCCGAGTTAGCAACCTCTACAGCGCTGTTTACATATCGTCTTGCGGCAACCTTACGCCTTAGATGGGCATTTAATTTCTCTTTTAATTCCTTATCTTGAGCTGATCTCTTAAGAGTAGTCGAACCGCTTTTGGTATCAGGAGAAACTACGGGAGTATCAACACCTGAACCTCTAGCTTCAGATACCGTAATACCAGCTTCTCTAGACATACTACTCAAACCCGAGACCCTGGTTATACCGGATGCACCGGGAACCACAGAAATAACCTTTCCATCTTTATATTCAATAATATCAGCTGAGTTAGAAAGGAGCTCTCCATTAGCATCCATTCGCTCTACTCTTAGAACTCCTGTAAATTTTTCTCCAGGGGAAAATTTAAATGTTCCATCATCTAACTTAGATTGCTCTAATTTATCTCCATCAATCTCATAGCTAACCTTCTTACCCTCACCACGCTTGGGAGGCACATCTTGTAGCTTCTTGCTTTTTATGGCATAATTCAATTTTTCTTGAACATCCTCAAGAAGCAACTCCTTTCTATCCCCCGATACTTGAGAAAGCACATCTTTCAACTGCTCCCTTTTTTTTGTCTGAGAAATATCGATAGGAATTACATCAATAAAACTCTCTAGCAGAATATCTTCTAATATCGACCCTTGAGCACTGTAGAATACTTGGATTTTTTGTTGCCTTAACGCATCCACACCATCATCAAAACCCCTCCTCTCAGAAAGAGCCCTTCTCTCTTCCTCTTCTATTCTCGCTCTTTTCTCTTCATCGGTTTCTCTTGGCACCTTTTAACCTTTTTAGATTGCCTAGTATTTTTTATTATATCGTTACTATCTGCCACCTCTTTGATTGCCTTTAGCTGACTGAACAGATGGCGAGCTTTCAGGAGGCGGAGGTAGCGATCTACTTCTAACCACTTCTACTTCTTGCACTACACTACGCTCAATCACTGCTGCATATCCTCTTTCAACAGCATTCTCTACCTTTTTTATCTGCTCCTCAGATGCACTCCCCCCGGAGATTTTTAGTTCTTTAGCCACCCCCTCAATAGACCTATACGCATCTTGAAGCGCACTGACTTGCTCTTTCGTATATGATACTCTGCTCCTTGTCTGCCCTGCAGCAACTATTGCCCCTTCTTTCTTATTGTAATGTTCTTCAAATACTTGAGCAAATATCTTAAGTGAAGCGTTTTGATGAGCCTCAGAAATCATATTAAATATCTTATCCTTAAATATCAAACTAACCTCAGGATCTTGTGGACTTCTACTCCCTTCCTTTAAAACCAAAGAATGATCTTTTAAAGGATCGTGTGCCCCTTCAATAGCAAAAAGCCCTGAGGATTTTTGCTGAGGCGATTCTTGAGTAAGGGACCTGTCTACCACTTCTGTATCAGATGCTCTAGAAACACTAATACCTCCTTCTTTTTCTTCTACCCTTGAAACACTAATACCAGCTTCCCGAGAGATAAGCCCAAAATCGGCAACTCTTGTTTTTCCCTCAGGCCCAGGAATCACAGAAACTGGCTTACCATCTTTATATTCAATAATATCTGCTGAGTCCGGCAGAAGCTCGCCTCTATCATCCCTACGCTCTACTCTTAAAACACCAGTAAATTTCTCTCCAGGGGAAAATTTAAACATTCCACCTTCTAGCTCAGTCTGCTCTAGCTTTGCTCCTCCAATATCATAACTAACAGAACTTTCATCGGTTTCATGCTGATCCGGTTTTACATCGCTCAAATCTCCAGATTTCAAAGATTCCGTAATGTGATCTCTAACATAGGCGTATAACTCCTTCTTCTCCTCCTTAGAAAAAGCAGAGCCATTAATGTTACGGTATAATTCCTCCTGCTTCTTTTCGTACTCAAGCTCCTCTCTAATCTCAAAATGAGCAAACATCGCTCTATTTAAAATCGTACCTTCACCTCCAGAGAAAACTTGAACCTCTTGATTGAGCAAACTACTGTGGCCCTGGTTAAGGAAATCTTGTGCTTGCTGAGATCCCCCCTCTTCTTCCATTCTGCTTTGGCCTCCATCATCTTTTGACACAAAGTTACCTCTATTTTTTTCTCTTCTTAGGCTTTAACTTTTTTATCATAGCAGAGAATTTCTTCTTCAGATCCTCCCTCTCCTTATCTGCCCTTGTCTGCATAACTTCCTCAAATCATCATTTGCTATATAATAATATTAATAAAAATAAGTTAACAATAGGTTAACCCTCCACTTATCCACCATTTCGCTTTTAAGACTTTTTAGGTTTAGTAGGGGTCTGTGATTTTTTGAGTGTGGTTGGCTGGAATGTTTTTTTTAACTCTTGCTTTATGAGCATAAGTTCTTCAGAGCTCTGTTTTTCTTTCTTTTTTTTGCTTTTTCTTTTTTTTGGCTTTTCTTCTTTTGTCAAAAGCTTCTTTGAAGCCTTTTTTGTTGGCTCTTCCTTTGAAGGAGTATCTTGTTTAACAGGCTCTGTTTCTGCCGAATATTTCTTCGATAAATCTGTTATGCCAAATTCTTGAGCTAAATCTTCTGGCCTTCTACCTTCAGCCTCAGCTAACTGATCAACCAGATACCTTATAGTCATTTTAGAGGTCTTTTTCCCTGCTACAGCCGTTCTTAACTGAGCCTCTAAAAACCCCTTATTGTAAGCGCCCCCACTGGGTTTAATCGCAGAATCCTCCTCTATATAATCATCATCCACCTTCTCTACTTTCTCTTCGGAGAGAGGGGATTTTCTCTTTGGAACATCTGGAGGATCTGGAAGATCATCTTTTACTTTATCTAACGCAGGAATATCTGACTGAAGAGGAGAAATAAGATTTTCTTGCCTAACTTCCTCTTTAATATCTTCTGCTTCCCCAGCAAACATCCTAGTAGGTCTTGGCTTTTCTAAAGAAACATTAACCTGACCCACAGACCTTCTTATGTCATCTACCCCCAAAGCTACATTCCCCTTAGAAGAATAAACATAGTTTGATGCACGTCCATCTCGAAACTCAACTATATCATAAACATCATCAATGATTCGACCACTCTCCGTCCTACGTTTTATGGACACAGTAAAAGCTCCAGGAATACTCCCCTCTATACTGATACTATGCATCTTAGAATCCCTATCAAAGATATCTATTAATTTACCCCCTGAAAACTGATAATGCCTTGCTCCATTTTCTTTATTATATATCTGAGGTTTCACAACATCATGTTGATCAGTAATAAATCTTGAGGCCACCTGATGCACAAAAACATCCTGATCCTCAACCATGCTGGTATCTTTATAGCTTGATACAAAAGCACGCTCCCTATCTATCTCCTTCTTTCTTTTAAATTGCTCTTCACTAGTCAGACTGGTACTATGCCTTATATCATCTCTTATAGTTAACTTATAACTCCTTTCGTATCTACCTCTAAGAACATCAGTAATAGGAGATCCAACCACTACTATCATATCCTCATATTTATCTAATTCAGATTCTTCAGGCAATACAAACCAGTGCTTAGCACCAGGTACAGGAAAGTCACTAACCTGCGAATTTTTCTTTTGAAACGAATCTCCATAGTCATGAACTTCTAAGTTTTGTTTTTTTGCAATGATAGAAGAAAGTTGCTGGGCAACCTTTGCATCAGGATGACCATTTTTCGCTATCATTTGTTTCTGCTTGATTCTCAAAGCAGATATTCGATGACCTAACTTATCTTTATCTATTTCGCTTGGATCCATTTCTGTTGTCTGTTGATCGCTGCTCACCATACTATGAGAGGAAGAAACATTATGGAGCTTAGCCTTTAGCATAGCCAAATTACCAGAATTCCTTTGATATATATTGTTGATACTGTTTAAGAGCGACCCAGTCGCTGTAGGTCCTATTTTTTTAAAACTAGAGACCACTTCTTCATAAGTAACAGAATTTTTAGAATCACCCACCAATAAATCAGCTGCCGTTTCAAACTGCTCTTCCTTGCATGCAGATATAATTCTATCTCTTAATCCCGACTCAAGCGGCATAGATTTTTTTATGAGTTATAAAAAAATTATAACTATATAAAGCCACAGAAACTAGAACTCAAACTATAATCCTCTTAGGATTTCTCTTGCTAGCTTTAATATGTGCTATTCAAACATCTTATCTCTCAGAATTTTTCGACATATCCCTATTAATCTGATTCATTATTTGTGACTCAGCACTTTGAAAACCTCCTATACCTGGTGTTGAAATATTCATTGATATATTTATATCCCCTTACTGCCAGTAGCATTGTTAGTAACAATACGCTCTCCAACAACATGATTTGTGCGACTCTTTATGAGTCGCATCAACTATCTGGTTCATTCAATAAAAACAGGGTGGTTTGCATGCCACCCACAACCTCATATCTATTTCCCCACTGAACCTTAATCAGCACTAAGATTTTACTGTAACCCACCATTCTTTTTCTGTAATATTATTCTCAATTTACCTGATACTTTATAGGCCCTGCTATATGTCATTATGCCCATTGTCATTTTGCAGAAAATACGTCTCAACTACATCAAAGGGTAGAAAAAAGGCGTAACCCCCTTTTGCTGTTCTGTGTTTTGATTCGTATATTTTGATTGATATATCTCTTAATGATTGAGAAGAAAAACTATACGATACGCTTTTATATATAGTATAAAAAAATGGATGCAATTACCTTCATTATCATTTTATATAAAATAACAAACAAAGAACCTCTAGGAATATTCAAAAAACCATAAAAGCACTCATATAAACCTACCCCTTAAACCCTTGGGCCACAAGATACATTTCAGAGGAAGACTTCCTGCTGGAATTTGGTTTAAAATGCTTTATTTTTGTAAATTTAGACTTGATCTCTTGGAGTAGATCTCCTTCAGCACCACCTTGGAAAATCTTTACTACAACAGCCCCGCCCTTCTGCAAATTTTCGTCTGCAAAATGGAATACCTCCTCGCAAAGCCCCATGACTCTTAAGTGGTCTATTTTTTTGTGACCAGTTGCATTGGAAGCCATATCAGATAAAATTAAACTAAATTTTCTATCGCCTAAAATTTCCTCTATCCTCTCTACGCACTCGTCTGTAGTAAAATCTGCCTTAATAAAACTTGCTCTATTAAGACCTTCGATATCTAACAGGTCCACTCCTATAACTTTAGAAGCCCCCCTATCTAAGGCAACTTGCGCCCAACTACCTGGAGCAGCTCCAAGGTCAAGAACTATATCATCTTTACTGAAAAGCCTAAACTTTGCATCCAACTCTAAAAGCTTATAGGAAGCACGCGACCTATAGCCCTCTTTCTTAGATTGCAATACATAAGGGTCATTCAAGTGGCGCTGAAGCCACATTGACGAGGATATCTTCCTATTTTTTGCGGTTTTCACCTTTACGAATAAGTTTCTACCACTTATTGATGTGTTGATAGTTTTAACCATCTTTCAATCCTTTTTACAACTCTATCTAGAGTTGAGTTCACTCCTAGTATATACTTACTAACATGATTTTAAGCATTTCGCAAGAAAAGCCTAAGCCCCTTCCCGTGCGAAGAAGCTTTGTAGCTGTTTAATATGGCTGATTTCCTCTATCTCGAACTCACTGGTATTTATAGATATCTTGCTACCAGATGGTATAATGAACTTTCTGAATCCTAATTTAAATGACTCTTTCAACCTTGCATCCACATTACCTATACGTCGCACCTCTCCTGATAGCCCAACTTCCCCAAATGCAATCAAATCCGTAGATAGAGGCTTGTTTTTTACAGCCGATATCAAAGAGCAGACAACAGCAACATCCGCTGCAGGCTCCAAAATACGCAATCCACCCACAACATTCAGATAAACTTCAAAGTTACTTAGATTAATTCCATATCTACTAGATAGCACAGCTATCATCATAGATAACCTATTTAAATCCCATCCAACGACAGCTCTTCTCGGAGCCACCATGTGCGATTTAGAAACCAAAGCTTGAATTTCAACCAATATCGGTCTGGTACCCTCTATCCCGGCAAAAACAGTAGATCCACTCACAGAAGAGCTCCTTTCTGAAATAAACAAAGAAGATGGATTTTTTACTTCTTCTAGCCCGGCTTCTGACATTTCTAATATTCCGATCTCATTGATATTACCAAATCTATTCTTCACAGAACGTAATATACGATAATTATTTCCTTTTTCACCCTCAAAATACAACACTGTATCAACCATATGCTCTAATACTTTTGGCCCTGCAATTTGCCCTTCTTTAGTAACATGACCCACAATAACCATTACCGTACCGCTTTTCTTAGCAGTAGAGATCAGTTCATGAGCTGATGACCTCACCTGAGATACTGTACCAGGAGCAGATGGAATATCTGGAAGATACATAGTTTGTATAGAGTCAATCACCATGAAATTAATTGGCTCTTTGCTTTTGGATATAGTCTTGATAACATTGCTAACATTTGTTGTAGCCAGTAACTTCACCGGCGCATCCTTTGCATCTAGTCTTCTTGCATGCAGTCTGATCTGGTCTACAGATTCTTCCCCACTAACATACGCACAAACATTACCTTGCTTGGACAACCTACTCACTACCTGTAGTAGCAATGTAGATTTGCCTATCCCAGGGTCACCTCCAATTAAAATCGCAGAGCCTTTAACAAACCCACCGCCTAAAACCCTATCTAACTCTGAAATCTCGGTTTGAATCCTAGGGTTAAAAGATATATCTCCTTCCAGAGTCACAAAGTCTACAACCTCCCCCTCACTTGCCAAAGATGTAAACCTGATCTCAGGTTGCTTCTCTGCTTCTATTGTATTCCATTCACCACAATCGCTACATTTTCCAGACCATTTACTGTGTGTGGTCCCGCAATTTTGACATATATATTGATGTTTGTTTTTAGGCATCTCTACTTGTGTTTTGCTTGGTAAATATCATGAACTAATATCACAAAAACTCAAGAAATAATATACAAATCAATGCCAGATTTAGAATATACTTTTACCCAGAGTAAAATATTATATTCTCTTGTACAAACATATGTGTAATGCAATGAAAAAACTTAACAGCATAATAATGCTTCTCTACTTAGCTTTATTATCAAATTGCAGCGACCCAACAAATCGTGGTTTATGCCCAAATGAAATAATTAGCGAGCTAGCATCAACACGCTTTGCAAGAGAGCATGGAACAACCGAACTATGGAAACAGTTACAAGAACATAGTCACCTTGTAGAACTGGAATATGATTCTACTAGGCCAAAATTTGTCAATATGCAGTTCCTATTTGAATCTGCATTATCAGCAATGCTAGAAAATAAACAGATCCTCAAATCTGTAGCCGTGATATACGCTCCAAAACCACCAACGCCCCTAAGGGCGGTAGGAAGCAATTTGAATCTCCTGCTGCCAGAAAAAACGCTAAAAAACCCAGATCATTTAAATACGGTGGTTTCAAGACATGAATCTATAAGGGAATACATTCGAAATGGAGGAATTCTATATAGCGTATATAAAAACATGAACCAGGAGGAATCCATTGTAGGAATGGATATTTACCACGAAGAGTTAAAAACACACCCAAATAGCTTAAAAGATACGCCTATAGATAATTTTGATAACTCCTTCACAGGGGCAAGCTATTTAGTAACATGCAATAATGGAGAAACTATATTTTTCTCTATATCTTCATCACAAATCGGACAAAACAATCCAAACAAAACATGGTCTCTACACTATGGAAAACTCTCCAATAGCAAAGTTAAATCGCATTACAAAGCTTTAAAAAATTTATACAAAAAAAGTGGAGTATTATTTTATTTAAATTAAACCTACGCCAAAAAAACTCTGATCCTGTATAGCTTACCCAGATCCTATAAATTGCACTAAAAAATTACCTTAGAGTTCTACAGACATAACCCTATTGATCTCTTGGTGAAAATATGTATAATGGGAACCGAACAAATTCCTAAGGTTTTAAATGGCAAGAGTAACAGTTGAAGATTGTATATCAGTAGTTAAGAACAGATTTGAATTATCTGTACTTGCTGGTCACCGCGCGAAAGAAATTTCCAAAGGCTCACCAGTAACTATTACGAAAAAAGATAATGATAAAAATACAGTAACAAGCCTAAGAGAAATTGCATCTAAAACTGTATTAGTAGATGATTTGCGAGATCATTATGTACGTAGCCTTCAAAAGAATGCTCAAGCTGATGATATTCTTGAAGAAGAAACACAAAATATTGCAACAGATTTAGAACAGAATAGCTCCGTTGAAGTGTCTCAAGACGAAAAAGAACCTTCAGAAGAACAAACCGCAGAAACAACTTCAGAAGAATATATTTCAGTTGACGACTATACCTTTGAAGACGAGAATGATATAGGTGACTAAGTCGTTCAACAATCTGGAGATGCGAATGTCTATCGAGAGTTTGATTCAGAAAGTTTCTTCTTACGATAACTCCGAATACTCAAAACTACTTCATAAGGCAGCTGAATTCTCCAAAAAAGCACATAGCAAGCAAACAAGAGCTTCCGGCGAAGCATATTTCACGCACCCCCGAGCTGTAGCACAAATACTTGCAGACATGAAGCTAGATGCACTTAGCATCATAGTAGCATTCCTTCATGACACGGTAGAGGACACTGATGTAACTTTAGAAAAAATATCACAGGAATTTTCTCCGGAAGTATCTGAGCTTGTGAATGGAATCACAAAGATTAACTTCATTGAAGAGAAAAGCGATGCTGTAATACAGGCAGAAAATCTACGGAAGCTAATAATTGCAATATCTAAGGATGTAAGAATTCTCATTGTGAAACTCGCAGACAGGTTGCATAATATGAGAACCTTACACCACATAAAATCTGAAGATAAAAGGAAAAGAATCTCCACAGAAACCCTGGAAATATTTGCTCCCTTAGCAGAAAGAATTGGCTTGCAAAACATCAAAAATGAGCTTCAAGATCTATCTTTTCAAACGCTGCATCAAGATATACATCAATCTGTATGCGCAAGAGTTGATTTACTAAAATCTGGCGAAAACCATAAATTGCCCACAAAGATTATAGATATCTTAGAACAGCTATTTAAAACTCACGGAATAGAAGCAAGGATTACAAGTCGAGAGAAAACCCCCTACTCTATTTGGTCAAAAATGAAGCGTAAGAAAATCAATTTTGAACAGTTATCGGATATCATGGCATTTCGAATTATTGTAAAAGATATTCTGGATTGCTACAAAGTTCTAGGAATAATACATAACCATTATCTAACAATCCCGAGATCTTTCAAAGACTATATAAGTACGCCAAAACAAAATGGATACCAATCGATTCACACATTGATCATGGGCCCAGAGCAAGAAAAAATCGAGATACAAATACGCACAGAAAAGATACATAAAACTGCAGAATGGGGTGTGACTGCACATTGGGTTTACGCTCAAGAAAGAGAGTCCTCAGGGAACTATCATGGAAAACAGGTCCCAAATAACACCTACTACTCCTGGATTAAAGAGCTGCTTTCGATTTTAGAGCATTCATCCGACCCAACAGAATTATTGAATAACGCAAAATTAGAAGTCTACCACGACCAAGTATTCTGCTTCACTCCCAAAGGACGTGTAATTGGACTCCCCGTAGGCTCCTGTGCGGTTGACTTTGCGTATGCAGTGCACTCAGATGTGGGTAATGCATGCGTAGGAGCAAAAATAAACAGAAAAATTGCACCTCTACGAACAAAGCTACAAAACGGAGATCAAGTTGAAATAGTAACAGATAAAACTCATTTGCCTTTAGCGTCTTGGGAGAAATTTGCTGTAACAGCCAAAGCACAAAGTTCGATCAAAAAAGCTATACGTAACAAGAAAAGGCAAGAATATATAAATCTAGGTAGAATCATAATTTCTCATGCCCTCTCTAAAAGACAAATTAATTATTCAGATAACATACTCTCGCCCGCAGCAAAATTCTTCCACAAACAAAACATAGAAGATCTACTGCAATCCATAGGGGAAGGCAATATCTCTCCTCCATCTGCAATGAAATGTATATTGGGCAATATAAAAACAGAAGCACCAGAGCTAGATAAAATACTAAGTAAATTAGAAGCAACTGGTGTCAAAATACAAAATGCTAAGCATTCAAAAAACATGCCCATTAAAGGGATAGATGAAGATATACCCCTGCAATTCGCAAGATGTTGTTACCCTATTCCTGGCGATCCGATTATAGGAATACACCAACCGGGGAAAGGAGTCGTTGTGCACATCTCAGATTGTGAAACTCTACAAAATTACTCTGCATCCCCAGAAAAATGGGTTGACCTCTCATGGAAAAAAAATAACGAACTACAAATATACTCCAGCACTGTAAACGTCATAATGCTTAACAAGCCCGGTAGCCTCGCAACCTTATCTATAGAGGTTTCAAAGCATGATGCAAATATCAGCAATTTTAAAATCACCTCTAGAGCTGCAGACTTTTTTGAAATCGCCGTTGATTTGGAAGTAAAAGGATTAACGCATCTTGCTAGCATTATGGCATCCTTACATACAAAGCAATGTATCCACTCTGTGCACAGATATGTGAAGCAGTAAACTACTTATCCTTCTCTACGACGGGGTATTTTCCAGAATTTTCTATATAATAATCATAAAATGGAATGAACACTCCTTCCCTTGCTAATGATACATTCTCTACCACGACATTATTATCAAAGCCCCCCTTTTCTTCCTTTTTTTCTTTTCTAATGACTTCTAAATCTTCCATTGTCACTCCCATGGATTTAGTAAAACCTCGTATCACCTCTAAGCAATCAGCAAGCTCCTCTAAAAGATTTCCTATACTTTCTGCGCTTTTCACCTCCTGAGCTTCTTCAACAATTTTCTTTTTATAATAACCCACCACCTCTTTCACTGATAAACCATCCTTTAAATTGATATCCACTCCAGCATTACACATTGTTTCAAATGCTTTATCTCGTATTAATTTGTCAAATTTAAATGTAGTTTTCATTGGTACTCACCATTTTATATTAGTACTAATTTATATTATATATTCTAAGGTTGGAATTTACACCATATTGCTTTACACTTATTTGAGTACCGCACCCAACAGATAATGAAAAACTCTAAAATAAAAATCTGCGACACTGTAATACACCCAGGAGAAGTTGCAAATTTAGCTCTACCTCTACCAGAAGAATATTCCTGTGCTCCCCTGTATATGCCCATCAAAGTAATACACGGTAAAAAGAAAGGTCCGTGCATTGTGATATTCTCTGTTCTAGATGGCACAGAGCTTAATGGATTAGAGATAGCTAATAGAACATTCAAAACCACTAGTGTAGATTCTGTAAGAGGCACAATAATCACAATACCAGCTGTAAATGTATACTCATTGACGCGTTTTCCATCTAGGCTTCCTTCAGATGATGAGCTTATAAACTGTTTTCCTGGGAATGAAAATGGTACATTTGGTGAACGTATAGCTCATATTTTTACAACAGAAATTTTAAAAAGAGCAGATTACTGTATAGAGCTAGATACAGGAGGACTAAACCATAACATCCTCCCGCAGATTTATTGTGATTTCAAAAATGAAAGATCAAAAAGATTAGCTAAAGCTTTTCAAACACCAGTTGTTATGAATGTAGATATTGCAGATAATTCTCTAAGGCACACCACCGACGAGCTTGATATACCTTTTCTAGTATACCAAGCCGGAGAAGCAATGAGGTTCGACGAGAATTCGATACAATTGGGCGTTGACGGAATAGCAAATGTAATGCACGCTATCCAAATAGTAGAAAAACCATGCGCAAAGTCAGTAAACCCAATATTCTCTAGAGACGAAGAATGGATAGTAGCTCATAAAGGAGGGATTCTTCACCCCATAGCATCGCTTGGTCAAACAATAAAAAAGAATGAGACTATAGGAACAATCAGCGACCCATTTGGAGCTGATATCTTAGAGTCCGTTAGGTCCCCACAAGAAGGCATGGTAGTAGGAATCAACATGTCTCCACTTATACACGAAGGAATGTCCCTTTTCAAAATTGCTACTTTCTTGGATTATGATAGAGCAGAAAGTGTGCTTGAAAAATGGGATCAAAGCCAGCCAGACAGCTATATGAGTTAAATCCATGCAGAAAAAAAACTTTTCCATCAAAGGTTTCGTTGTATGGGGCATTTCAGCAATATTTTTCTTGTATGAATTCTTCCTAAGAACTGTGATTGGAACCTTCCAGCACCCAATCACAGAATCCCTAAACATATCCTCTTTTGAATTCTCTTTCTTGAGCACCACAATATTCCTTATATTTTATGGAGCAATGCAGTTTCCCACTAGTATTATTGCAACTAAAATAGGATTAAACAAAACTCTCACTGCCGGGTGCTCAATTTGTGCAATTACATGCCTGGGGTTTGCATTCTCAAACAATTTCTATACAGCTCTTACATTCAGACTGTTTATGGGGCTTGGCTCATCCGTTGGCTTCATATGCTTATTAATTTCAGTGCACGAGTGGATGCCTAAGCGGCATAACGCTCTATTCATAGGATTATCGCAATTTATAGGAACTATGGGACCAATGCTCTCAGCAGGTCCTTTACACTCTGCCATAGAAACAACAAATCTCGACTGGAGATCTTTATTCTTTTCTCTTAGCATAGTAGGATCTGTAATAGCTGTTTTCATATTTTTATTTGTAGAAAATAACAAAGAAAAAGCAGGGAAATTTATCATACTCAATAGGCAACAAAAAACCATGAACTCAATTGTACAACTCTTTAGCAAGTCAGCTCCCTGGTGTATTGCCCTATTCTCAGCGGGGCTTTACTTTGCAATAGAATATCTAACAGAGAATGAAGGGAGACCATTCCTGATGCTCAAAGGTTTATCTGCTAGCTTTGCTTCCTATATGATTACTCTTTCATGGGTTAGCTTTGCATTTGCCTGCCCATTGCTAGGCTTCTTATCTGATTTCACTCAGAAGAGAAAACCAATAATGGTTATGTCAGCAGTTTGCGCATGTTCTGCGATAATATTAATTGTTTTTGGAAAGGAAAAATATCAAATATTCTTAGGCTTCTTCTTACTAGGAATAGGCGCCAGCGGACAAAGCATAGGTTTTTCTATAATCGCAGAGCATTTTAAAAAAGACTCTATAGCAATAGGATTCGGTTTAAATAACTGCATGATTACCTTAGTCTCTGGAATTAATGCTCCTGCAATAAGTTTACTGCTAGATCATAGTAAAGGCTCATCTTCATCGTTAACTTTAGAACACTACTATTTTGCCTTTTCTCCTATCGTAGCAATGATCTTCTTTGCTCTGGTTCTGTCTATTTTCTTTATTAAAGAAACATATGCAAAATCCAGAGTAGAATTTACATATATTGGAGTAACTTAGCAATGATCACAAGAAGATCAAACAACAAGGATCTAGAATCCCTAGATAGGTTTCTAGTAAGCCATAAAGAAAACAGAATGTTTGTACAAAGCAACATGAAGCGATCTGGTCTTGAATATCAGGACAAAAACTATATGGAGAGCGTTGGAGCACTAGATGCATCATAGAGCTTCGTAGGAGTTATAGCTCTATATTGGAATGTCAACATCATGATTCAGGTACCAAAAAACCTCTGTAAGAATCAATGCAGCCAAAGGTTACTTTAGTTGTTAATTTTTCTCCTAAAAGTTATTTTTATACTTGACTAAATGTAGAATGAATATCTATCCTCTTTGATAAGGTGAAACACTTAAAAAATGATAAAACTTATGACAACGAAAGAATTAACGCGCAATTACTACGAAGAAGTAGACCTAGTCATCTCAGAATCAGACTTCCATAAGACCGTGACCTTATTAAGGTCTTTTTTTTTGCAAAAAGGTCTAACTGAAACCCATACTCAAAGTAGATTAAGTATCCTTGCAGCATGTGAGGATCCAACCACGATCCAAACTTTCCAATATCAGGGTCAAATTTGGCCTCTACCTCAAACTGGACAAATGTGGCTAGAATACGAACTCCTAAAAAAACCAGAATCAGAAGGCTTCTTCTGCGTCTCAACATCTTTCAGAAGCGAACCAAACCCTATCCCAGGAAGACATAAAACAATCTTTCCAATGTTTGAATTTGAACAAAAAGGTGGATTTGAAGACCTAAAGAAGATGGAGAAAGAGCTAGTTGATTTCTTAAAAATCCAGAAGAAAGATACAATTCTTGAGAAAGATTACAGAGAAATGTCTAAGAAATATGGAGTAGATGAGATAGAAAACGAACATGAAGCGGCAATGTGCAAAGAATACGGTGCTGCGGTTCTCTTAACATACTTCCCGCTTAGCACTAGCCCGTTCTGGAACATGAAAACAGAAGGAGATATTGCACAAAAAATTGATGTAATTATCGAAGGGCAAGAAACAATCGGTAGTGCTGAAAGGTCCACGGACAAGAAAAAAATGTACGACCTCTTCCACACTATCAGTGGTGGGCAGTACGCGCAGCTTCTTTACGATAAATTTGGCAAAGAAAGAATTGATCATGAACTAAGCAGCTTCTTGAGCTTCGATTTCTTCCCGCGATTTGGTGGAGGAATCGGTATTAACAGACTCGCAAGAGCATTAAAAATTCATAAAATCATATAGGTATATTATAGGTCCATAAACAAAGTGGACCTTCGTTCCCATTGACAGACCCCGCACTATGATGCACTCCTGCTGTTTATGAGGATTGATAATACATTTTCTCAAAAGTAAAAGATCAAAATCTGTTCATACGTTAACCCTATATTTGCCTTATAGTAGGATTTTGTAATTTTCAAGGTACTCCAATTGTTGAAAATACAATGAAAGATATATACACTGTCTGATAGCTAATCTTTTTCAGAATGACAAATGACAACAAGCGTTACCTTCAAAGAATACGGAAGAATAAACTTGATTTCCCTTACGGGCGGAAGTCAGTATGACAAAGGCTTTGCATATGGAAAAAATATGCAAGAGGAGCTTTTAGGAGCAAGAGATCACTTAGTAGAAAAATTCTCTAATCACAATATCTCTTATAATACAATGTCTGATATGGCACAAAAATTCTTCGATAGATATTCTGAGTACTACAAACCCTTTTTACACGGAATCTCAGAAGGAGCAGGGATATCTGCAGATGATGTGAATATACTTAATGGCATGGAAACGCTCCTTGGATTACTTCAATCCTCTACTTCAGAAGATACACTTGTTCATTGCTCGTATTTTGCGATCCCTGATACTGAATCAGCAACAGGGTCTCTAACACTGGGGAGGAATTATGATTTTTCTCCTGAGATATATGGAGAGATCTCCAAGAACCTTACGGTAACAATCATAAACGACCTTATACCAACTGCAATTATAGGAATGCCTGGCCAGATATACTGCCCTACCTGTGTAAACCAGAAAGGCTTATTCATAGAGCTAAACAACGGAATGCCTTCAGGTGGTTCGTATGCAAATAAAACAAGGCAATCCATGCTGATCAATATGCTCGAAGTGATGCAAAACTCTGGATCACTAGAGGAATTAAACTCTCAAATGATTCCATTAGAATCAGATTATTCTCTAGTAATAAATGCTGCTAACCAGACTCATTCCTTATCTTATGAGTTCTCATCAAACTCATCTCTAGGAATGAAGCCCTATTCACCCACTCCGGAGCATCCCTTTGTTTCTACAAATTTTTATTTGAATAATTCTTGGAATACCCCTGTGCCAATGGATGAATTGACTTGGCATGGGGTTACAAGACGCAACAACTTAATCGACCTATTAAACTCCGAAGATTGCTTTGACTTGGAAGGCACAAAATACATAATGAGTAAAACAATCGAAGATGGCGGCGCAACTTGGGGTCATACGCTCTACCAGGTAATCTTCCAGCCAGAAACAAATTGCCTACACATTAAGATATCAGACGATCAGTGGGTTGATATTGAGATGGAAGAGTTTTATGACTCAACCTCTGATACTCTAAATCTAACAGGAGATTATTGCTAATTTATTTTTAACAAAAGACTGTGCGTCAAAAAACAGATCAATTCTAGAAATCATACTCCTGTAAATACTTTCTAGCGCAGAAGACTCTAAATACTTTCTAGAGCAGAAGACTCTGATGAAAAGTGAAAATGTAGATGCTGCACATGCGGCTCATTACTTGCAATACTCACCCATGACAGATACCCACCCCCCATAAGTCTATTTTACTGATAACAACGACACTACCTTAGATCCCGCTCATCCATTACAAGAGTTACTAACAAACACTCGTCTGGCAGAAGAAGGCTTCACCGAAGGTTATCACAACACCACACCTCCCTCTGATCACTTGCAAGAACCTCTACTGGTGAGTCATCTACCAGAAGAACATCAAGACATGTCTCTTGTATAGAGCTATATTGCAATGGTATCTGCAGCTTTGCCACCAACCTATTCAATGCCGTAACGTATTCCGTATAAATTCTGCATAAAAAAGTCTTTTTGCTATTTCACTCAAAACCATTGATTAATCTGCATTTCTTTTGTATTTTTCTTACCTGGTTTAGGATAATAGAAAATGATTAACATTACTTTACCTGATGGAAAGGTATTAAAATATAAATCTGGCATTAAGGCATCTGAGATAGCGTCTAATATTAGCAAAAGCCTATCTAAAGAAGCTATGGCAGCATCTATAGACGATAAATTAGTTGATCTCTCAACTGAGATCTCTACTGATTCTAATATAAAATTCATTACATCTAAGGACAAAGAAGGCTTAGCACTCATTAGACATGATGCTGCTCACCTACTTGCTCAATCTATCAAGAATTTATTCCCGAAAACTCAAATTACAATTGGCCCTGTAATAGATCATGGATTCTATTATGATATTTTACCTGAATCCCCTCTGTCCTCCATTGATTTGAAAAAAATCGAAAAAGAAATGTCAAAACTTTCTAGTAGGAATATACCAATCACTAGAGAAGTATGGAATAGAGCTAAAGCAATAAAATTCTTCAAAGATATGAAAGAAGAATTTAAAGCAGAGATAATTTCTGATCTACCAGGATCTGGAGAAATATCATTATATAGGCAAGGTGATTTTATAGATCTTTGCAGAGGACCTCACGCACCCTCCACAAAATTTGTAAAGCATTTCAAATTAATGAAGCTTGCGGGAGCTTATTGGCGTGGAGACTCCAATAACGTAATGCTGCAAAGAATATATGGAACAGCTTGGGCAACAAAGCAAGATTTGGATGACTATCTATATATGCTTGAAGAAGCAGAAAAAAGAGACCATAGAAAAATAGGAAAGCAAATCGACCTTTTTCACCTACAAGAAGAAGCTCCAGGAATGGTTTTTTGGCATGATAAAGGATGGACTGCATATAGAATACTAAAGAATTTTATAAGAGTCAAAATCAGAGCTAATGGGTACCAAGAAGTGAATACGCCCATTCTAGTTGACAAAGTGTTATGGGAAAAATCTGGTCACTGGGATAAGTTCAGAGAGAATATGTTCTCAGTTCAAGATGATGAAAAAATCATGGCTATGAAGCCTATGAACTGCCCATGTCATATTGAGATTTTCAAAAGAGATATAAGAAGTTACAAAGATCTGCCTATTAGAATGGCTGAGTTTGGATGTTGCCACCGCAATGAATCTTCAGGTTCTCTGCATGGACTACTGCGTGTACGCGGAATGACACAAGATGATGCGCATATTTTCTGCACAGAAGATCAAATTACTGCTGAAACTATTGCATTTACTTCCTTACTAAAAGAGATATACAAAGACTTGGGCTTTGAAGAAATTTCAATCAAATTCTCAGATAGACCAGATGTAAGAGCAGGATCCGATGATATCTGGGACAAAGCAGAAAAATCCCTCAAAGATGCAATTAAAGCCGCTGGCTTACCTTACGAGCTTAACAAAGGAGAAGGGGCTTTTTATGGCCCTAAATTAGAATTTGTTTTAACAGATGCATTAAAAAGAGAATGGCAATGTGGAACGTTACAAGTTGACTTTGTTTTGCCTGAAAGACTTGGTGCCCAGTATGTTTCAGAAGATGGGAGCAAAAGAACTCCTGTGATGCTACATAGAGCTATACTTGGTACATTAGAAAGATTCATGGGAATATTGATAGAGCAATACTCTGGTGCATTCCCATTATGGTTAGCCCCAGTTCAAGCTGCTGTTTTGACACTCAATAATGAGGTTGATGACTACGCTATTGATCTTCAAAATACACTAAAATCAAGGAATTTCCGCTCAATACTTGACAATTCCAATGAAAAAATCAATTATAAGATTAGAAAACACTCTCTACAAAAAATCCCTCTCTTATTGATACTAGGAAGGGATGAAAAAGAAAATTCTACAGTGACAGTGAGAAAATTGGGCTCTAATGAGCAATTTTCTTACTCAAGCATTGAGAGCTTTATAGAGTATTTACAAGATAAAGAGCAAACAAGGAGCAAAGACTATTAGTAATAAAAATTTACCACGCGTTAATGAAAAAATCACCTCACCTGAAGTAAGGTTAGTTGACCAAGAAAGCGCAGTACTAGGGGTATTTCCCACAGTAGATGCAATCGAAAAAGCAAAAGATGCAGGAATGGATTTGGTTGAAGTATCGCCAAATGCAACTCCTCCTGTATGCAAAATGATGGATTTTGGAAAGTATAGGTACGATAGTAAAAAGAAAGTACAGAAATCTAAGAAGAAGCAAAAAACATCTGACGTAAAGGAAATTAGGCTACGCCCTAATATAGGAGAGAATGACCTAAATGTAAAAATCAACCATGTGAAGAAGTTCTTAAAGAACAAAGAAAAAGTCAAGATCACATTGAGATTTAGAGGTCGTGAAATCACTCATCACCAACTAGGATTAGAGATAGTGAACAATGTAATGAATGCTGTTTCGGATATTTCTCAAATAGATAGCGCACCTAAGATTGAAGGCAGACAAATCATTGCTGTTATAGTTGCAAAGTAGTTGCTATCATTGCTGTTGTAGTTGCAAAATAGTTACTGTTATATTAGACAAACAAACTATATTCTTACTGAGTATGCTATTTCTCTAGATACCCCACATGTTACATGATAGCCTTACAATATCTTAAACAATATTCGGGAGAGTAATATGAAAAACAAAACAACAAAACTATTAATAACCTCTGCACTTGCTTTATCTGCATTTACAGCAAATGCAGCAACTTCAGGTGATCAATGGGTTGGAAAAGCTAGATTAGGTTATCTACACCTATCAGACGATGTAAAGGTCGGTTCTGCATCCACCGCTACAGTACATACCGTCAAGAATGGTGCAGTTGGAGAAGTGGCATTAACTTATGCCTTTAACGACCCTACTTATGGACTAGAATTAGGCTTAGGGTATGGAAGAACAAAGTTTAAAAACAATGCAGGTAACAGCAAGAGCACACACTTTGTTCCAGTCACAGCTATGTTTCAACTACGTCATGCAGGTGACAGCGCGACACCATACCTTGGGATTGGTTACCAGTACCAGGTGATGGGAAAAGGTGATGGTGGTGCAAAAATGAAAAATGGTGGAGGACTCACTATTGGAGCTGGTGTAGATTTTCTGACAGCAGGTTCGGATTTAGGATTTAATGTTGATGTAAAGTACACACACAACGCGAATCATCGAATTACAGAAACTTCAGGAGGTAGTGAGGAAACCTTCTCCAACAAAATGTCCAGCGCAACAGCAATGGCTGGACTAACATTTGCCTTCTAATTTTTGACTTATACTATACCTGTCAGAGAAATCTTTCTGACAGGTATTTTCTTATCTGAATTTCTTAGATTTTACAACAGACTTCACTGCAAATACAAAATACCCTACGTGCACTAGGAATACAATATTCCTCTTTGCGGGTGAATACACCTTAAAATAATACTCGAACAAAGAAGAGGTCGAGGAAAAGTAATATATATCAATTAGCAAATCTAGCATTAATGCCGGAAAAGATGCAAAAAGCATAATGCGGAATAAATTTTTAAATCTAAACCCAACCTTTGAAAATTTACCATATCCCCAAACAATGCCCGCTAAGGCAGAAAGGGCTACAGAGATAAGAAAGATTTGACTGAAAAACATTATTGGAAGCATTATAAAAAAACAGGAGAATGGCAATCTGGAATGTATTGAGGCCAATATTCTAAAAAAATCCGATTCACTCATAAGCTGACTTTCTTGAATAAAACTAGAGAAATCTAGAACCTTACTATACCCTCCTGCCCCATTATTCATAAACACACTATTCTTATTAATCATAAACGGCATAGATTGCCTAGAATATTTCTCAGGAAATGCATCAACATCTATAACTGCAATTTTGTGTTTTCCATCCAATAAGAATATTGGATCCTTCTTCTCTATAAAAAGCTGACCTTGCTTTATCTGTAATTGAGGTATCTGAGAAGCCAGATTCCCTCTAGAGGGATCTCCAAGAAAATCTCTCATATAGATATAAAAAAACATAGCCAAGAATAGATTTATAAACAATATAAAGACTAGTGGGTATTTTAATTTCAACCCCTTAACATTGTAATATAAATCTTTGTAGAAAGATCTTGAGTTCAAAGACAGATTAAAAATCTGAAAAAATCTAATGAAAAACATTTGCATACTTATTGTAATATCTGTTATACGTAAGGATAAATCACATCCACAAATCAGACTTTAGCTCTTAGTGCAATTTAACGGCTAAGGACTTTATACTTGGATACTAGAAACATACTAACTCTAAAAAAACAATCATACAATGAATGTCATAAAAAAATTATATACCTAATGTCAATATCAACCATCGCCTTATTGGATATCCCTTCTATAGCATTAACAGACAATACGATCTCCTCAATAGAATCCCCCTACTAAACCAAAGAGAGAATTTGATAAAAAACACCTTGATACCTTTCAACCCTCTCTATTTAAAGACGGAGCTCCTTTATAGGAATCTTCACATTGGGATCTTGTTTTTTTGCAGCAAACTTCCCTGAAGTTGTAGTGTCCGCACAAATCAAAGAAACGCTAACCGATCAACATGGGCCATTAAAAACCACATATTCAGAAAAAAACACTTAAAAACTACATCAGTGACTTCAAAGAAAAAGGTATAGATGCGGGATATCTAACTCAGTTTAATATCCTAGATATACGCCCAACTTTAAGAAATATACGGATTATCCCCAAAAGTATAAAATCACAGCTCCATTATGACTCTGAACCACAACCTATTCGTGTAAATATGTAGAAAAAAGAAAAAAGCTTTAATCTTAAAAGAATCCATCTAAACACATTAAGAAAAAAACTTAGGAATCCAATGCAATCATAAGGCTTATATCCCCCAAAGGCATTCTCCAGCCAAAGCTAAAGAATTTATACATCAGATAATATGGTATGAGTAGGGGTATACTTATTCTTCTAAACAAGCTCTGGAAGGCAATAAGAAGTTTCCGATATAAAAAACTTTTTATTATTTTAGACCTGAAGAATAGCCGACCTTTTTAAGAAAAACATCGTTATCTTTCTTGCAATGCGTCTATTTATGGAATATAAATTGTGATTCAAAATGCAAGAGTTAAATTCATATGAAGAATATCAATATGAACCCAGATTTATACAGCAAGCTAGCAAACTGCATTAGAGTATTATCTATTGATTCTGTGCAAAAAGCAAATTCAGGTCACCCTGGTATGCCAATGGGAATGGCAGATGTTGCGACTGTTCTTTTTGCTCACTTCCTCAAATTCAACCCCAAAGACCCAAAATGGCAAAACAGAGACAGATTTATCCTGTCTGCAGGACATGGCTCTATGCTTTTATACTCTTTGTTATACCTAACTGGATACGCAGATATCTCATTAGAAGATATCCAAAATTTCCGCCAACTTCATAGCAAAACAGCTGGGCATCCAGAATATGGCAATCTCGCAGGCATTGAATGTACAACAGGACCACTTGGACAAGGAATGGCCAATGCTGTTGGGATGGCTATCGCTGAAAAAATGCATAAAGATAGAGTTGGAAATACCCTTATAAACAACAAGATCTATACCATTGCAGGTGATGGTTGTTTGATGGAAGGTATATCTCATGAATCTGCATCTTTGGCTGGACACTTAAAACTCGATAATCTTGTAGTTTTATTTGATAGCAACAACATCACAATTGATGGAAACAAAGATCTTTCGGATTCTGAAAACACAATTGCTCGCTTCGAATCATATGGTTGGCAAACAGATGAAATAGATGGGAATGATTGTACGCAAATTCATTTAGCACTAGAAAAAGCACAAAATAGCAACCGTCCTGTTCTAATAAAATGCAACACCAAGATAGGGCTAGGGTCTCCGAACAAAGAGGGTAAGAGTAGTGCCCATGGGTCTCCCTTAGGAGACGAAGAAATTTTATCTACAAAAAAATCTTATAACTGGCCTAGCGTAGATCCCTTCCATATCCCTTCTGATTTATTGTCATTTTGGAGAAACCACATAGGGTCTAAATGCCAAGAAGAGTATAAAAACTGGCAAGAGCACTTGTCTGACTGTGAATCTTCTATACAAAAATCAGTAGCATCTCTAAATAAAAAAGAGGTGATCTCAGAAGAAACTCTATCAAGTCTTAAAAAGGCAATCTCTATAGACTCACCAGAGGCAACTAGAACTTCCTCCGGGAAGGTAATATCTGCACTGCAAACTTATACAGACTCCCTATGCGGAGGGTCTGCAGATCTCACAGGGTCTAACTGCACTAAAACTCCTTCTATGAAAGATATATTGTCAGGTGATTTCTCTGGGAATTATATAAATTATGGAATTAGAGAGCATGCCATGGCAGCTATTATGAATGGCATATCTTTATATGGTGGCATCACTCCCTATGCTGGAACATTTTTGGTATTCTCTGATTATCTCAGACCAGCTATGAGATTGTCTGCTCTTATGAATCAACCAGTGATTTATGTACTGACACATGACTCTATAGGAGTAGGAGAAGATGGCCCTACTCACCACCCTGTAGAACACATAGCAAGTCTCAGAGCTATTCCTAATATAAATATTTTCCGCCCTGCAGATGCAATAGAAACTGCAGAATGCTGGCATATAGCGGCAACGCATAAAAATACTCCATCTGTATTGTGCTTAACAAGGCAAAAAGTTAAACAATTACGTATCGACAAAACATCTCTAAATGCCTCTAAAAGAGGAGGGTATGTAATATCTGAATCGTATAATAACCTTGTAGCAACAATATTTGCTACCGGCTCAGAAGTGGAGATAGCTATAGAAGCACAGCAAATACTAGAAAAATCTAAGATAGGAACTAGAGTGGTATCAATACCTTGTGCAGAGATTTTTGATAACCAACCAGAAGATTATAAAAACTCTATACTAGATAACAACAGTATCAAGGTTGCTGTAGAAGCTGGAGTAAGGCTGGGATGGGATAAATACATAGGAAAAAAAGGAATATTCATTGGAATGAATGGATTCGGAGAATCTGCACCAGCAAAGGATTTGTATGAATATTTTGGCATAACAGCAGAAAATATTGTAAAGCAAGTAACGGAAATTTTAGTAAGATAACAACGCAGAGGGAATGTCAGTAAATATTGCAGTAAACGGATTGGGGCGTATTGGAAGATGCGTTATACAAGCTATTATAGAACGAAATGATAGCGATGTGAATTTAGTGGCCATTAACGGAACAGGTGATCTAGAGCAATATGCACATCTGTTAAAATATGATTCTGTCCACGGAATCTTCCCATACGAAGTAAGAACAGAAGGAAACAAGCTCCTTATTGGATCGCACAAAATAAAATATTTAAGCCATAGATCCCCCTCTTCTATTCCATGGGATAAAAATAACATTGATATAGTATTAGAATGTACTGGTAAATTTAAAGACAAGAAAGATGCTCAACAACATATAGAGGCAGGGGCAAAAAAAGTAATTATCTCTGCTCCAAGCCCAGACCCCGATGCAACAATTGTATTTGGAGTAAATCATGATACACTAAAAGATTCCGATAGAATAGTATCTGTTGGTTCATGCACCACGAATGCATTAGCACCTGTAGTGAAGGTAATAAACGATGCATTCACCATTGAGCAGGGATACATGACTACTATCCATGCATACACAAATGACCAAACCATTATAGATAATAGGCACTCAGACCCTAGACGTGCAAGAGCATGTGGTCTATCCATGATTCCAACTTCTACTGGCGCTGCAAAAGCCATTGGAATTGTCCTGCCTGAACTTTCTGGAAAGCTTTCTGGATCTGCAATACGCGTTCCCACACCGAATGTTTCAATGGTAGACTTGACTATGGCACTAAAAACAGAAGTTTCCGAAAAAGAAATTAATGAAGCAGTATTCAAGAAGTCAAAAGAAGATATGAGAGGTATTTTAGCTGTTGCAGAAACAAAGTTAGTTTCAATAGACTTTAATCACAACCCACACAGTTCAATATTTGACCCATTTGAAACGCATGTAAACAAAAGTCTTGTTAGAGTGGTCTCGTGGTATGATAATGAATGGGGATTCTCAAACCGTATGATAGATGTAGCAAAATTAATGGATAAATAATGCATAAATTTGAGTCTATAGAGAGGGTAAGAGTTGAAGGAAAAAGGGTAGTTGTAAGAGTAGACCTAAATTTACCTATCTCTCATGGCAAAATTACAGACATCACAAGAATCACAAGAATTATACCTACCCTCTCATATCTAATACAAAATAAAGCTAGAATAGTTCTACTATCTCATTATGGGAGACCAAAAGGTAAGTTTGTACTTCACATGTCCCTCTCCCCTATTGTTGATCAATTGAGCAATATACTAGGGAAAGATGTAAAATTTGCTATGGATATTTTTTCTGAAGACACAAAAGAATCCATCAACAGTCTGGAACCAGGAGAATTAATCCTCCTGGAAAATCTTCGATTTTACCCGGAAGAAGAATCTAACAATGAAGACTTTGCAAGAAAATTGGCAGGAATGGGTGATATATATGTAAATGAAGCCTTTGCATGTTCGCATAGAGAGCATGCATCCATTACTAGCTTACCCAAATTTTTACCAGGATACGCAGGAATCTTACTTCAGGAAGAACTGAATAATTTAGAGAAACATCTTAAAAATCCTAAGAAAAAGGTCATGTCTATTGTAGGGGGGTCAAAGATCTCCACAAAGATAGACCTTCTCACTGCGTTGGTACAAAAATCAGAATATCTAGTTATTGGCGGAGCAATGGCTAACACTTTCTTAAAAGCAAAAAACTACCCAATCGGTACTTCGATATATGATGAGGAATGTATGGATGTATCTTTAAAATTATTAGCAGATTCAGAGAAGAGCAAGTGTGAAATTATACTGCCTGAAGATATAGTTACTGCAAAATCCCTTGAAAACCACACCCAGTGCAAGGTTTATGAGACAGAAGACACTCCAGATGGCGAGATTATTTTTGATATTGGCCCTAGTTCAGTTATCAACGTAATCAATAAAATGAAAGATTCCAAAACTCTAATCTGGAATGGACCATTAGGAGCCTTTGAGCATAGCCATTTCAGCGCAGGAACAACTATGGTCTCACGTGAAGCTGCAAAACTCACAACACAAGGGAATCTAATCAGCGTTGTTGGAGGAGGAGATACCGTTGCTGCCATCTCTGAGTTTGAATCTCAATTTACATATGCCTCTACTGGTGGAGGAGCATTCTTAGAATGGCTCCAAGGAAAAGAATTACCTGCTATGGTAGCATTGCAACAAAGCCTTAGTAACAAAAACTCAAATAAAACACAGTAGATATTTGACAATGCTTATAGAACCAATTATAAGTTTAGCTTCGGTCTTAGTTGGGGCGTAGCCAAGCGGTAAGGCAACGGGTTTTGATCTCGTCATGCGTAGGTTCGAATCCTACCGCCCCAGCCAAAATTATCTTTTATCTGGAAGCGCACGCATAGATTTACCAACCTTAATATATAATCTGGTAATAACGTGCAATCTCACAACTCTGTCGCTTCCTTCTTATGGATGCATATAAATATCATTATGAGTATACTATAAAGCACATGGAAAGAGTATTAGTGCTCGACAAAGGTGGGCTACTGTAGCAAGGAACTCAACGCAAATGCTCAGAAGGAAAAAGCATCCTATATGCTACGTTGTGGAAAATGCAGGAGATTTAAAGTGGCGTAGTAAGTTCTTTGTCACTATTTTGATCCCTCACAATAAAACTACCCTTCATCCCTTTCTTACTTAAATGTATATTTAAGAATATCCTTACCCATCATATTTCCGTCTGTGCCTGGCGTATAATATTTTATGAGATTCCCATCACGGCCTATCAGGTAGAAAAAGGAAGAGTGGTTGATCAGGTAAGTATCTAACTTTTCTTTGCCATCCACAGATCTTGCATAATACACCTTAAATTTACGAGCCACAGCTTTGATTTCGTCCTGAGTGCCAGATAATGCAACTATTCTAGGATCAAAATTCGAGAAATATTCCTTTAGTTTTTGAGGCGTGTCTCTTCTCGGATCAATAGTAATGAATATAGGAACTATATCTGATTCTTTTTTTTCTACCTTATCCAAAGCAGCAACCATCTCCACGAGATTCGCAGGGCAAATATCTGGACAGAAAGAGAATCCAAAATAAATTAAAAGCAACTTACCTCTAAAATCTCGCGATTTTACCTTATTGCCATTATAGTCAGTCAGCTCAAAATCTCCTCCTAGGTTCAAATTGTGATTCAATACACCTATCTCTGACGATTTATTTGCTTTTATTTTTGAAGGGGGGGTCATCACCAATATTATGATCAATGACAAGAGAGCAATAGCTATACCAGAGAATAATATTGCTTTTACCAGGAGCTTAGGATCTTTTTGCATATTTTAACAGTTTTAATTCCCACAAACACTTATATAAGTATAGGATTTACAGAGCAACATAAAAGACAAAAAAAAAGGAGCATGCAAACATGCCCCTTTTAATTTTGAAGATTATTTTGTTGTTATGGCGTCTTCACACATGTTCCCTGTGTGTTACCTGTACCATCTCCTACCCATTCTACAATGTTCGCAGCACCAAATATCATACCAATACCAATTGCTGTAACAAGAGCTAGAGGCCATGACAATTTACCTAAGAACAGGCTGATACCTAATACAATAATTGCTATTGTTGCTATGGCTTTACCTAGACCTCCTTGTAATTGGCCCACTACATTACATAGCACCTTTGTGATAGCGATCTCGTCGTCAGCAAATGCTACATTCGGCAAAATCACACTAAACAAAGCCACTAAACTGAATAATAGTGCCGCTTTTTTAATTATATCAAATTCTTTAGTCATCTTACAACCTCGTATTAATTAAAAACTTCATCTAACCTTAATGTGCTAATTATAGCATTTCTCTTAGTTGAAAGTCTAACTAGTGACCTTACATGTGTATCTTTTATCAAAAAACTGCATCTCTGTGACAACAGTACCACAGAGAGACTTTGTTGATTACCGTTAACTCAATTGAAGATTGAACCTAAAAGTAAACGATGTTATTTAAGTCTCACATAATAAGTATAAAGAACAAGATGCTGAGGGGGGACGAGTATAACGAACTACTACTCAAATATATCAATGTCGAAGCAGAGTTATAGATTGCATAAAATCATACTTGATCTGCGAAGATAATCATAGATTCAGAAGCAGAAAAAAGTTGACTAAGGAAAAACTTAGCCACCTTGTGATACTGCGTAGGAAAACTCAGGTATAAGACTATAAACCTAGTGCCTCCCTATATAGGTCAATAAGCTGCTCCTGCTCTGCTAGCTTTCCTGAATCCATTGCGCGCATCCTGATAACTTTCTTCATGATAGCAACATCAAACCCATGAAATCTAGCTTCACGAAACACTTCTTTCATATCTTCGGCAATCGCTGTCTTTTGCTCTTCCAATCTTTCTGCCCTTTCTACAAAGCTCTTTAATTTCTCCGTTGCGATAACCTCGCTCGGCTTATCCATTATTTCTGTCATATATACCTCTAATTAGACATTAAACCTAAAATGCATTACATCGCCATCTTGCACAATATAATCTTTACCTTCGGATCTTAATTTCCCCACTTCCTTAGCTTTAGTCTCTCCACCGGAGTTTTTATAATCCTCATAGCTTACCACTTCAGCTCTAATAAACCCTCGCTCAAAATCTGTGTGAATTACACCAGCTGCCTGAGGAGCGCGCTCACCCTTTTTTACAGTCCACGCATGCGCTTCTTTAGGGCCCACAGTAAAGAATGTATTGAGGCCCAAAGTTTCGAAACCACATTTTATTATTCTATCCAACCCAGATTCTTTCAACCCTAAATCCTCAAGGAAAAATTGTTTCTCTTCTAAATCTTCTAAAGCACTGATTTCTTCTTCTACTCTTGCAGAAATAATGATCCCGGAAACACATCTATCCGATATCATAGATAGAACCTTAGAAGAATGCTCATTTCCTTCCGCAGCTTCGCTTTCTAACACATTGCACACAAAGAAATAAGGCTTACTAGTAATAAGTTGAAGCCTGTTTAGGCGATTCTCTTCTGATCCAGATTTTAATGCGTCTCTAGCAGGTTTTCCTCTATCTAGCAACTCAAGGCATTCTTCCATCAACTCAATATCAGCAATAACTTCTCCATCTTTAGTGAATTTATTTTTATTTTTGAATTTCTCTAAACTTTTAGATAAAGCCTCATAATCTGCTAAAATCAGCTCTGTTTCTATAAGCTCTATATCTCTCAAAGGATCAACGGTATCCTCAACATGAATAATATCTTGATCTTCAAAGCAACGAACTACATGTATAATGGCGTCTACTTCTCTGATATTCCCGAGGAATTTATTACCAAGCCCCTCACCTTTACTTGCTCCTTTAACTAATCCAGCAATATCAACCATTTCTATAAAAGTAGGAACCTTCTTAGCCGACCCCGCTATATCAGACAAAGTATCTAAACGATCATCAGGCACAGATATCCTTCCAACATTAGGATCTATTGTACAGAATGGATAGTTTGCAGCTTCTGCAGATACAGTCCCTGTGATTGCATTAAATAATGTCGATTTACCTACATTAGGCAGACCTATAACTCCGCATTTAAATCCCATTTTCCTAGTTTTTATTTATTTGATTAACTTCACTTCCAAAAATATCATTATCTCCTTCTAGAATTTCAGGAAATAATTGTGATATCCTATCCAAAGCATTGTTTATGGCTCCAAATTCGCCCTTAGAGAAATCCTCTAACACATATTTGGAAACCAAGTCTTTATTTTGTGGGTGATCTACTCCTATTCTTACTCTGGTATATTTATTTGAAACCATACTATTGATCGACCTCAAACCATTATGTCCAGCAGTACCTCCGGCAATTTTTATTTTTATCTTAGCCAAATCCAAGTCTATATCGTCATGTAAAACTATAATATTTTCAGCAGGAATTTTATAAAAATTGGAAAAAGCAGAAACAGCTTTACCAGATTCGTTCATAAAGGTCATAGGCTTAATGGCCAAAATCTTTTGGTCACCTATAGTTCCTTTAAAGAAATCTGAATTATATTTTGAGTTCTCTGAGCTAAATCCGTAAGATTGCACAAGAGAGTCAACCGCCAAAAATCCTACATTATGTCTGGTAAGTTTATATTTTTCTCCAGGGTTCCCTAACCCAACAACCAGATACATAATGAATTACTTACTTTGTGCAGCAGCGTTCTCTTCTTTGTTCTCTTCTGCTCCTTCAGCTGTCTCTTCTCCGCCTTCTTCTTCAGCATCAGAAGCAGCCATAGATCTCTTACCTGTGATTTTAAGAACTGTTTGCTTTAAGTCCTTGTCAACCAAGTTAACACCTGATGGTATTGAAATTTCACCAAGAGTCACAGGAGTACCCATTTTTACCTCTGAAACATCAACATTTATAGCTTCAGGAATATTATCTGCACTTACTCTACATCTTAATGAGCGCTTAGCAACGTTAACTACTCCACCTCTTTTAATCTCAACTGATTTCTCTCTACCCAATATTCTGATAGGAACATCAACAGAAATTTCATCTGAACCGTCAAGAGCAAAGAAATCAACATGTTCTATTGAATCAGTTACAGGGTGTAAGCTAATTTGCCTAGCAAGAACCTTGTATACCTTATCTCCAGCCTTTAACTCCACAACATTTGTCATAGAATCAAATCTGTTACATACCAAAGAAGCATCTTTTGCGTCAATCGCAACAGCCACTCCTTCTTTGCCTTTACTATAAACAACACCAGGTACTTTACCTGATCTTCTAACAGCACGCGTAGGTCCTGTGCCTAGTTTTTTTCTTAAATCTGCTTTAATTGACAAATTACCCATAATCAATCTATCCTTCTGAATCGGTGAAAAGTTATTCTGAGGGAGCATAATACATAAAAAAACTAATTAAGTCAAAGAAACTTTGCTCTTTTTATAAAAACAATAAAAAAATCTTTAATACATGAAAATACAGATAGAAACAAAAGAAGAAAGCACACGTTTAGATAAATTCCTCAAAGAAAAGTATAGTATTCCATTTTCTTTAGTACAAAAACTTGTGAGAAAAAAGGATGTCAAGGTGAATGGGAAAAAAACCACTCATAATTACCTCATAAAAAATGGAGATGAAGTCAGCATTCATCACTTCTCGCTACAAGAAAGAGAGGAGGCAAAACCCAATAAATCTCTCTATGACAAACTTCTAGAGACAATAAAATATAATATTATCTTCAAAGATAAGAATATCATAGCTCTAAACAAGCCCTTTGATGTTGCTGTTCAAGGTGGAACAAAAATCAAAATTAGTATAAGTGACATATTACCAGGGCTCGTAGCAGAATCAGAAGAAACACCAAGGATAGTTCATAGATTAGATAAGCATACGAGTGGGTTGTTGATTCTAGCGAGAACTAAAGAAGTTGCGCAAATATTGATGACTCATTTTCAAGAAAAAACTATCGAAAAAACATATATTGCTTTAGTTGCTGGTAAAATCACAAAAAAATCAGGAACCCTTAAATCTTTCCTTAGCAAAAACACATCTGGAGATTACGAGAAAGTTTCCTCATCCGAGAATGGGAAGGAGGCAATCACTAACTATAAAGTTCTAGAAACATACAAAAACAACGTTTCCTTAGTTGAATTCAGCCCACTAACAGGAAGAATGCATCAAATCAGAGTGCATGCATCTGAAATGCTGTCTGCGCCTATATTAGGAGACACAAAATATGGTGGAACTAGATCAATAATAACCACATTAAAACACAAGAGAAAGCTTCACCTTGCGGCCGTGCTTATGAGAATAAAAGGCCTAAAAGGAGAAGACTACGAATTAGAGTGCCCAGCACCTATCCATATACACGAAACTATAAAGCAATTATCAGACTAAACGTCTACATTCTTTGCTTCATCGGCGTGCATTCTGATAAATTCCTTACGGGGCTCAACAACGCTTCCCATTAGAGTTGAGAAAATTTCCTCAGCTTCATCAAAATCTTCTACTGTTATTTGAGATAGTGTCCTGTGTTCAGGATTCAAAGTAGTATCCCATAATTGGTCAGCATTCATCTCGCCGAGACCCTTAAATCTCTGCAAACTAATACCCTTCTTGCTCAACGCAAATAGAGTATTAAAGAATTCCGTAGGGGTGTTTACAGCAAATGTCTTCCCATCATGCTTGAAGCGAATATGACAGCCATTCAAGAAATTCTTATTAATCTCATGCCCTAATGCAATCAGCCTCTTGAAATCTGGCTGCTGCAAGAACTCCTCATCAAACATATGAATCTCATCTATGCCTCTAATAGTCCTCTTAAGCTCAGTAATACCCTCGCCTATATTAGCATGAGACCAATAAACATTATAAGGATCATCTTCTTGATCTTTTAACCTCGCAACCACCTTATCCAAACATGCAGAATGCTTATCTGCGTCCACTTGTTTTAGATCGAAGAATCCCTCGATAGATAAATTCTCCAACACTTTGCCTGGTATTTTCTTAGACATACTGAGAACAAGATCTTTATATTTTATTACAGTCTCTAAGAAGACTTTTAAATCTAATTCTTGCCTCTTATGGGAACCATCAACAACCTCAACATCCTCTAAAATTCCTGAGAAGAGATATTTATGTAGCGCCTTGTCATCTTTTATATAAACCCCCTTACTACCTTTTTTCACTTTATATAAAGGCGGTTGAGCTATATACAGATATCCTCTTTCGATAATTTCTCTCATTTGTCTATAGAAGAAAGTTAGCAATAGAGCACGTATATGAGATCCATCAACATCGGCATCAGTCATGATGATTATTTTATGGTATCTCACTTTTTCAATATTGAAATCTTCTTTACCAATACCAGCTCCAAGAGCCGTAATCAACGTACCTATTGAATCAGATGCAAGCATCTTATCAAAACGTGCACGCTCCACATTCAAGATCTTACCTCTCAAAGGTAAAATAGCCTGGAAAAATCTACTACGCCCCTGCTTTGCAGAACCACCCGCACTATCTCCCTCAACTATGAATATTTCAGATTTAGCTGGGTCTTTTTCCTGACAATCCGCCAACTTACCTGGCAAATTAGATATATCAAGAGCTCCCTTTCTTCTAGTTAATTCCCTTGCTTTTCTTGCTGCTTCCCTTGCTACAGCTGCTTCAGAAATTTTAGCGATAATATCCTTTGCTTCAGATGGGTTTTCTTCAAACCACTGGTCTAATTTTTCACCAACAATACCTTCCACCGCTGGCCTTACCTCAGAACTAACCAACTTATCTTTTGTCTGTGATGAGAATTTTGGATCCGGAATTTTTATAGATAATACACAGCTCAGCCCTTCTCTCGAATCATCTCCAGTTAAGTTTAATTTTTGCTTCTTATTACCGGAGGAGTTTTTATCTGTATACTTACTTATAGTACGAGTAAGAGCAGCTTTGAAAGCAGCTAAGTGAGTACCGCCATCTCTTTGTCTAATGTTATTTGTGAAACACAAAATATTTTCATGGTAACTGTCATTCCATTCCATCGCCAACTCTACTGCAATATCGGATTTTTCAGAGCAAATCACGATAGGATCATGAATAGCATTTTTTGTCTTATCAATATATTTAACAAACTCTTCGATACCACCTTGATAGTTCAGAACAGTTTCTTTCTTCTCTTCACCTCTATGGTCTTCTAGGACGATATACACACCAGAATTCAAAAATGCTAGCTCTCTGAATCTATGCTCTAATGTTCCATAATTAAATTCAATACCATTGAATGTATCTTCAGATGGGTAAAATACAACTTTTGTACCAGTTCTATAGCCCGACTCCCCTTTAACAGCCAAAGGTGCCACTGAATCACCGTCTTCAAATCTAATAAAATGTTCTTTTCCATCCCTCCAAATAGTAAGCTCTAACCATTTTGAAAGCGCGTTAACCACAGACACACCCACACCGTGCAAACCACCAGAAACTTTATATGAGTTCTGGTCAAATTTACCACCTGCGTGAAGCTGAGTCATAATAACCTCTGCAGCAGATTTACCCTCCTCATGCATATCCACAGGAATACCACGACCGTTATCCTCAACAGATACGGAACCATCTGGGTTCAAAATTACTCTTATTTTATCACAATGCTTTGCTAAAGACTCATCTATGGCGTTATCCATCACCTCATAAACCATGTGGTGAAGACCTGACCCATCATCGGTATCACCGATATACATACCAGGCCTTTTTTTCACAGCCTCAAGTCCCTTCAGTACTTTGATTGAATCAGCGCCGTAACTTTCTTTTTTATTCCCTCCTTCCATAGTTTTACTCATACCCACGAATCATTATTTTGTTTTTTTCTACTTTATAAAACTCAGCATTACCTTTAAGAAAATCAAAATTTTCTATAAATGTTGAGGTAATCCAAGTTTGCGCACCTATATCTTTTACAATTTTAAGAAATACCTCTTGAGATTTCCTATCTAAATGAGCAGACGCATCATCAAGTAATATCACTGGCATTTTCTTTTTATGCCTAATTTGCGCCACTATCTCAGTCAAAAAAACCGACACCAGAAGAAATTTCTGCTCACCCGTTGAACACATGTCCGCTCTAGTACCACAATCTGCTTTGTATATTAGCAGATCTGATCGATGAATACCAGCATTAGTACGCTTTGATAGCGCATCTAGAGACCTATTTTCTCTCAAAACACGGTAAAATTCATCTTCTATTTGCACAGAAGGCATTCTATAGATTTTTTCTTCAATCATTCCTCCTATTTTCATAGAGAATTCTGGTATTTTATATTTCATCACACCCAAGGTTTCCATAACCATTTCAGCGAATTGAACCCTTGATGTAGCAATCATTACACCTGATTCAGACATTTTTCTCTCAATAACCCTCATCCACGTCTCATCGTAATTGTCATTTTTTAGAAGATTTGCCCTTTCCTTCATGTGATGTTCGTAGGAATATATGTTTTTTGTATGGCTAGGATCAAAATTGGATACCATGCGATCTAAGAACTTCCTCCTAGCAGATGAGCTGTCAATAAAGATATGGCCCATTTGCGGAACAAGCCAGCTAATGCTAAGCATCCGAGACAAATCCGCTTGGCTTGCATTCTTATCATCAATTTCTATTGATCGCTTGACGCACTCCCCATCCGCAAATGTATTAATCCTAGAGAGAGCACGAGAGCCCTTGATATCAGCAGATACTGACCAACCATATCCCTTCCCTTCAAAGTATTCAATATCAGAAGTTTTAGACCCACGAAGCCCCCTCCCCGGAGAAAGCATAGAGATCGCTTCTAATATATTGGTTTTTCCTACTCCATTAGGACCAAGAATAATTGAGAAGTCTGATTCTGGTTCAAAGTCTACGGATAGGTAATTTCTAAAGTTCCTGAGCGATAGAGATATAACCTGAGATTTGATTATGCCTGAAGACATCAAACATTAAACCCTCATTGGCATGATGATATATTGGAATTTGTCATTTGCCACATCCAACATGACAGCTGGAGAGAAATTATCTTTAAACTTTAATATTATCTCTTCTCCTTTAATTGCTCCCATAACATCACTGATATATCTAGCATTGAACCCTATTTCAAATTTATGCTCTCCAGATTCCACGGAAATCTTCTCTGTTGCAAAACTGCCATCGTTATTTTTAGAGCTAATATGGAATTCACTACCACTTAACTCAAATTTAATTCCTTTGAATTTTTCATTTGTAATTGTAGAAACCCTATCTACTGCTTTTGAGAATTCTTTAGTGGGAATCTTTAAAGTAATATGGTTATCTTCAGGCATCAAGTTCTGATAGTCAGGGAATTTCGCGCCGATAAGTTTAGTCACAAAAACAAAGTTGCCATTGCTGATCTTTACTTTATTCTCAGAAACAGAAACTTTAACCTCGCCTTCAATTGAATCAATAATCTTTCTGATCTCTAATATGGATTTCTTAGGAATAATAATACCCTCAAAGCCTTCAACAGAAGCGGATTCACTCCCATCTGCACATGAAAGCCTATGACCATCTGTCGCAACCATTCTAAAATGTCCCTCAAAGAAATGCATAAAAACTCCGTTCAGATTATATCTTGTTTCTTCCGCAGAGATTGCAAACTTACATTGATCGATAAGGCTTCTTAACTCCTTTGATTGCACATTAAACTCCCCACCATATATATCGTCATCTAATTTTGGAAAATCTGAAGCGGAAAGCACAGAAAGAGAGAACTTTGAATTACTAGAAAGCAAATTCACCTTTTTCTTTGCGGAATCAAAATCAATCTTTATGTCTAAACCATCTTCAAGTTTACGCACAATATCATAAAGCATATGAGCATCTACAGTAATAGCACCAGACTTTGTAACGGTAGCCTCTATCTTTTCAGATACGATGATATCCATATCAGTTGCTGTAAGCTTTAATTTGCCACCAGAAGCTTCTATCAAAACATTAGAAAGTACAGGAACGATGTTCCTTCTTTCCACAATCGATTGAACATGGGATAAAACACTAGCAAAACCAGATTTGTTAACTCTGATACTGAAGTCCTCAGAAATAACAGTCTTTTCTTCTTCTAATAACATTGCATTACCTTCATTAATAACCTTACGTCTTCCGACACTTCTTTGTTCTCTTTCAGCAGATCTTCAACTTTTTTTATAGCGTGCATTACAGTTGTATGATCTTTACCGCCAAATTTCTTGCCTATTTCAGCCAAGCTGTGCGAGGTAAGAGATTTTGACAAATACATCGCAATTTGCCTTGGTCTTGCGATATTTCTAGATCTTTTTGAGGAATACATATCAGATACCTTTAGATTGTATCTCTCGGCAACCTTCTTCTGCACCTCCTCTATCGTAATACTTCTTTCATTAGATCTCAAAAGATCTCTCAATATATCTTGTGTGCTAGCAAGCGTAATCACTTGCTTAGTCAAATTTGTATGAGCAATCACCTTATTCAATGCCCCCTCTAACTCACGAACATTAGAAGCAATCTTAGAAGCTAAAAATTCAAGAACCTCTTTTGGAACATTGATATCCATAAGTTCTACCTTGGACTGTAGGATTCCTAGACGCAGCTCATATGTAGTATTATGGATATCAGCAACAAGCCCCCATCCAAGTCTAGATTTTATTCTATCTTCCATATTTTCAAGATCAGAAGGAGACCTATCTCCTGAGATAACAATCTGTCTATTATTATCGATCAATGTGTTCAATGTATGAAAAAACTCTTCCTGAGTACTGTTTTTCCCACAGATAAACTGAATATCATCTACCATCAAAACGTCAGCAGACCTGTATATATCCTTAAATTTCATCATCTCATTAGTACGCAAGGCTTTAATGAATTGATACATGAATTTCTCTGCAGAAATATAAACAACCTTTCTCTTCGTATTTGTTTCTTTGATATGCCACGCTATTGCGTGCATCAAATGCGTTTTACCAAGACCAACCCCTCCATATAAGAATAAAGGGTTAGAACCAGGTTGAACTTTTTTAGTCTCAGACACAGCCCTTGCAGCAGCATAAGCAAATTCATTTGACGGCCCAGCAATAAATGTATCAAATCTATAGCGACCATCTAAAGATGCTTGGAAGAACTGACCCCTCTCCTCTTCTGCATCAACAGCCCGATGAGGTTTACCAGAAGATTCTGAGACACTTGCAGGGGTAGATGTTTTTGGCTTATTGATAACAATGCTGATTTTTTTAATGCTGCTATTATGCTTTTGCCAAGATTTCAGTATCTTCTTCTCATAATGAGTTCTCACCCAATCTCTGATAAATCGGGTCGGCACATGGAAACTCACAGCACTAGCATTAAAGCCCGTACATTCCAATTTACTAATCCAACTTTTATATGTGTCTTCACCAAATTCTTGCTTCAAATCATCCTGGACAATAGACCATATCATTTGACCATCATTTATAGTCGGTGTAACTGCCACTGTCACCGCCCTATCTTTTACTAAATTAGACATATTCCTTACACGCCAACTTGATAGACTTCCAACCCGAATCTCCAACACCCTGGCCAAATCCTGTTGCTAAGTTAAAACAAGAAGTATATCCACCATTTACAGCCACCATCGCGGCATCAAAAGACCTCATCCCCGCTTTACACATAAAAATAATTTTTGCATCTTTATTTGGAACCTTCCTATCTAAATCAGTCAAAAAATTCTCATTCACATCCCTAGATACTAAATCATTTATCCACGGAATCAAAACAACATTTTTATTAAAAGAGGTAATATCTGCATAACCTAGTGTTTTTATTTCATCAAGAGCACGCACATCAACCAAAATAGAATCTATTTGTGAACCTAACATTTCCCAAGCCTCTATAGGAGAAATTTCTTTGATTGAACCATCCATAACTAATTAACAATAATATTTTCAACAAACATAGGGCTAGGGATTCCCTAGAAATATTAGATGCCTAAGGATGCATCATTATCCCGCGATAGTAAACATTTTTTTAATCTTTTGTGAAACTTACCTCTCAGTCTTAAGAGAAATCTATATCATCAAGGCTTGACTTACCGAGTATTACATATTCTGCTCCTGCACTAGTAGGTGCCTATTCATAATTGAAGTTTGCAGAATCTAGCATATGGGCTCTAACAAAGCCTTGGGGTATGAGGGGATATGTAAAAATTCTTTTGTCATTCATCATGAATAACCAACATTATTACGCTATTCGAATATGCAATCCACTTGTATTGTAGAAATTGCGTGAGGTCAAGATGGGTAATCACCTCACTCAAAACCAATTTTATCTACGAATATACAATAATAGCTTTTTAAAACAGCACAGGTTCATTGAAAAAAATCTACCTAGATGCTATAAGATACAACATGATTTTAAATATATTTATATGAACGAAGTTTTAAGAAAAAAACTGCTCTACCGCAGCAAACATAGAGGGTGCAAGGAAATGGACTTGATCTTCACAAATTTCATGCACGAATACTTTGATAATTTGAGCGACAAAGAAGTTGAGCAGTTTGAGAACTTCCTAAATGAAAACGAGTTAGAAATCCGGGAATGGGTTATTGAAGAAAAAAACATCCCTACAGAATACAAAGCTTTAGTAAGTAAGCTCAAAATATAACAGGTCGTAACCCTTGCTTGAAAAAATTTTCACCAATAATAAATCCATACAAATAGGGAATATAGTTGATGGATCCTATGGATATTTCACTGATAAGCTTTCTGCTGCACAAGATCCAGATATCATCATAATTACTTCAGATAATAACAGAGCTCTAAAAATAGCAACAGAGGTTCAGTTTTTTAAACCTAATACACTTTTATTTCCAGGGTGGGATTCCACCCCCTACGACCTAGTGTCCCCTTCAAAAAATATACTAGAGAATAGAATTCATGCCCTTTCTTCGATCTCCGAATCCAAACAAAATATCATTGTAACTTCTATAGAAGCAATCATACAGAAAACGATCTCCAAAGATATTTTGAATAAAAATACTATGATACTTTCAAAAGGAGATTACATTGATCGTGAAGAGCTTTTAAATTTCTTAGTATCTAATAATTACACCAGGTCCTCTACAACAAATGAGCCTGGAGAATTTTCTGTACGCGGAGGCATTGTTGATATCTTTACCAATGGCGAAAAGCATGGATATAGAGTTGATTTCTTTGGAGACCAGATAGAAAAAATTAAAACTTTTGATGCAGGGACTCAGACTTCCTTACATGAAATAAACTCCATAACCATAATACCATCTAGCGAGTTGATATTGAATGATGAATATACTAGTAAATTCAAAAATAACCTTCTCAATATTGCGGGTCCAAAAATTCAAGATCTAAATATATTCGAAAATCTTCGACAAGGTATAAAAGTAAATGCAATCGAACAATCTCTTCCTTTGTTTTATAAGACATCTACGATTTTAGATTACCTTAACAAGCCGATCCTTGTATTTGATAGATTCACAGATAAAGATTCAGAGCATATATTCAAAAAAATAGAGAATGCATATCAAGAGAGAAAAGGGGCTTCAGATCTACCAGCATCCATATTACCCCCAGAATACCTTTGGATAACAATGAATAGTTATAAAAAAATCATTAGCGAAAAGAATGTGATATCTTTATCTCTGTCAGAAGAACCTGGGTCACTAAAAAGCTTACCCCTATCTACACCTCCAAATTTCAAAATACTTTCCCAAAAGAACCAAGGAAATAAGATCAAACTCTTCAAAGAATATTTGATTAACGAATATAAAAATAATAAAAATATAATCCTTTCCGCTTTCACAAAAGGGTCGCAAGCGCGTCTTGGAAAAATCATGAAAGATCATGATATTGTGCATAAAATATGCGAAAACATTCCAGAGTCTTTTCAACCCTTGCTTCATGTAATAGTTAGCCCCATTGACGAAGGATATCTTTGCCCTGAATATTCCTTCATCACAGAGAAAAATATATTTGGCAATGCTATATCAAAACTTACGAAAAAGCGTAGCAACCAAGTCAAAAATAATTCAGCACCAGCAAGCTTTGCTATGTACGAGCTAGTTGTTCATCACGAGTATGGAATCGCTAGGTTTAAAGGCTTAGAAACAATAGATCTATCCTATACAAAGCATGAATGTATAAAGTTGGAATATGCGGGGAAAGACAAACTATTCATACCTGTAGAGAATATCAACCTGATCACAAAATATGGATCTGAAGATAGCACAGCGCAATTAGATTCTTTAGGAACAAACACATGGGCTATCAAGAGGGAAAGGGCAAAAGAGAAGGTAAAAAAATCTGCTGCATATCTAATGCAAATTGCCGCACAAAGACATCAAAAAACTGCCGACAAGCTAGAGATTATGCCTGGCTTATATGAGGAATTTTGCAGCACCTTCCCATATGTAGAAACAGAGGACCAAGACAACGCAATCAATGCTGTTAAAGAAGATTTGGGAAGAGCTAAAGCTATGGATAGGCTAGTTTGCGGTGACACAGGATTTGGGAAGACCGAAGTTGCAATAAGAGCTGCCTTCATAGCAATTAAAGCTGGAAAACAAGTTGCTCTAATATGCCCCACCACCCTACTTGCTAAACAGCATTTCAAGTTATTTAAATTACGCTTGGAGAAATTCCAAATTAATGTGGTTCAACTATCCAGATTAGTTTCAGCAAAAGACACTAGGAAAAATATTGAATCTATAGACGAAGGACGAGCAGATCTTGTAATAGGCACGCATGCACTTTTGAATGATAGGATAAAGTTTAAGGATATAGGGTTGCTGATAATTGATGAAGAGCAACATTTTGGAGTCGCGCAAAAAGAAAAGCTAAAGAAATTCAAGGAGAATATCCATATACTGACTCTTTCTGCAACGCCTATACCACGTACATTGCAGATGTCACTTACAGGACTAAAAGATTTAAGCGTAATCTCAACACCTCCGGTAAATAGGATCAACACTAAAACAGTCATCACAAAATTTGATGAACTTATCATTAAAGAGGCACTGATAAAAGAGCACCAGCGAAATGGAAAAAGCTTCTATATCTGTCCGCGCATAAGCGACTTGGAAGATATAAAAAGACTCCTATCCCGTATAACGCCTTCCCTCAAAATAGAAGTGGTATATGGAAAAATGCCCCCTACTGCTATCGATAAAATTATGGGGGATTTCTGCGATGGTAAATTTGATATCTTACTATGCACATCAATAATTGAATCGGGTATAGATATACCGACTGCAAATACGATGATCGTACATAAATCAGATTATTTTGGACTAAGCCAAATGTATCAAATAAAAGGTAGGATTGGTCGAAGCAATATAGAGTCTTTTGTATACTTTACCTTTGCAAGCAATAAGGCTATAAAAGAAACAACTCTTACAAAGCTAGAAGTGTTGCAGAAGAACAACCATCTAGGAGCTGGATTCTCAATTGCCTCACATGATATGGATCTCAGAGGATATGGGAATATGGTTGGCGAAGCACAGTCAGGTCATATCAAGGATATCGGGGTAGAGTTATACCAAAATATGCTGACTGAAGAGATAAACAAAATTAAAGTTGGAAAAGAAAAAACAAAACCAGAGCCAGAATTCACACCGCAGATTAATCTAGGAACAGAGGTGTTTATAGCCGAGGATTATGTCGCAGATTTTGATCTAAGGCTTACCCTATACCGCCGTATTGGGGATTTGCAGGGAGAAGAAGAAATTCAATCCTTCGCAGCTGAAATGAACGATAGATTTGGAGAATTGCCGGTAGAGATGGAGAATTTACTTAATATCATCACAATCAAAAATCTATGCTATAAATGCAATATCTCCAAAATAGATGCTAGCGAAAAAGGATTCGCAATCACCTTTATAGATGGCGGCGAAAAGCTAGCTGATAAGATATTAAAATTCATCCTAAGAAGGCCCGAGAAAATCAATATTAAGCCAAATAACAGAATTGTGGTGATGAAAAACTTGAAAGACCCGCAAGAACGCAGCTACTACATGGAGAAATTTGTAAAATCCCTACTTAGTACACTAAACTAAAAATGCAGATTCATACCCTATATAAACGTTGCACCGCCATCCCTTCTGTTGGTCTGATTTGTAAAAATTATCACATCACTACCAGATCAATTAGAATATGCGTGTTGTATAAAAACACCTAAAGTCACAACTTAACGCTCCAAATGTTAATGAGCATCAATAACCCCAAGTTGATTTAACCAAAAAAAAGACATACAATAAAATCATATAGACTTGGAGATAACGCTTCTTAAATATTATTTATGAGGCTCAAGATGCCAACAGGTTTTTCAGAAGCATTGCAACAAGAAATACGCTGTAAGGCAGGTTATGACTGTGTAGCACCTAATCATTCCTACCATACAGCATCCGCAGATTTTGATGGAGATGGTAATGATGACCTAATTATATATTCACAAGACTCTATAATGTTATTTGCAAAAGGGCTAGGAAATGGTTCCTTTGAATCGCCCTTTAGAACAATTATCGAAGGCACAGAACTCACTTCACATGGAAAATTACCATGCAGATCCAGTATAGCGGTAGGTGATTTTAATGGAGATGGCAAGCCAGATATATCCATAACTGGGTTCGTTGGCAATTGCCCTAGTGTAGATAGCTTACATCTATCTTCAAAAACATTTACATTCTTAAATACAATGGAATGGCCAGCAGCGCCACTGACCACAGAGACAGCAACCACTGAAACAGGCACTACTAGTACAAGTAATAGCATCACAACATCTAGCTCTACTTCTATGTTTGAACTTGCACAAGACACCCCTACCTCTGACTCGATTATAGGAAGCTCCACACGTGGATCAACAGAAGATAGCGATATATTAGCAAGGTTAGGTATTCTAGAAGTACAGGTGATGGCTCTACAAGAAGATGAAAAACCGAACACCCTAGAAATCATTAATCTATCTATTACTGCTCTTACCCTTGTTCTTGGAGGCATTGCACTAGTCTTAGAGCGTGACTTACTATCCCAAACATTCGGACTACTCTTAGAGCGAAACTCACGCTCCCAAACATCAGGGGACGCACTCCCCCAAAGCAATGATCTCACAAGCGTTGTTGTGGATCAAAACAGCTTGGAGTCCTCCATATCAGGAGAAAGCTCTGATTTAAGCCATGAGAGCATTGTCGTAGATCGAAACAGCTTGGAGTCCCCCATATCAGGAAAGAGCTCTGTTTCAAGTTATGAAGGGTTTTAGGAAAATTAGTCAAATCACGCATCTTATATAGATGCATAAAAAATTGAAAAACAGAAGCAAGCAATAAAAAAGGGTGGCTGTAACAGCCACCCTTTTTACTCTTAAGATTCTAACAAAACTAGAAGCTTAACTTAGTACCCATGATAAACGCTGTACCACTTGCTTTATTATTAGTTTCTGCTGCTGCGGTAATTGTTGCAGCGGTAGATGTACCAGCCCCACCAGCAACACTATCCAGAAGACCACCGGTGTTTGTCAATTTTGCGTCAAAGTGAGTTAATTCAGCATAAGGCATAATTCCTGCTGCTAGATGATAATCTGCACCTAAAGAGAAAACGTGAGATTTGTTTTTGCTCTTCTTACCGTAAATATACGTTAGACTTGTTACAACTTTATCAAACTCATAGCTTGCGCCAGCTGTTGCATAGTAACCTTTTGAAATATTAGCAATAGGTCTTTGGAATCCAGTTTTACCTGTGCGTCCAATAGATACAGCACCCTTCATCTTTTTGTGTGACATCATACCACCTATGTCAAAAGCAGAGATTTTGTTGGATTGAATACCATTGGTGTCATTTCTCACTTTACCTTGCATCATTACAGCAGATAAAGATGTAGCAATGTCATTACCCATAGTACCTTCCCAAGCAAGACCAGCAGATACTACATTATGTGCACCAGCTGCTGCAGCACCAGCTGCTGCTACGCGAGGTAATGAAGAAGCGGAACCTAAGTTTGCTGAATCAGGTGTGTAAGAAAGACCAATTTGGAAACCATTCATTTTAGGTGAATAGTAGTTAATCTTACGAGCTTTCTCTTGAATAGCGTTATTAGTGAGAGTTTCAAAGTCTAGTGCATTGTCACCAACGTTCCAAGGAGTCAAATTGAATTCAGCAAAAGAAGCGGTACTAGCGACGCCAAACACTTCTGTGTTAAGAATCTTGAACCAATCACCTGAGATACCACCTGTTGCTGTTGCAACTCTATCGGCACCAATTCTCATTGACTCAGACACATCGTTGTTGGAACCTAATTCTACACGACCCATGTCCGCATGCTCCATCCACAACCAACTTCTGTTTAGTGCTGAGTTAGGATTTGAAGAACTAACAGTTTGTGCTCCAAGGCCAATATGTGCACCATACTCTAATCCTTTAGCAGTAGAGTTTTTTGCTTCAACAAAAATTCGAGCTTCTGTATCGAGAGCAAAGTTTTTATTATTTGCTGTGAGCCTAGTAAGACCTTTGTTTTTTAAGTCTCTAAAAATAAGTTTAGCATCGTACTGACCCCCGATCTTCACGCTCATATCATTGTGCATTGATGGAGCAGGTCCACCAGCAAATGCACTTCCAGCAACTAAGCTAACTAAAGCTGTTGTTGCAAGTAACTTTTGTTTCATCATAACATTACCTAATTTAATTAAAAAAAAACGATCTTCCTTCAAAAAAGACCCAACCCCCGCCAACAAAATTGTGGCGCATCGTTACAAACATTATACGCACTTACTTCCTTACCAGACAAGGACTAAGAAACTATCCGTTGGTACTTTCAAAAAAACTTCAGATTTTTTGTGACACAAAAACCACAAGCTTTGTTTACTATTTTATTTCAAAAACTTATCAACTCCATCTATGCAATCTAATTCAAGCAAATCATCACACCCTCCTATATGGCGTTCTCCAACAAAGATTTGAGGGACCGTTTTTTGACCATTAGATCTATCTGTTAACTTTTGGCGCTTCTCTGGATCGTTACCAACATCTATTTCTTGGTAATCTGCTCCTTTGCTTTCTAAAAATGCCTTTGCTCTTATACAAAAGGGGCACCCCTGCTTTGTGTATATTGTAATTTTTTGTCCCATAATTCCCTATTTTATTATATACTGCACCAACGCAGATTTTAGGATATGAGATTAGATGAGTAAAAGTCAATTTAAAATAGATACAGCATATATTGCAGCAGGAGACCAACCCTACGCCATCTCTGCTCTTATCAAAGGTCTTGAAGAAAAAAAGAAAGATCAAGTATTGCTAGGTGTCACCGGATCTGGGAAGACCTTCACCATGGCTAATGTCATCAAGAAAACAGGAAGGCCCGCTCTTATACTGGCGCCTAATAAAACTCTCGCAGCGCAACTATATATGGAGATGAGGAGTTTCTTCCCTGAGAGTCATGTAGAATATTTTGTTTCCTATTATGATTATTATCAGCCAGAAGCTTATGTCGCAAAGAGAGACTTATATATAGAGAAAGATGCATCGATTAATGATCAGATTAACATCATGCGTCACTCCGCAACGCGCTCTTTGTTTGAAGAAAGAGATGTTATTATAGTAGCGTCGGTATCTTGTATATATGGGCTTGGTTCTCCGGAATCTTATTCTTCTATGACAAGTGACCTTACTGTTGGCGCTAAAAAAGATAGAAACGAATTCTCCAAGGAGCTAGTCAGCTTACAGTATTCAAGGAACGATTTAGAATTGCTTCAAGGTAGATTCAGAATGCGTGGTGACACTCTTGATTTATACCCACCTCACATACAGAACAAAGCATGGAGAATTGAATTTTTTGGAAATATTGTGGATTCAATTTCAGAGATTGATATTGTCACCGGAAAGAAAATCAAGAAGATGGAGAAAATAGTGATCTATGCAAATAGCCACTACATTTCCTCAAAAGAAGCAGTAAGTGCAGCAATAGAACATATAAAACGGGACCTCCAAAAACGCTTAGATGAACTCTATGGGAATAATCGTCTAGTAGAAGCTCAGCGCCTTAGAGAAAGGACTGAACTTGATATTGAAATGATGATTGAGACTAATACATGCAAAGGAATTGAAAATTACTCTAGGTATCTAACAGGAAGAGCCCCTGGGGAACCCCCTCCTACGTTATTTGAATACATTCCTAAAGATTCCCTTCTTTTTGTCGATGAAAGCCATATTACTGTTCCACAACTTCATGCTATGTATAATGGAGATAGAGCAAGAAAAATCCAGCTTGTAGATTACGGATTTAGATTACCCGTAGCTCTTGACAACAGGCCCCTAAAATTTGACGAATGGGATAAAATACGCCCGCAAACAGTTTTTATATCTGCAACACCTGCAAATTATGAGCTAGATCTTGTAGATAATAATTTTGTAGAGCAAATCATTAGACCCACGGGGTTACTAGATCCAGTATGCGAAATCAAACCTGTTGAACATCAAATTGACGATTTGAAAGAAGAAATTAAAAAGAGAATAGCAATAAACCAGAGAACCTTAGTTACAACATTAACAAAAAAAATGTCAGAGAAGCTTGCAGATTACCTGATGGACCAAGGGATAGCGGTATCCTATCTGCATTCCGAGGTTAACGCACTAGAAAGAGTAGAAATTCTAAACGACCTCAGAAAAGGACATATAGATGTAATAGTTGGAATTAATTTGCTGAGAGAGGGGATAGACATCCCAGAATGCTCTTTAGTTGCAATTTTAGATGCGGACAAGGAAGGCTTCCTCCGATCAGAAACATCTTTGATTCAAACAATAGGTAGAGCCGCAAGACATGCGGATGGAAAGGTAATTCTATACGCAGATACTATCACGCAATCTATAAAAAGAGCACTCAGCGAAACAGAGAGAAGAAGAAACACACAAATGGAGTATAACAAAAAACATGGCATTACTCCACGATCAATAATCAAAGAATTGTCAGCACCTATGTTTTCAGAGGAAAAAGAGGGATGCGCAGTTGAGGATTTTAATCCAGAGACCGATAAAAATGCATCCGATTATATTGCACTACTTAAAACACAAATGCTTGCCGCAGCGGAGGATTTGGAGTTTGAAAAAGCTGCAAAATTACGAGATAAAATAGACCTCATAGAGAAAAACAACTTGAAGTAAAGAGTTGTGCCTATAGAATACCATTAATAGCACACAGAGCTCCTTATAAAAATCTTGTTTTCGCAAAAAAGCAAACGTACTATTTTCTATTGAGATCTGAAATATTTATCAAAAAATCTGCTTTCCTGTAGACTCCTATCCTTCACGACGGGTACAAAAAAGCTACCTCAAAACCTCATTAAGAGATAGCCTTTATTGCTCTGCGCAAAATTTCTTGGGGGTTTATTTGGGGATTTAACTTTTTATGCGGAACATCCAAAGCAAAGTAATTTTTATAGAAACACTATTTAAAATGCTGCCTTTATACAATCTCTTCAGGCTTAGCTTTTAGACCAAAAAAACTATGACACAAACATAAAAGAAAAGTTTAACGCTAGTTTTCATACCCTAACCTCACAAATATGATAATTAATACCATTATACTGCAAAATGGTAAACTCTTCGTTAACATTAAAAATACACGCTTTTAGCTTGACACGCCCACAAAAACAAAGTAAAAAAACGCCTAGTTAATTTCAAAAACGAGTAACAGATAAATGGCTAATCACAAGTCTTCAAAGAAATCCATTCGTAAAACAGAGAGACGCACTCTAGTTAATAGAATGGCTGTAAGCAAACTAAGAACAACTATAAAAAAATTAATTGAATTCATTGAAAAAGGTGACAAAAAATCTGCTTTAGATTTTTTCCCCCAAGCTCAATCTGAGATAATGAAAAATGTTACTAAAGGTTCTTTGAAGAAAAATACTGCTTCAAGAAGAATAAGCAGACTAGTGGCTCAAATAAAGAAAATCGCCTAATAATTCATTGTTCTTTTACAACCTATTTTCAAGATTCTAGACACTTTTCTTTTTTATAGGTTTAATAGATTTCCTTTATGACGCTATTGCATTATGTTTGGACTAATAACACCCCTGAACTAGATTATTGAAATTAGAATGAAACAATGGAAAATACTACTTGCATCTATTCTAGGTAACACCCTAGAGTATTACGAATTCTCAATTTTTGCAGTTTTTGCAGTGCAGATAGGTCAAGCATTCTTTCCCAGCCAAGAGAGTGTCAATCAAATACTACTCACATTAGCGCTTTTTGGAGCTGGTTTTTTATCTAGACCACTAGGATCTGCGATCTTTGGTCACATAGGAGATAAATTAGGCAGAAAGAGATCATTAATCCTCACTATAACAGGTATGTCCATTGCCACCTTTGGGATAGGTTTAATGCCAAGTTATAACAGCATAGGAATTATTGCGCCGATATCATTGCTGATATTAAGGCTACTACAAGGATTCTTTATAGGAGGAGAAGGAGCTGGATCTGCTGTTTATGTACTAGAACACCAAATGAAAATGGATAGAAATATCGTAGGTGGATTCCTAATAACATCTAATATTTCTGGAATTATCATAGCAAGCATAGTTGGTTTGATTATTACAAAAACAGTTGGATTGGATCAAGCCACATGGAGATATGCCTTTATAGCAGGTGGTCTAGCTGGGGTAATAATCAGCTATATGAGACTAACATTGCCAGAATCCGAGAAATTCAATAAATTAGAAGAATCGGAAAAACATAAAGTACCTCTGTTTAATTTGTTTACAAAATACTGGAAACAAGTACTTGTAGTAGTAAGCTTTGCTGGATTTTCTTCTGGGGTTTCCTATATAGTCAAAGGTTACCTTTCTGTGCATTTCCAAAAATTCATGAGTTTGAGCCCATACACCTCTTTCTTATTGCTAATGTACACAACATTAATATTTGCTATTTTACCGCCCTTTTGGGGTATCTTGTCTAAAAGATATACATACAGAAAGCTTCTAAGAGTAACCTCCGTAGTCATAGCCATACTATACGTGCCAATCTTCATTTTGATCTCTACACCAAATTACTATGCCCTTATTGGGGGGCTAACTTTAATGGCAATGATTGCATCTGCCATACTAACGCCAACCTATATTTACTTCTCTGATCTATTCCCAACATCTTTAAGATATTCTGGCGTTGCTGTAAGTTTCAATATAGGTATAACCTTGATAGGAGGGTTCACTCCAGTGATGTCTACTTATCTTGTAGACACGACCTCTATACCTTATGCTCCTGCTTTCTATATAGTAGCTCTTGCGGTATTTTACTTAATCCTAGAATCATTCATGCATAGTCGCATAGAATATTTTGACAAAGACTAACTTCTCAAGATTTTCACTTCAATATAATTCTCCATCAAGTCTCTTAAGATAGCACCCTCTAGTTCATGATTGCTATTATTAAAATCTTATACTTAGCTATTTGGATCATATATCCACAATAACATTGATCGAGCACTAGTTTTCTAAAAACTTACTCTTTAGGAAGTCTTTATACCACTCTACATCCAAATCTCGTTGTGTAACTTTAGTTACCAGCTCAGAGACGTCCATTAAGCTACCTTGCGAATGGATATTATTGCGCAGCCATTTCACAATAGGTTTAAAATTCCCAGATTTTACATTCTCCAAAGTATCTTTATTCTCTGCCTTCATTTTGTCAAAAAACTGAGCGCTCAGCATAGAACCAAGCATGTATGTTGGGAAGTAACAAAATATTCCATTATACCAATGCATATCTTGCAAACATCCTTCTGCATCATTCTCTGGCTTAACGCCTAGATACTCTTTCATTTTATCATTCCACGCCTCTGGAAGATCTTCTAACGGCAGGCTACCATTCAGAATATCCCTTTCTAATTCAAATCTTAAAATCACATGTAGAAGATATGTAACTTCATCAGCATCTACTCGTATCATAGAAGGAGTTACTTTATTTCTCATTCTATACATATTTTCAGCCGTACAGCCTTTTCCTGATATACCCAGGATTTTTTTCACATGAGGCACAAGGAACTCACAAAATTCTTTACTACGAGATACTTGTATCTCCATAAGCAAAGATTGGCTTTCATGCACAGACATTCCCAAATGACCGCCAACTGGCTGCAAGATATATTTTTCTGGAAGACCTAGTTGGTACATCGCATGCCCTGTTTCGTGAATAACACCCATCAAGCTAGATATAAAGTTGCTTTCATCGTAACGTGTTGTAATTCTAACATCTCTTGTTCCGCCCCCGCAGAATGGATGTACAGATTTATCCAACCTACCTAGCTTAAAATCAAAACCCAATGTCTTCATGCAGAAAAGACTCAGCTCTTTCTGCTTAAATTCATCTATTTTTTTTGGCTTGATATCCTCTTTCTTCCAGCTTTTTTGCTTTTCTACTACATCCTTCACAAACCCAGGTAAAAAGCTCTTTAAGCTATATACTATCTTCTCCAAATCATCTACACTCCTGTTAGGGTCATATATATCTAACAATGCGGTATATGTGTCCGTATGTAAATAATTTGCCCTAGCATCTGCTGTATCCTTTACAAGGCTAACCAGGTTTTTAAAGGAAGGCAGTATATGCTTGAAAGATTTTCTTTTACGTGCCTCTACCCATACTGTGCCGCACTCCATAGATGCTTTTGTTAGAGCTTCTGAAAGCTTGGAATCAACAGAAAGAATAGAATCTCTTCCCTTCCTAATAAGCCTCAAATTCTTTTTTTCCCATTTTCCTAAGTTGGCAGTTTGGACATTTTCAAGCAGCTCTCCAAATCTCTTAGATGACATAATTTTATGTGACAAGTCTTGCAGTAATGCCAACTCTTCTGACCTGTAAGGCATTACTCCTTCTGGAATCTTTGTTCTGGAATCCCAATGCATAATCCCTGCAATGCTTTCCAAGTGACTTATTTTTTCTACTAAATCTGTTAATTGTAAATATGAACCTTTCATCCCTATCTTCTCTTAAAATCAATTATAAAAATAACAGTTAGAATTAATGCTAAACTAAACCATGTTATTGAATATTCTAAATGCCTGTTCGGAATACTCCTGATATCAAATGCCGTTTTCATTCCAGACATCATATCATCTGGCTTACTTAACAGTATTAAATACGGAGCTACCTTCAATCCAGTATAGCTTGATATATCTTTATAGTTCAAACTAAACCACTCGTTTTTCAGCATATTATTGCTTGGGCCCATAATGCTCCCCTTGTATAAATCTACCAAACGTCCTTCTATTTCCTTTTTTGTTATCGAAATATTGCTATCTCTTTTCTTCTCAGACCATCCAAGGCTTATAAGTATGACAGAGCGGTCCTCCATTATTAATGGCACCAATGTTTCGTAACCTGGTTTATTGCCTAGTAATCGATAGTAATATATTATTTTAGGTGAGAAGAACCCCTCAACTCTAATTTTCTTATATTTATAAAATGGAAATTGCGATGAGTAATAAATATCTATGATTTCTTTATTCTCTTTTATAGTTTCTATAATTTGGTTCTTATGCTGCAATCTAAATATTTGCCAAACAGATAGCCCCAGAAGAATCGAAAGCATGGCGCAGAATAAAATGATTTTCTTCATAAGCAAGCTATCCGCCCATCACATATACAAAGACGAATAAGAACAACCAAATCACATCAACGAAATGCCAATACCATGCAGCAAACTCAAATCCTAGATGCCCTCTACCCTCAGCAAAATGCCCATCCCGAGCACGGTATAAACACACAGCTAAAAATATTGTTCCTATTATCACATGCGCACCATGGAAACCAGTAATCATATAAAAATTCGAAGCAAAGATCCCATCCTTCCAATGAAATTCTGCATGATGATACTCATACATTTGTAACAAACTAAATACAACACCAAGTCCAACGGTGATAGATAATGCCTTCACTAATTCTTCTTGTTTATTGTCTATTAAAGCATGATGTGCCCAAGTCACTGTTGTGCCAGATAAAAGCAAAATTAATGTATTTAAAAATGGTATATTCCAAGCATCTAAAAGCTTTATACCTTCAGGCGGCCATACGCCTTTTTTTACAGGCCATACTTCTCCATTTAATATATCTGATGGGAATAAACTTGAATTAAAGAAGGACCAAAAGAATACAAAGAAAAACATCACTTCAGAGATTATAAATAATAGCATCCCTAAGCTAAGACCTTTACGAACAACTCTCGAGTGAGCCATATCAATGCGCCCCTCTCTAATAACCTCGTACCACCAATATGCCATCACAGAAGCTATAGATGCAAACCCCGCCAATAATGTGGGTATTCCAAATCTATATTCATGCATAAACATCACACCTCCAATAGCCAATATGAATAATGCCAATGCCGCCAATGCCGGTAAAGGGCTTGGATTTACTAAATGATATTTATGCTCCGCTTTATTACTCACAACTCTCTCCTAAAAGGTTTCTAAGCCGAATATAAAATATTCTACATCCTTGTCCACAATATTTCAAAGAAGAAAATGATAAATGCCTGAATGTTATTTTAGTCACACCAATCAGAATACTATTCTTCTAATCAGGAACCTGCAATCTTCGTGCAACCTTATGAGAAATCATAAAAAACAAAGTAGCTTGATTAATCCTACCCATTTTCCTATACTGCAAGTCATTTACAACAAAGTTTTATTAAAAAATGCACAATCATTTTGATAAAAAATATAATTTTTCTATACTGCTTTCGCTAATTCTTGGAGTAGGATTAGGTTACTATAATAACCCTACAATAAACGACATTTCCTCTTACTTCATTAAAGGATTTGTAAACTTACTTCAGTTTATCAGCTTGCCCATTATCTTCCTATCCCTTACAGCAGCTATTACAAAGCTAGATACAAAAGAATCTTTGAAAATGATTCTTGGGAAAACTTTAAAATACACCCTGCTCACAACTTTTATAGCAGCTATTATTGCTATGCTTGTGTACCAATTCATTCTTGTTGAAAATATCAGCATCATAGAAAATACGAGCTTGGGAGAAATTAAAAAATCAAACATTGCAAAATATTTGATCAATATCATTCCATCCAACATAGTGAATATTTTCGCTGAAAATAATATTATGGCCGTTGTTTTTTCTGCACTTTTAATGGGCATTACATCTCTATTTGTAGATACTCAGTATAAAACCAACATTAACCAGATCTTTACCTCTTTCTTCGAGCTGTTCATGAAAATTGCAATATTCGTATTAAAGCTAATGCCTTTTGTAATGTGGGCTTTTGCGATTGCATTTATAAAAGACACGCAATCTGGTTTTGCAATTTCAAGCCTTGCTTTCTATATCGCAGCAGTAGTTATCGCAAACATAGTGCAGACAGTTGTGGTACTTCCTATACTCTTAAAGATAAAAGGTATTTCACCAACACAAACTTTCAAAGGAATGGTCCCAGCTTTAATTACAGCATTCTTTTCAAAATCTTCCAGCGCAACAATGCCAACTACAATGCATTGTGTTAGTAACAATTTGAAGATAAATAAAAAAATTGCATCAATCACCGTGCCTCTATGTACTACGATCAATATGAATGCATGCGCAGGATTCATCTATATCACTGTATTATTCGTATCCCAGAGCAATGGTGTAATATTTGCAGAACTAGATTATGTCAGCTGGATATTCCTTGCCGTCATCGCAGCAGTCGGGAATGCCGGAGTACCTATGGGATGTTTTTTTATGTCTTCCGCGTATTTAGCAAGCATGGGGGTTTCAACATATATGATGGGTATCATACTGCCTTTTTACACAATATTAGATATGTTCGAAACCGCTATAAACGTCTGGTCTGATTCTTGCGTAACAAGCGTTGTCGCTAAGGAATCAGAAGAAGAGAACCTCAGCAAAGTTTAGTTCTTTTATGCTATCTATGGAATAAAAAAAATGCCCCAGCAAAGCCAGGGCAACTTTAAAGACTTATACTAAGCCGTTGTGTCTTCAACTACTGGAGTTGCATCTCCTGTTGTTTCTGTTTTTGCTTCTTCTAGAGTCCAGCCAGACATTAAATTATCAAATTCTGCTTTAGAATTTGTAGCCCAATCTTTCAACTCATCTTCAAAAAACTTTACTTGGTCATCACGCATTTGCTCATGAAATGATCTAGTTGTCTCTCTTGTTTGTTTCCAACTCTCTGTCATATTAGCTCTTTTTGCAGAAAGACTATCGAGACTGTTCTGATAGCTAACTCCAGCGTCAATAACCCTTTTGTCATTAAAGTGAAGATTTTGTGCATGAGTAGCATTAAGTGAAGTATCACTAGCTAAATATTCTGCATGTGACTTTTGTGTAAATTCTTCAATAAACTTACCAAACTTTGATTCAACTGACTCCAATTCATTAATTGCATCTTCTAAAGTTACTTCTGGTATCACAGGCTCTTTAACTACTTCAGGAGCAGCTGTAGTTGTTTCGTCTACTACTGTTTCTGTTGTTTCAGGAGCAGCTGTAGTTGTTTCGTCTACTACTGTTTCTGTTGTTTCAGGAGCAGCTGCAGTTGTTTCGTCTAATACTGTTTCTGTTGTTTCAGGCATAAATCCCTCTGAGATTAAAAGTTATAAGAATATAGCTTTGCAACTATAGATAGAAATACTATCCTGAATAAATCCCTCCTTCAATGTCAAAAAGGATTTTTCTTACAGCTCTTGAAGAAATCCATAATGCTATGCTAAAAGATCACATATTTAGGATTTATAATAAAGCATTGATAGAGAAGAATGTAGATAAAACAACTGTTTGTTATATTCCTTCTCTTGCACAAGAAATGCACAGGGATTCTGAAGATATCGGACAAATAGACACGAAACCTCTAAAACACCTTCTTTATCTACAGATAATATTGCAAAAGTACCGGTGAATTTCTACGCATTAGAAATAGCACTATATAGTTGCTCAGTAAAAAAGTACTATAATTTAAACCTAGGTTTTTCTGATGGTAGTCTTTTTTATCTATTTTATAAATACAGCACTCACCTAAAATATTGAGGGTGCCCTGACAATGCTCTATGGAAACTATACAAGAATTGGCAGGAGCGGAAGGAACTGCGTCTTAATGGCCATCTACGAAGATACAGTAGAAGTGGCTGGTAAGATTACGGATGCAGAAGATGCATTTCATTAATAGCTTTAATATATCTTCAGAAAAAATAAGTGTAAGTCTTTTAGCGCCCTTTTTTATTGTCCTATTCCTAAAAACTCAGCCTTTACTCCACCAACTATCATCTCAACCGCTATAGCACCCAGAATAATAGCCATGATTCTTGTAATAATTGTAATCCCTGTTTTTCCCATAATTTTATTTATAAAATTAGAGGCAGCAAGTATTATAAAAGTTATAGCAGAAGCACATACAATAGCTAGAACTATCGCTTCAAAATCACTCATACCATGAGCATTGGAAGAAAATGCTATTGTTTTGCTAATAGATCCAGGTCCAGCCATAATAGGTAATGCCAATGGAACTATAGCAGGGTTAGAATGCTTCTCCTCAGGGATCTCAGAAGTCTTCGAGTGCATCATAGATAGTGCAATCATTCCAATTAATATTCCTCCAGCTATTTGAAAACCTCCAACACTTATACCAAAAACTGCAAGAGCAGCTTTACCAGAATATGCAGCTAAAACCAATATTACTAAGACAGCTAAAGAAGAAAAGAATGCTATCTTTATCTGTTCTGACTTTGAATCACCTCTGGTCAAGGATAAGAAGATCGGAAGAGTAACCAGTGGATTCATTATTGCCATCAACCCAGCAAAGAATTTAAAAAACAAAACGTAATTCATAATAATATCTAATAGAATACTTATATTAACATTCTATTTCTTCAACTATTAGTTATACAATGTTTTTTCTCTTTCTGCTCTCAATTTTTTGAAATCATCCCCTGCGTGATAAGAAGACCTTGTCAGCGGAGATGATGAAACCATGAGGAACCCCTTTGATTTCGCCATACGTGCGTAATACTCAAACTCTTCTGGCTCAACATATTTTTCTACTTTCGCATGCTTGCTGGATGGCTGCAGATACTGACCTATCGTAATGAAATCTACATTTGCAGTTCGCATATCGTCCATCACCTGCAATATCTCGTCCTTCTTCTCACCAAGCCCAACCATCAGTCCTGACTTTGTGAATATAGTAGGGTCTAACTCCTTCACGCGCTCAAGCAAACGTATAGAGTGAAAATACCTCGCACCTGGGCGAACATTGTGGTACAGGCCCGGTACAGTCTCGATATTATGATTAAACACGTCTGGTTTCGCTTTTACTACCTTCTCAAGTGCACCTTCCTTTCGCAAAAAGTCTGGGGTTAAAATCTCAATTGTTGTCTTCGGAGAAAATGTTCTGATTTTCTGTATACATTCCACGAAATGACCGGCTCCTCCATCATCAAGATCATCTCTATCAACAGATGTAATGACAATATGTGATAGACCTAACTTCCCCGCAGTTAACGCTACCCTATCCGGCTCGTGTGGGTCTAATTTATCAGGAATGCCTGTTTCAATGTTACAAAATGAGCAGTTTCTTGTACAAACAGAACCAAGAATCATCACAGTAGCATGCTTCTTTTCCCAACACTCACCAATATTAGGACACGCTGCCTCCTGGCAAACCGTGTTCAATTTTAAATCATCGATAATTGCCTTAGTCTTCTGGTATTTCTTTGAAATAGGAGCTTTTACACGAATCCAATATGGCTTTTTGAGCAAAGTTTTCTCACCAGTAGGATTTGCTAGCTTTTTAATTTTTGGTGCAGTTAAGGTCATAAATACCTCACTAATTATATATGAATTGCTCTACCATAAGCATTCAGCACAGATTCGTGCATAGACTCAGATAGAGTTGGATGTGGGAATATTGTGTGCATCAATTCTTCTTCTGTAGTCTCCATCCCTATAGCTACTACATATCCTTGAATCATCTCTGTCACCTCAGCGCCAACCATGTGCGCACCTAATAACTCTCCAGTTTTTTCATCAAATATAGTTTTGACAAATCCATTTGTATCACCCAGTGCAATAGCTTTACCATTAGCTATGAATGGGAATTTACCAACCTTTATTGCATATCCCCGCTCTTTTGCCTGGTCTTCAGTAAGACCAACACTTGCAACCTGTGGCATTGCATATGTACATCCAGGAATTATCTCCTTCTTCATAGGATGAACCTTCTTCTGTCCTGCAATTTTCTCAATACATATTACACCTTCATGGCTAGCTTTATGAGCAAGCCACGGAGCACCCGCAACATCTCCAATAGCATAAATCCCTTGTTCGCTAGTTTCACACCATTGGTTTGTACGAATACTTCCTTTGTCTAGTTGAACTTTTGTATTCTCCAAACCCAACTCTTCTGTGTTTGCTTGAATACCAACAGCCATAATAATAGAGTCAAAATCTTCTTTGATCTCTTTTTTTCCATTAATAATCTTTGCTGTAACTTTATTCTTTTTCTTTTCTACAGAATCAAGCTTTGCACCAACTAAAATTCTCATTCCTTGAGATTCAAAAGATTTCTTCATGAAAGCAGATACTTCCCTATCTTCCACCGGCATAATTTTATCTGCAATTTCTACTATAGTTACTTCAGCTCCCATATTTCTATAGAAACTTGCAAACTCTACACCTATGGCACCAGATCCAACTACTAATAATTTCTTGGGGAATTTCTGAGGTGTCATAGCCTCCTTATATGTCATAATCAAATCACCATCTGGCTCAAGACCTGGGAGGATACGCGCCCTAGCACCCGTTGCAATTATTATATGCTTTGCTTCTATTTTGTTAGATGCAACTGAAACCTTACCTGTAGATAGAATCTTCGCTGTTCCTTTAATAACATCAATCTTATTTTTCTTCATCAAATGATCTATTCCAGATGAAAGCTTAGACGATACTTTTCTCGAACGATTTACAATCTTCTTAATATCAAATTCAACGCCTTTTACCTTTATTCCGAATTGATCTGCATTCTGAATTAAGTGATGAACCTCAGAGGATCTAAGCAAAGATTTTGTTGGGATACAACCCCAATTCAAACAAACACCTCCCATTTTATCTTTCTCAATAACGATGGTTTTGAGTCCTAATTGAGCGGCTCTTATAGCAGCTACATACCCACCAGGTCCTCCGCCAATCACTAAAACGTCGTATTTCATTTTATTACTCCTTTTAGATTAATAGTCTAGATGGGTTCTCAATTAAATCTTTTGCCGCATTTACAAATATCGCAGCAACCGCACCATCAACAACTCTATGATCACAAGAAATTGTGATATTCATTAGACTTACCAAAGCAATATCACCATCTTGAACGCCCACTTCTTGTCTAGCAGCACCTACTGAGAAAATACTACTTTGAGGAGGATTAATGATAGCATTAAATTGCTTAATTCCGTACATTCCTAGATTAGAGATAGTTACACTTCCACCTTGAAATTCATCCGGAGCAAGTGTTCCATTATTAGCTTTCGCAGCCAAAGCCTTCATCTCTTTAGAAATATTGAATATATCTTTTTGGTCAGCATTCCTTATAATAGGAGTGACCAAGCCATCCGCTATTGCAACAGCGACAGAAACATCTACATTATTATGCTGAATTATAGAAGTCTTGTTCCACATAGTATTTGCTTCAGGAACTGCAGCTAGAGCTTTTGCAATCGCCTTAATCACAAGATCATTCACAGAAATCTTAAACTCTGGATTTTTAGGATCCGCAGTTCCATTGATCTCCCTTCTCATCTCAAGCAACTTATCTACGTTACAATCTACTGATAGATAGAAATGTGGAATATTTTGCTTAGACTCAGATAACCTTGTTGCAATAATCCCTCTCATTGTGGACAAAGGTATCTCCGAAGTTTCAGGTGTAATACGAGTCACGTGACCAGACATGCCCGTACCGCCGCCTCTTCCTATCATCTTAAGAACATCTTCTTTTACAACACGACCTTTAGGGCCAGTTCCTTGCAAACCCTCTAATGCTACATTATTTTGTTGACCTAGTTTTCTTGCCAAAGGAGATGCATTAACTCTACCTCCCGCTGAAGGCGCTGCTTGCGGCTGAGCCTCTTCTGCTTTTGGCTCTTCTTTGTGCGCAGGTTCCTCTGCTTTATCTTCAGATTCCTTATCTTGTGCTTCAGAATCTTTTGTATCAGATTTCTCTTCTGCTCCAACTGCTTCATCTTTAATAGCAGATCTATCCTCGCCATCTTCAAGAAGAACAGCGATTGTACTCCCAACTTTCACAGCTTTTGTTCCCGCTGGTACTACTATTTTGCCAAGAACACCTTCATCAACAGCCTCTACTTCCATAGTGGCTTTGTCGGTTTCAATTTCTGCGATAACATCACCAGAAGATACTTTATCTCCTTCCTTCTTGTGCCATTCAGACAAGTTCCCCTCAGTCATTGTTGGGGATAGTGCGGGCATTAAAATTTTTATTGGCATAACTCGATACTCTCCTAATAATTATAAAAATTATCTATAACAAACTTTCCTACAAGCATCGATTATATTCTCGACCTGCGGCAATGCAAGCTTTTCTAGATTTTCTGCATAAGGCAAAGGAGTTTCCTCAGCATTTACATTTTCTGGAGGAGAATCAAGATAATCAAAAGCCTCTTTTACAACCAAACTGGAGATAGATGCCCCGAGACTCGCGAAGAACCACCCCTCTTCTACGGTAACAAGTCTATTGGTTTTCATTACAGAATTGATAATTGTTTGTGTATCTAAAGGCCTCAATGTCCTTAGATCTATAACTTCTGCACTAATCCCTGAATTTTCTAATTCTTCAGCTGCCTTTAAAGCGCTACCTACTTGAAAAGAAAAAGCTACAATCGTTACATCAGTACCTTCTTTCACTATATTTGACTTACCTAGAGGTATCTCTTTATCCTCAATATCAAAACTCTCACCATATAGCAATTCATGTTCCAAAAATACCACAGGAGAATTTTCACGTATCGCAGATTTTAGAAGAGCTTTAGCATCTGTAGCGCTGTAAGGTGCTACAACTTTTAAACCTGGTATATTTGAGTACCAACTAGCAAAACATTGTGAGTGCTGCGCTCCAACCCTAGATGCCGCACCGTTAGGCCCCCTAAATACGATAGGACAGCTAATAGCCCCACCAGACATATACTTTGTCTTAGCAGCAGAGTTTATAATTTGATCTATTGCTTGCATAGCAAAGTTAAAAGTCATAAATTCCACTATAGGACGCAATCCCGCTATTGCAGCCCCAACACCAATACCCGCAAAACCATGCTCGGTAATAGTTGTATCTATTACTCTCTTCGGGCCGAATTCATCCAAAAGCCCCTGGCTCACTTTATAAGCGCCTTGGTATTCGGCAACTTCTTCACCCATCAAAAAGACCTTCTTGTCTTTTCTCATTTCCTCAGCCATAGCATCTCTCAATGCTTCCCTTACAGTAATCTTTGTCATATTCTACTATTAATAAATATCGCTAAATAACTCTGACTCGTCTGGTTCTTTGCTGTTTTCACAGAATTCCACAGCCTGGAGAACCTCTTTTCTCATATCATTTTCTATCTTCTTTATCTCTTCCTCAGTAAGATATTTCTTCTTGAGTAACATATCTTTAAATCTAGCTATAGGATCTTTCTTATCCTTATATTCCTGCACTTCTTCTTTAGATCTGTATTTCGCAGGATCAGACATTGAATGTCCTCTGTAACGGTAAGTATTGATCTCCATCAATATAGGGCCTTTCCCTTTAGATACATGCTCTCTAGCCTTTTTACCAGATTCTTCTACTGCAAGAACATCCATGCCATCTACTTTCATACCAGGAATACCAAAGGACTCACCTCTCTTAGACAGGTCTGTCATAGCGGTAGATCTCTTTAGAGACGTACCCATGGCGTATCCATTATTTTCAATTACATATATGACTGGTAAATTCCATAATTTTGCCAAGTTGAAGGATTCGTAAATCTGCCCCTGATGCGCAGCACCATCACCATAGTAAACAAATGTAGCTCTGTCCGTCTTATTATAATTATCCGCAAATGCAAGACCCGTACCTATAGGAACCTGGGCGCCAACAATACCGTGCCCACCATAGAAGTGACGATCTAAAGCAAACATATGCATTGATCCACCTTTACCTTTAGAACAACCAGTTTCCTTACCCATCAATTCAGCAAGAACTAGCTTTGGGTCTACATCAAGCGCAAGCATATTACCATGCGCTCTATAACTTGTTATATGCTTGTCACTTTTCTTCGAAGCAGATACCAGCCCAACATAGATTGCTTCCTGCCCTATACAAAGATGACAGAACCCACCTATCTTACCTAGACCGTATAATTGCCCCGCTCTTTCTTCGAATCTTCTTATAAGAACCATGTCCTTATAGAACTTCTTATATTTACTCTTAAGGTCTTTATCCAAGAAAATCTCATATTTAATTAAAAACTAAACTGTTAGGTCTAAAATACTGACACCAAGGAGCTTTGTCCACAAATATGTGAAAAACAGGTTTCCTGAAACTTCCTCTATCAGGCAGGTATATACAAAATTAGACACTGCGGTAATGCTTCAAACACTTATATGCTACCTATTCATGCATAAGGCTTTTCTGCATGCTCTTTTGAACTCTTCCGCATCATATTCATCCATTTCAAAATAATTAGCGTCCCGAAAATCAGAAACATACGATCTAGACAAGTATAAAGACACCTCATCTCCTAGCAGCACAAGCATCATGATCCTAGGGGTCAAGAATATAGGTCTAGCATGCACCGCTCCATAACCTCTATCAAAAACAAAGGCAGCACCTTGATTAAATCCTGAAACTTCTATGTCTTGCGTTACCAATTTACCTCGATGGAAGGACTTTCTTTCATCGTATGTCATATCCGCAAAGATTGTTTTTTCTCCTTTCAAGGATATAGAGATAGCTTCTGTGTATGGCTTCCCTGTAAAATTCCACAGCTCTTCTTCTGCGCAATCGCCTAACCCCAAATCTTCTCGGTCTTCCTCACATTGACGTATAAGCTTTTTAAGATAGTATTTTGTAGATGGATCCTGATGCTTTTCTGCTGATTGTTCTCCTCTAGCACCCAACTGAGACCTAATCAATACAAAAACACCTTCATCTTGGTCCAATATACTGGAAAGCTCCTTTTGAATAATATGGATTGCCTGAGCAGAAATATCTTTATTCTTCTCCGATATGCCATGCAAAAAACTCTCTAAACCGCCAGTGAAATATTGCTCTCTTACGGTATTGGGGTTTAAAAAAAAGTCAACCTGATCGCTCTTCTCTACAGAAATTGTCTGCAAAAAATTACTCTCCTCAGGAGACATAGAAAGATCAAAAAATTCATAAGATTTTTCTATACTCAACTCATCCAAAGCCTCCTCAAGACTAACTTCCTGACTTTGATCTAGCTGACATCTCTCCAATAGCCCTTCGCTCTGCAAAACGCTAATATCCATCCCCATCACTATCATTAGTTAATTATTATTAATAAATAATAGTGATGTGTGCGCATTAATGCAAGAGAAACCTTTAAAAACGGAGTCTACAGCTACAAACATCTATTCCTTTGTAGTCATCACCATTCATGTCGCCCGCGCTGATGTCACAGATACGCCGTCACCATCTCCAGCATTGACCCCGTTAATCTCAAACCCATTCTCTGGGTTCTTTATCTGCTCCGATACTTCGTATACTTTTTTCCACTTTTTCCTTAATACCCCTACAGGCTCTATCTAACCCACTCCTGCCATTGCGCAACAAAACCCAGAAAAAAAATAGTACGAATCCTAATAAACCATAAGGTTTACATCGGTCAGAAGCATGCAAAAAATTAACATTTTTTTATAAACAGGAAGACTGCATGGAAACCAATAGACTAATCATCCTTCTCTTTGTTCCCATCGTTATCTTTAGTGCTAAAGATGAGTTTGCCAATTAGAGTCTCAAGATTTACCGAAGATTGAGTGAATGACACATCATCTCCCTCTGCAAACATGGTCTCGCTGGAACCAGCATCAAAAGATACGTATTTTTTCCCCAGAAGCCCGTTACTTACTATCCGCACAGAAGAATCATCAGGGATTTTTATTACATTATCTATAGCGATCTTCATAATAGCTCTGTACGAATCACCGTCTATCTTCAAGTCAGATACAAATCCGACTTTAATTCCACTCATCATTACATCACTACCAGTAATAATCCCTTCAACTTGATCGAAAGCCGCTCTCAAAGAGTAGGTGTTGCCAAATTTCTTCACTTCAGCCACTTTATATGTAAACACCATGAAGCCAATTGCAACAGATACTATTATTAACCCTACGATAGTTTCAATTTTGCTATTACCCATACTAAATACTTTATTTATTTACCTTCCAAGCAGAATAATCTGCTGATACCTTGTTTCTAATACCTAAAGCAGGAGACTCACCCTTCACACCTGTTAAGTTTGGAGAATATTCTTTCTGCCATGAATAAATATGGCATTCCTCTATAGAAGGAATATCATCTTTCAGATAGTGTATCCATGCATGCCACATAGGTGGTATACATGTGGGCTCTACGGTATCTTTATATACAACCAATCTTCTCTTTACCCCTACTCCTACTTCTTTCTTGGACTCATGATATCTATTACCATAAAGATCCTCTCCAACTTTATTGTAATTTAACTTTAAATTTATTCTATCTAAAAAATCCATATTAAATTATTTTTTGTATTTATCCCTCATTTCTACGGCAAGAGAGTCAGCTTTTTCGTTATATTCGTCACCGCTATGGGCCTTCACCCAATGCCACGATACTTCATGCTTGTCCTTTAATGAATCTAATTTCTTCCACAGGTCCGTATTTTTTACTTCTTTCTTATTGGATCCTCTCCAGTTGTTTCTCTTCCAGCTGATAATCCAATCTTGAATTCCGTTCCTTAGGTAAGAACTATCCGTATACAAATCTACCTTACAAACCTCCTTCAGCTCCTCAAGAGATTTAATGGCCGCCAAAAGTTCCATTCTATTATTAGTGGTATCCTCCTCTCCTCCAATCACATGCTTCTCTGTGCCTTTATAAAGTATCACTCCTGCCCAACCTCCAGGACCTGGGTTACCAGAACAAGCACCGTCTGTATAAATTGTCACATTCTTCATTAGACTAGCCCAACATTCTCCTTTACTTCTCTTAGGGTTTTCTGCGCTACAGTACTAGCCCTTTCTCTTCCATTATTCAGTATAACATTGATATAGTCTCTATTGTTCATAATTTTTTTATGTTCCTCAGAGATCGGCCTCAAAGTTTCAACGACTAAATCAGCAAGGTCAGATTTAAAATGACCAGTATATTGTGTTGCGTATTTCTTCTCTATATCTTTTATATTCTCATTAGAAAACGCAGAATATATATTCATAAGGTTTGAGACCTCAGGACGCTTCTCTTTATCAAAATACACTTCTTTTATTGAATCAGATTTTGCTTTTTTAAACTTCAATTGAATCAAATCAGCGGAATCATTTAAATTTATTCTAGAGTAATCCGATTCGTCAGACTTACTCATTTTACTTGTTCCATCTCTCAATGACATAATTCTAGCAGACTCTTTAGAAATAACATGCCGTGGAAGCTTAAATACATTAGATTTTGTTTGCCTATTAAAAGACTCGGCAATATCTCTGGTCAGTTCTACATGCTGCTTTTGGTCTTCCCCAACAGGAACCTCATCTACCTGATAAAGCAATATATCTGCTGCTTGAAGCACGGGGTAACTATAAAGCCCCAAAGAAGAAGACTCCTTATATTTTGCTGATTTTTCCTTATATTGAGTCATTCTGTTCAACCACCCACCTGATGTAAAGCAACCTAAAATCCATCCAAGTTCTGCATGCTCAGGAATAGAAGATTGCACAAATATAGGGCATTTTTTTACATCTAAGCCGCATGCGACATACATGGCGGCTAAAGAAACTATGCTTTCTTTTAGTTTTTTTGGATCTTGGAATACGGTAATAGCATGAAGGTCAGCTATAAAAGCAAACGCATCATACCCAGAGTCAACGAAAGACAACCAGCTCTTTATAGCCCCAAGATAGTTACCTATATGCAAATCACTAGTTGGCTGCATTCCTGATATGCTTTTTTTTGTCATCCCTCTACCGTAAACTCTATCTGTTCTTTATTAAATATATCTTTTAATTCCTGAGTAACAAGCTTTACCTCTGGTAAATCTTGACCCCTTATAACTACAGTAGTGCGCCAATTATTTTGCTCTTCAAATGGATAGCTGCCTATCTGCACATCTTTATGGTTTTCTTGAGCAGCAGACAATATCTGCATGATATAGCCCTCGCCGCTATTCACCTTTATGCTGCGCGAATTAAACTTCTTCCCCTTCTCAAGTTTATTAGATAAATCTTGAAACATAGACTTCACAATATCCGGTATGCCAGCAAGAACATGCACATTACCTATGGTGAACCCAGGTGCCCCACTAATAGCATTTTTTATTAACTCGCTTCCTTCGGGAACATTTGCAGGCAGAAAAGTTCCGGAACTTGGTGTTTTGTTTTTTGCTTTGATATATTTCTCTATCATCTCTACCGCTTCTTGGTTTTTATATAATTTAACACCAAAAACTTTTGCTATGCTACTAGCTGTAATATCATCATGAGTTGCACCGATACCACCAGTGGTAATAACATTCGTATGGTTTTTACGCAACTCGTTTACAGTAGCAATAATTTGCTCTTCATCGTCTTGCACAACCCTTACTTCTTTCAGCAAAATTCCTAAGTTAGAAAATTTCTCTGCTAAAAACTGAACATTCTGATCTTGAGTTCTACCTGACAAGATTTCATCTCCTATAATAACTATTGCAGCAGTCGGTTGATTATTCATAACAAATCTAATATAACTACATCCATATTTTGATTGAAAGTACAGTTAATTTCTATGCGTGTAAAGATCCATACAGAAGAAGACTTCAAAAAAATGAGAAAAGCTGGCAAGCTCGCCGCGCAAACTCTCGATTATATAACAGAATTCGTCAAACCAGGTGTTCGTACATCTCGATTGAATGACCTATGCCATGAATTCATTATAAAAAATGGAGCTATTCCTGCGCCGCTAAATTATCGAGGATTTCCAAAATCTATATGCACATCTATAAATCACGTTGTTTGCCATGGTATTCCAGATGAAACAAAAATCAAAGACGGAGATATAGTCAACATAGATGTAACAGTAATAGTTGATGGATATCACGGAGATACAAGCAGGATGTTCTGGGCAGGAAAACCATCTACAAAAGCACAGCGCGTTAGTATGGTTGCATATGAAGCAATGATGGCTGGAATAGAACAAGTAAAACCAGGAAACACATTAGGGGATATCGGACATGCCATCCAATCTAAAGCAGAGAAAAATCTTTACTCCGTTGTGAAAGACTATTGTGGCCATGGAATAGGCAAAGTATTCCACGATGAACCTAATATCTTAAATTACGGGAAAAAAGGAGATGGATTGGAATTAAGAGAAGGAATGTTCTTCACTGTAGAACCTATGGTAAATATTGGAATGTCCGAATGTAAGTTGAATATGCATGACAACTGGACAGTCACAACAAAAGACCGATCTCTATCTGCTCAATTTGAGCACACACTTGGCGTGACAAAAGACGGCTATGAGATCTTCACTGCCTCAGAGAAGGGATTTAAATTTCCTCCGTATAAATGAGTAAAAATAAAGCATTAGTTTATGGCCATAGATTTAGAGACAAAGAAAGTCTCCTAAAATCCATCAATGGATCTTTCTATTATTATGCGATCCTGGAGCTACTTATATTTCATTCCATCCCAAAAAATACGCCAAGAATTTAGCAAAAAAACTAATTTAATCCTTTGATAATCCAGGAAATATTATATATGCATCTCCAGAAAAATTATCTTTAATACGAGAACTTGGATCAACAAGCAGTATAAGTATTGACCCGGGAGAGATTGTAAAATCCGCCCTATACCACGATGCTAGATCTGTCGTACTCATTCACAATCATCCAAGCGGTATACAAAGTACATCAAAAGAGTATCTATCCATAACAACAGAAATTCAAAAAGCCCTTATATCAATAAAGGTTTCTGTAGTAGAGCATATCGTAATTAGCAGTAACAGATATTTTAGCTTCAAAAAAATTTAATTCACAAATCAATATATTGCACTTTCTACATAGACTGTATAGCTAATCCGCAACAATAGTTTTAAGAATCCTCTCTTTCTACATAAAAAAACAACAAAAAGAAAGTATATCGATAGAAAAATAACTTAATATACCAATACCTCACTAATAGACAGTAATAGTATGCCAGATATCAATCAAATAAAAATAGCGACGTTAAATACAGAAATACAGATACTTAAGCATCATATAGAAAAAACAAAAAACACATCAGATCAACGCATACAAATAGAGCATGCTCATAACAAAACTTTACTAGCACAAAAAGAATTCTCCTTAGCAGAGATGACTGATCAAAAAAATTTGCAAGAAAAAAGAAAAACTCTGTATGAAGTAGAATCAAATACATTGTCACTAGAAGAAAATTTATTTTTAAAAAACTGGGAAAAATTCCCATTAGGTAATTTTTTAAGAGCCAGAGTACCAAATTCCATAGAGGCGCTTATAAGTAGCATTCCAAAATCTTTAGTAGAAGCCTTATTTGTTTCCGACGAACTCAAAAGCGACCCTAACCCGACAGTAAGAGCATTTGTGCGAGATATAACAAAAATCCCTAGCGCACTAATATCGTGGCATATTGGGCAGCAAATAGGGTCAACAAAATACCATTTCGATGGATTTTTACTCGCTGGAACAATGATAAAAACATCTTGCAAAACAACTATGATTTTTGGTCTATCCACATCTATACCCATGAATGCGCTAAGCAGACTTTCTAACTATGTTTGCGAAGTGCCCTCAAGAGTACTGACAAGAGTATCAAGAGATTACCAAGATTCTATTCATGATTTAGGATTAGAAATAAACACACTTATAGGCCAAGCCGCACAATCCTTAGAATTGTCCCAGCTCTCAAATTCAACAGCCTCTGTAATCTTGAAAGAAATGCATGAGCTCTTACAAGGAGTAGACGTCAATCATAATCTAGTCGAAATCATAGAAAATATCTTGTCTGAATTACCAGCGCAAGAATTAAAAAGATTTCTATCAAACAAAAAGGGGGGCACATATTCCTCTGAAGAGATGACCACTAGGTTCAATGAAAAAAAACAAGATATCCTTTTGTTGAACAAAAAAAACATTGCATTAAAAGATAGGTCTAACTCAAGAACACAGGACCTTGATGGCGAAGCAATAGAAAAAGGAATATATGACAATATTAAATCAGGAATAGAATATAGCGTCCTCTCTCTAGTAGAAAATGTGGCCTACTCCTTAGAAGAAGATAACCTGGCTCATATCTACGCATCCCTCAAAACTAACTCTGCATCTTTTGCAATGAAGATCTTAACTAAAAACATGATAGATATAATCTTGCATCAAGAAAGTGAAATCAGAGCAGATTCTGCGCTTAAATATAACCTTCATATGAATACCACTTCTTTGTCCGCAGATATACTAGATCACTATAAGTCGGAAACAACTTATTATGATACATTAAGCTTTTTGACAGAAAAGCTATCTTTAGGTCTTTTCACAAATGCTGTATACACTTCCATGGTAAAAACTTTAACAACTGATGTTTTGGGAGCATCGCTTGGAACTCTAACACAAACAGAGTATTGGACAAAGAAAGACTTACCTGCATTCAAAACACTCTTCTTTGATAAACTTCGTGGCAGCAAAACACATGGATTCAAAGACACACACCATCTAATGGATAGTTTAGTAGAATCAATCCCTAGCTTTGGAGCATTAGAATATACAAAAAGTTCATTGCCTGGTGCAGAAAAAATATTGCAAACATCAAAATCCTTTGTAAAACAATTTTTAAAATCCATTTCTGACACCTATCTTCTCAGCCCTCCAGCAAGGTGGGCAGAAGATGGATTTATGTTAACCAAAGACTCTGATTTGGCAAAAAGCAGTTATGTCTCAAACAAAGTTCTGCACATAGTGGACAACCTTATCGATACTAAGAAAAATTATGGGGTATATGACTGCATCTCAAACTATATAAGTAATAATACAGATACCCTAGAGAGCAATCTTGCTATAGTGCAAGAGGAAGCTGGAAAGCTTGGATTACAACATGATGAGTTGTAATTAATTTACCAAGGGCAAGATAGCATTAATCAAAATTGCACCAGATAAATTTACATCTGTTAGGTTGCTAGTTTCTAAATTAGCCTTTACTAACTTTGCATGGTGCAAATTTGCTCCAGAAAAATTTGAATTCTCAAATAACGATGCAGATAAATCTGCCCCATCTAGGTTTGCTTGAGAGAAGACATCGTCCCTAAACACAGAATTATTGAGATCTGCACCAGATAAATCTGCCTTCGCTAAATTGCTGGAAACAGAAATAACATTAGAGATCTTACTGTTTGCTAACCTAGCTTTATGAAAATTCACATTATCAAAACTAGATAATGAAAGAATTGCTCTCTCTAAGAATGCTCCGGTAAACTCCACATTGCTAACATCGGCAGATTCCATATAGACCGCACCCAAGTGAGAATCAGTGAAATCATCCAAAACTAAGTATGTTTTATACAAAACAGAATTCTTAAAGCTAGATTGCTTAAAGTTTGTAGAATGCAATATTGCATAATTTAAATTAGAGTCTCTAATATATGCACGGGAGAACCCTGATCTCAGTATATTAATCCTCTGCATATCCACATCGATCATTTCTGCATTTGCAAAGTTACATCCCAATATTGTCCCGTACCTAATCTGTGTTTTAGAAAAATAAGCATTCCTAAAATTAGATTTTTCAAATGTCGTAGAGCCTAAATTACTTTCTATAAATTTTGCATTTGTAAAATCGCATCCCTGGCAGTTCACTTGCCTCATATCTGTATTAAGAAACGAAGCGCCATTAAATTGAATATTTTTAAATTCAGACCCAGAAATATTAACTCCAGAAAAATCACTGTTACTCAAATCCATATCTGAAAGCTTTATAAAACTTAAGTCTTCTCCAAATTCATCTTTTATTTTCAGTGGCGTAGATTCTTCTTTAGCAGAAATAATATAATCACGAACACGCTGTGACTTTGATATGATTTCTATATCTTCATGTTTACTAAAAAAAAAGTAATACCCAAGCGATATAAAAAGAAATACTAAAAATAAAATAGCTCTACGCAGCCTTGTATTCATAACTCACCTAGAGATGATTGAGTTTAAGATAATTCCTTTACCCAATCTAGGATAGTGGTTTTTGTGAGAGCCCCAACTTTTGTAGATACCAATTCACCAGATTTAAAAATCATCATTGTCGGTATGCTCCTCACTCCATATTTTGTAGGAGTATCTGGGTTTTCGTCTATATTCATTTTATATACTTTTAAAGACCCTTCTTTTTCTTTTGATATCTCATCTAACACAGGAGCTAGTTGCCTACAAGGACCGCACCATTCTGCCCAAAAATCCACAAGAACCACTTGGTCTGACTTTAGTACATCTTCGTCGAAGTTTTTATCTGCAATATGTTTTGCCATAATCTTTTCCTAATTAATTGTTAATCTTGGTGCCACATCCAGTGTCTGTGAATATACTTAATGCCAATGAGTGCGGCAATTTACTATCGATCACATGGATTGTCTCAATTTTATTTTCTAAAGTACATACACATGTATTTATTATATGCTCCATCTCTTTGTCTGCCGTTCCAGATCTTTGTATATTTAATAATGTATTATAGTCTAGATCCTCCACAATTTTTTTACCATCACATACCAACCCTCCTTTATCTGTCATGATCACAAATTTTCTTACAGCCAAAGATGAAACTACAATTGAAGCTGCTGTCAACGCATTGATATGAAATGTATCATGATTTTCTCCAAAAGCTATAGGAGATATTATAGGAATGAAATCTGTATCCTCTAAAGAGAACAACATATCTGGATTGACTAAAATTGGCTCTCCTGTGAAGCCAAAATCTATCAAGCTTTCTACATTAGAATTAGGGCTAGATTTCGAACTTCTATATTTTTTTGCTTCTATTAAATTTGCATCTTTACCAGATATCCCTATGGCAATACCACCAGCGCTATTAATTTCACTTACAATTCTTTTATTAACAAGCCCAGAAAGCACCATCTCCGCAATACGTATAGAATCCTGATCCATTACTCTAGCACCGTCAATGTACCTTAAAGGTATATTGAACTTTTTGCAGGTGTTTTCAATCTCTTGGTCACCACCATGCACTACAATCACATTTACTCCTAGCTGCTTCATTAGAACAACATCTTCAGCGAATCTACTTGCAAGATCGTTACTATATAAAGATTCTCCTTCTAGATATATAACAACAGTCTCACCATAATATTGCTTAATATTAGGAACCAACTCGTTAAGCATGTCAATCTTCTCAGAAAGTTTCATGTAATCCTTTGATATTTAGTAGTAAGCATAAAAAGGCGTTTTTAAGCTATTAAATTCTCTTTTCTATATGCCCTAGTTTTTATAAAATACTGCTGCACGATAGAAAGCAAATTACTCCAAGCCCAGTATATCACTAATCCCGCTGGGAATGAAGCAAACATAAACACAAAAATCAATGGCAGGAACTTCATTACTTTCGCCTGCACAGGGTCTGCGGGCTCTGGGCTCATTTTTTGCTGCACATACATTGTAATAGCCATAATCAAAGGCCATGCACCTATCATTAAGAATGACGGAGGGCTCCAGGGAACTAATCCAAATAAGTTGAAAATTGTTGTTGGATCCGGAACAGAAAGATCTCTGATCCAACCATAGAAAGGGGCTTGTCTCATCTCTATTGTAATAAACAACACTTTATATAGAGAGAAAAATATCGGAAATTGAACCAATAGAGGTAAACAACCCGATAACGGACTAACCTTCTCTTTCTTGTACAGCTCCATTACAGCCTGATTCTGCTTCATCTTATCATCAGCATATAGCTCTTTGATTCTATTCATCTCAGGAGCTAATCTCTTCATCTTCGCCATAGAGTAATATGATTTATTCGCAAGCGGGAATAAGGCGATCTTCACCAAGATAGTCACCATCAATATACTGATACCAAAATTCAAGAATACTTCATGGAAAAATTTTAGTGCAGAGAACATAGGCTTAGTAATAAAGTAAAACCAACCGAAATCTACAGCTCTATCAAATAGTTCTAAGTTTAAATATTTCCCATAAAAGTCTAATATAGAAACGTTCTTAGCCCCAGCAAAGAAATGTACTATATTAGATTCTTGCCCTCCGGATGCAATAACCTCTTCCTGTCCCATATAACTAACCTGGTACCTGTCTTTACCTAGGTATTTGTTAAATTGAAAAGAAGCATCAAATTTACTAGATTGATCAGGGACTATCGCAGTTAACCAGTATTTATCAGAAATGCCGAACCAGCTCCCGGATTTATTTTCATCAAAAGAAACGGTTTTTTTTGATTGCAAATCATCATATGTAACTTCATCTAAAATTCCATTAAACACACCTAAAGGCCCCTCGTGAGAAATTAGGAATTTATTATCCAAAGAGTAAATTCTGTTAATCAAGGAATAGTCTCTTAAAGACACAGACTTACCACTTCTATTGGTTACAGTTTTCTTGATTGTGAACATATAATTCTCATCTAGAGAAATTTCTATCTGAAAAGTAATTCCCTGCCTGTTTCTCCAGTTCATTGTTACTTTCTCACCAAAGCGTAGAACTTTTTTATCTGCATTCCAAACAGTCTGAGCATTTGGCATATCTATTCCATTTGCCTCGGACACCCAACCAAATTCAGTAAAATATGCTTCCTTTGTTTTAGATGGATTAAGTAAGATTACTTTCTCTGGATCATCTATGGATTTGTTATAATCCTTCAGAATAAGATCATCTATACGCGCACCAACTAACGATATAGAGCCCTCTATTTTTTTTCCCTCTATCCTAACTCTCTGGTATGATCTCAGGATACTCCCCCTATCTATAAATTTTTCAACTTTCTTCTTGGCTTTAGACCTAATTACAGCTCTTTTCTTCTTAATATTAGCTTGTTTCTCGTATTCTTTCATACGAGGCATTTCATAGAAGTACTGCCAACCAGCCAAAACGGCTACGGCTAGAACCATTGCGATAATTAAATTTTTGAAATCAGACATATTCTATAGATAGTTTCAGTGTGGATTAATAAGATATAGCTTATTCGCCCAATGTCAAAGAAGATTTTTCCTATCTCTAACAACACTGCCCTAAGAATTTTTTATATATCGCAGACCACCTTTGTTGCCAAATTCTTTCTTAAGCTCAAACCTTTTGCCAAGAATAGAAGACACATCTGCAGTTGACAAAGCGCCTCTTTTTTATTACCAAAATAATACGAAAGAATCACAGATTATGATTTAGCATTTGATCCTCTTGCTCGGCTGGCGCCGTTAGATTAAGTTGTTGCCATACAAAATCTACATGTAAAATACCTGAAGAAATAACATCACAAGGAGAGATGCCTGAACCTACATAGATAAAGCGGAGACTCATTTCTCGGCACTCCTCTTTTTTCCCTTAGGCACTGGATCATATCCGCTGTCTCCCCATGGGTGGCATCTTAATATTCTACGCACACCTGAAAACACCCCTATTATTCCATGTTTGTTTATTGATTCAAGCATATATTCTGAGCAAGTTGGCATGAATCTACATGCATTTGGCAATATAGGTGAGATACAATATTGATATATTTTTACCAACATAATAACCAGTATGTTTATAGGAAAGAAAACGGTATTAATGATTCTTCTCACTTATCTATATTTTATGGTTAAAAAATTTCTCTATCTGGATTTTGATATCTGAATATTCTACACCAAGAATACTTTTCTTTGGAATAAATAGCATATCATAGGGCAGCTTATTGCTTTCGCTATACAGTCTAACTATTTCTCTTATTCTTCTTCTGACCTTGTTACGAATTACTGAATTAGCAAGTTTGCGAGAAAGTGCAAAAGCTATTCTTGTTTCTATATGATTGGGTAAATATACGATAGTAATATAAGGAAGGTTGAATCTACGACCATCCTTTCTCATCTTAGAGAAGTCTGATTTGTTATTTAATGTTTTGATTTTCATTAAGCGACACTAAGCGGAAAGAACCTTTCGCCCCTTAGCTCTTCTGGCATTGATAACTTTTCTACCACCAACAGTCTCCATACGGGATCTGAAGCCATGTCTTCTTTTTCTGACTAAATTACTTGGTTGATATGTACGTTTCATCTTTTTAAAAAATTAGTGGTGGGTATTTAATATCCTATATAGAACCCGTAGTCAACGAAAAATCACAATATTAACAAAGAAGCTAGGCCTAAAAACACAAAAAAGCCTAGGAAATCTGTTAAAAATGTCAAAAACACCCCAGATGATATAGCAGGATCCAACCCTATCTTATCTATTGTAATAGGAATCATAGACCCCCAGAACCCAGCCAATAGGAAGTTTATTGTCACAGAGAGAGCAAAAACAGCACATACATCCATATCTCTATAAAGCAAAAACAATATCCCGCCTCCTATAAGACCCAGCATTAGCCCATTCAATCCACATGCAGCAATTTCTTTTAACACAACATGAGATATATTGGATGTCGTAATATCTTTATTTGCAATCGCACGCACAGAAACAGTTACAGTCTGCGTCCCCGCATTCCCGCCCATAGAGGCCACTATAATCATTATAGCTGCTAAAATAATTTTTTGTTCTACTTGATGTTGGAATGTTGATATAACTAGAGAAGTAAGGCAGGCAGTAAGCAAATTAAAGAATAGCCATGGAAATCTTTGTGTGGCTGTCTTAAAAAAGGCAGTATAAAGGTCACTAACATTAACACCACCAAGCTTCATTATATCTTCTTCAGCTTCCTCTTCCACCACATCAACAATTTGATCTATATATATCACACCAACCATTTTTTTCTGGCTATTGATCACAGGCGCAGAGTTCAAATCATAATGCCTGAACATATAAGCAACTTCCTCCTGATCCAAAGAAACGTCTATAGCTTTAAACTCCTGATTCATCACTTCACGAAGTCTATCGCTCCTTTTATGTCGAATAAGTTTACTTATGTGAATTATCCCAACAGGTTTTTCTTTTGAATCTACAACAAAAATTTCATCATAATCATCCGGAAGATCTTCATTGCCTGTTAAATAAGTCAGAACCTGCCCTACTGTTTTATTTTGGCTCACATGAACATAGTCACGCATCATCAAAACACCGGCACTATTCTTTGGATAGGATAGACCTTTCAGTATTACTTTTCTTTTTGCAGTGGGAAGCCCTAAAACAACATTAAGCCTTTCTTCTTCGTCAAGATCTTCAATAAGCGCCAATGTCTCGGTTACATCCAGCATCTCCACAAGAGAAGTAAATCTTTTTTTCCCTAATATTCTTCTAAATGCCCTAAGAACATCAACTTCGAATTCAAGTAATATCTCGGGCTCTAATTTGTAGCCCATCACCCTTAGAATTTTACCTCTATTAGCATTACTCGCAAAGTTCAGATAGTCAGCAAGGTCAGCATAGTGAATAGAGGTAACAAGATCTTTCAAGAGGTTATCTTCCTTTGTCTCAAGAGCTTCGTTAATAGACTCGGTAAGATCATCCTTAGTGATTGTGCTTTTAGAAATTTCTTCTTTAGGAATATTTGCTTGAGTCATCTTTAACGCCCTTGCTTTTTAACCCCAATACACATATTAGGAAATTTTGGTGCGGTCGAGAAGATTTGAACTTCCACTCCATAAGGAACAGCACCCTCAATGCTGCGCGTCTACCAATTCCGCCACGACCGCAAATCTTACAACTTTTAGCTTACAAATGCAACAGCACAAGATTTAAAAAAAACCTAACGCATAGTTTATTTGTTTTTTGCCCTATCTATAGACTCTACAATTAACTGTTGTGCCTTATTTTCATCGTCCCATCCTTGTATTTTTACCCATTTTCCTTTTTCAAGAGTCTTATATTGCTCAAAGAAATGGGCGATACGATCAGTAACAATTTCAGGCAAATCTTTATAGGATTTTACGTCGCTATAGTAAGGGCTCGTCTTGTCTACAGGAACAGCTAAAATTTTCTCATCTACACCAGAATCATCTTCCATAAGCAAAACACCTACTGGTCTTGCTTTTATTACACAGCCCGCAACTAGAGGCATATCCGCAATAACCAAAACGTCACAAGGGTCTCCATCTTGAGAAAGAGTCTGAGGAATAAAACCATAATTATATGGGTAAACCATAGAAGTAAGAACAAATCTATCTACAAACAATGCTCCTGATTCTTTATCAATTTCATACTTCACAGGTGGGCTCCCTGCGGGTATTTCTATTATCACATTAATCTCTTCTGGTGGATTTTTACCTGGGCTAATTCTATCTATATTCATACATCTAGTAATGGCTTTTTTAAAAAAATGACGTATGTATTCTTTATCATGGAAACACTCCCATGAAAAGAAATATATTTTATAACGTTGATTTCCTTTGCTTTCTGGGTATTATAGTGTCGCTCTTTCAAGTTGTCCATATCAAGGAGGGATGGCCGAGTGGTTTAAGGCGCACGCCTGGAAAGCGTGTTGACAGCAATGTCTCGGGGGTTCGAATCCCCCTCTCTCCTCCAGAATCCTCATGATCTTTTTGGCACCTATCTGCCATCCCCCCTAGGGGTCTTGCTAAAATTCTTTAGATCTTTTTTGTCCCTTCCGTAATATCCTTCTATATACAATCCGTAATCGCACCTTCTATTGCATATAAATATGCTGCATTATTGGCTCAATAAAACCCTCCTGACTCATCTATTTTAAGATACACACCTCTGTACCCAGAATTCGCATAGAGTCAGTATTATATAGATTCTCAGCTATTTTTGCTCCCCTATTTATAATGTTCCTCAGATTCTCTATGATCTTATTTTTTCATTCATTCAAAAACTAAAATAACAACAAAGCAGTATACTTACCCATACCGCACTTATATATTACTCACAAAAAATTATTCAAACTATTTATTAGAGTTATCTTAATCCAAGACAAACAATCCCACGCAATAAGAAAAACCTATTGTATTTATCTTTTTAATCCATATTTTATAATTCTAATGCTATAATAGTATTAATCCTTAATTAACCCTTGTCCTACTTAATTTACTATTCAATATATTTGAAAACATGAATAATTTCGTCGCTACAGAAGAAGACAAAAAAAACAATCCCCTGACAAAAGCATTACAAGACTGCAAAAAGGCTTTTGTTGTAACATTCTTATTTTCTTTCGGTGTAAATCTTCTTAACCTAATAACTCCGTTATACTCACTCCAGGTTCTTGATAGAGTGCTTGGTAGCGGGAATAAATCCACATTGTTGGTACTAACTGCGATTATATTCTTTATATATGTATCTCATACATTATTACAAATCTCTAGATCCTTTATACTAATAAAAACAGGAGAATGGTTGGATAAAAAAATATCACCTCAATTATTCTCTCACGCAGTAAGAACTGCATCAGTAAGGCCGTCTTTAGGTGGAAGCCAAGTAATACGTGAGTTCAACACAATAAAGCAGTTCCTAACAAGTATTGGTATCAATAGCTTATTTGATGCTCCTTGGTCTATTATTTATATAATCGTTGTATTCCTTATCCACCCTTATCTAGGTTGGATCACAGTCATTGGAGTAATTATGGCTTTATTTATGGCTATGTTAAATGCTCGTTCCGTGAACGCAAGCCTTTCTGAGTCTAATGAAGCGAATATCAAAGGTCACCATATGGCTGAGATATCAACAAGAAATGCAGAAACAATTCAGGCGATGGGAATGCTAGATAGAGTTCAGCAACGTTGGGCTGCTATTAACTCGAAATCCTTACAACTTCAATCTATAGCAAGTTATAGAAATGGTATCATATCCAATATCACAAAATTCTTCAGAGCATTAATACAAGTATCTGTAACGGGAACCGGTGCATACTTGGTTATTTCAACGGGTGGACAAGAAATGACAGCTGGTTACATGATTGCATCCTCTATCATTGTTGGTAGAGCGTTGTCTCCTTTTGATGGGGCGGTAGATATATGGAAGCAAGCAAGCAATGCCATGAAGTCTTATAAGAAAATTGTTTCTTTCTTAGGCGCAAATACTCATAAGGACGAAGGGCTTTCTGTATCAAATCCTTCAGGAAAAATTACTGTAGAGAATTTATTTTTTGCGCATCCAGGAAAAGCTCCTACAAGCCAGCCAAACTACACCTTAAAAGGACTCAACTTCACATTAGAGCAAGGGAAATCTTTAGCTATTATAGGAGCTAATGCTGCAGGTAAATCCACTCTATCTAGGTTATTAGTAGGTGTATGGAAGCCCACCACTGGCCATGTAAGGCTTGATGATATAGACGTTACCTCATGGAAACGTAAAGAATTTGGAAAACATCTAGGTTACCTCCCACAGGGCGTTCAGTTATTCAACGGAACAATAAAAGAAAACATAGCAAGAATGGATCCAGATCCCAACCCTGAGTCAGTAATAAAGGCGGCAAAGTTTGCTGATGCGCATGACCTTATCTCCAAGCTACCGAATGGATACGATACAGATATAGGTATTGCTGGTTCATCTCTTTCTGGTGGACAAAGGCAAAGAATAGGTCTTGCTAGAGCATTCTACGGAAACCCAAAAGTTGTGATACTAGATGAGCCAAATGCTAACCTTGATGAAAAGGGAGAAAAATCCCTTATGGAGTCACTGAATAACTCAAAAGAGCACTCTATTACCTCTATAATTGTCTCTCATAGACCAAGTATACTATCCTATGTAGATATGATTATGGTTCTTCAGGAAGGAATGATAGTGGCATACGGACCTAGAGACGAGGTACTAGCTAGATTTAACCAAGCAAAATCTCCAGAAAAGCAATCAGAGAAATAATAAAATAGCTATAAAAAATGACAAAAGAAGATAAAAACAAAAAACCTACTAAAGCTGTCAAAGCAGAAAAGGTATCAAAATCTGAGAAGGGACAAGTAGAATATAATTACTCCGTGAATCTATCTGGCGGCGCATCCAAACCAAGGCAAACTGACACTGAATCTGCTCCTTCCCAACCTGAACTTCAAAGATCTCTTGAAGCACTAAGAAATAATCCTCAAGCTATGGAGATGCTAAAGAACGCTTTGAGTCAACAAAAAAATCCTCTTACAAAAAAGAAAGCAGCGGTAGAAAAAGCAAAAAAGATTACTGCATCTAGCATACAAAAGTCTTTAAAATCCAGCCTTCAAAAAGTAGACATATTGATGAACTACATCATCAAAAAAGATGGGCCAAATAGAAATGACTTACTACAACAAGCTCGTCCCCCAATATTATTTGGTTTATGGGTGGCATTTTTTACTTTTATTGTAGCTGGCATATGGTCAGGATTTGCCCCTCTAGACAGCTCTTCTCACGCCACAGGTTTTGTTGTGCCAACTTCAAAAAAGCAAGTAATACAGCATAAAGAAGGGGGGATATTAGAAAAAATATATGTGACAGAAGGCTCTCAAGTTGAAGCAGCAGACCCCTTAGCAAAACTAAGCGACAAAGTAGTAAAAGCTCAAATTGTAGGATTTAAAGCGCAGAAAAAATCCTTAGAGAAGCAACTATCTCTTACTACAGAGCAATTACATGAAATGAATAAATTGTTTGCCGAAGGCTTTGTGCAAAAAGAAAAAATTATACAATTACAATCCAGAGAGGCAGATATTATAGCAAATCTTAGCGAAGTAGAATCAAGGATTATTTCTGGAGAAGAAAGCTTAGATAGGTTAGTAATATCAGCACCTATCAGTGGAACTGTAAACCAAGTACAATTTCATACTATAGGAGCAGTTGTGCCTCAAGGAGGAACTTTAATGACAATAACTCCTGAAGATGACAATCTTATCGTAGAGGCTTATGTAAGGCCAGATGATATCGACATGGTATATGTAGGGTTGAAAGCAAAAATCAGAATTTCAGCTTTTAAACATCGAAGCGTTTCTCCTCTAGAGGGAATTGTTTCTCATATTTCATCAGATGTTGTTGAAGCGCCACAATATCATCAATCTCAGGAGTCCATGATATTGCAACAGCAAGGTCTTCAGTACAGGGTTAAAATTGAAATAGACAAATCTCAATTATCAAAAATATCTAAATATCGTAATTACGAATTACACCCAGGTATGATGGCAGATGTTATGATTGTCACAGGAGAAAGAACTGTGTTACAATATTTAATGGACCCGATAACATCTACCTTTTGGCATGCATTTGTTGAAAAGTAAGCATTGATTACTTGGTATGAGACATAAGATAGGCACACCCCGCCCTAGTATAATCGTGCTTATTTTTATAATATCATCTTCTGCTATGGCTAATGTTTTTGTTAGCCCAGCCATACCTTCAATAGCTCATTATTTTCATATATCAAATAATGAAGTACAGAATGTAACCATATATTTTATCCTTGGATATCTTTCTGGACAAATAATCTATGCCCCTATAATCAAAGGAATAGGGATAAAGAAAACCTTGAATTTTGGCATATCTATATATTTCATTGGAACAATAGGATGCTTTGCATCTTACTTATTTGACAACTTTGAATTACTAAAATACTCCAGGGCAGTCACAGGTATTGGTTCTGGATCTGGATTTGTTGCCATATATACCACAATCAATAATGTATGGAACGAAAAAGAAGCAAGAAAAATTACCTCATATACATCTTTATCTTTTGTGCTAATCCCCGGTATTGCAGTTATATTATCTGGGTTTATTGTCTCATATTGTGGTTGGCAACATTGCTTTACCTTTTTATCGCTATGGTGTCTTATCCTTTTTGCGATGGCAAAAACTTTGCCTGAAACAGAAAAGGATTCGAATATAAAAAGTATAAATCTTGGTTGCATGGTAAAAAACTATTGTGAAGTCATGAATATAAAAATACTAATCTTTGGCCTAATGTACGGAATAGCAGCCTCTGTATTCTATGTTTACGTTGCTACCGGGCCATTAATCATTATTACGAACATGGCGCAATCTCCTGAGTACTTTGCTACCAGGCATATCATCGTAATATTGGGGTATGTTTTAGGAGCAATATACTCTGTCATAATGAGTAAAAGAAATACAGCAAGGAGATCTATCGTGCTAGGAAGCATTATCTTTGCAACAACTAGCATTATATTGTCAATATTCCATTTACTTGGTTATTACAACCAGCCAATTGTATTCTTCTTGGTATCTGCAATACTTTATTTCAGCGTACCTATGCTCTTCTCCAATATTTCAGTGATATTGCTTTCTTATAGTAATGAGAAGTCAACCGTTTCGTCTATACTAGGGTTCTTACATCTAGTTCCCCCGCTACTGTTCCTCAAAATAATAAGTCTTTCTGATAAACCTAGCAGCTTACTCCCACTCGTATTATGCATAGGATCGGTAGGCTTACTCTCGATGGTCAATATCACAAGAAAAGATCTAAAATCTTCGTGAAGCTAATTTTTTGATATTGCTGTAATGCCTTAGTATGACCAAGGTTGATATGATACTAGATGCCACAACCAGCCTTGTGTCATAAGTAATAAAATATGTCACTACTGGTGCCAACGCAAAAGTAACGACTGCAGAAAGACCAGATATTCTAAATATAGCAAGAATAAGTAGCCATACCATGCATAAGATGATACCAATTTTAAGATTCAGGACTAAAAAAACAGCAAAAGATGTAGCAACTCCCTTCCCACCTTTAAATCTAAGCCATACAGGGAATATATGGCCTAAAATTGCACAGAGACCTGATGTAATGAGCACCGTAAAATCATCAAAGAAATATGATGTAACAAAAATCGCAACAGCCCCTTTAGAGGCGTCTAGTATCAAGGTAAGTAATGCAATAAATTTACCAGATTTTCGCAGTACATTAGTGGCACCTATATTTCCAGAACCATGCTTACGAATATCTCCATGTCCTGCCATTTTTGTAAGAATTAACCCAAAGGGCACAGAGCCAAAAAAATAAGAGAAGATGAAAAAACTAAAAACTAGAATGCTATCCCCAGAAAAAATCATATTAGCTAGCTATCTCTTTTTGATCAGATTTCTTCCAGTCACTCAGGAATGCTGCTAACCCTTTATCAGTCAATGGGTGCCTTAGAAGCTGACGAATGATTTTAGCTGGCGCTGTAACAACATGAGCACCCATTAATGCAGATTCATGCACATGATGAGCGTTACGTATAGAGGCCACTAAAACTTCTGTTTTGAATCCATAATTCTCATATATTTCTAATATGTCCGATATCAAACTCATTCCATCCTGGCCAATATCATCCAGTCTGCCCACAAATGGGGATATAAAAGCAGCGCCAGATTTAGCAGCTAAAAGCGCTTGGTTTGCAGAAAAACAAAGAGTGACATTTATCTTTATTCCTTTTGAGCTTAATGCCTTACAAGCCTTTAGCCCATCTTCGTTTAGAGGCAATTTGATAACAACATTGGAAGCAATTTGTTGCAAAACAAGTCCTTCTTTGATCATTCCCTCTGCATCAGTTGCAACAACTTCTGCACTTACGGGGCCCGAAATTATAGAGCATATCTCTTCAATAGTTTTGACAAAATCCTTTCCTTCTTTTGTAATTAATGATGGGTTAGTTGTGACACCATCCACTAAACCCAAATCATTTAAACTCCTTATTTCATCAATGTTTGCACTGTCTACAAAAAACTTCATCTTATTCCTACCTTTTATTTATACATAAAATAATTTATCTAAAGCATATATACAAGTTTTTAATATATCTTCTCTAATAACCACTGTCTTTGTATATCGCTGTATAATGTTTGAATTGAAATATCTCAAACGGAATATTAATATTGTTTTCAACAATTTTGTATGGTTCATGTCTGAAATCTTACGCAATTATTCTTTTCTTGCCTTATTCCTTAGCGTTATTTTTTCCTTTATCAGAACAAGAAAATCCTTGGTAATTTCTACGATATTTATAGGAATCACTGTGGCAGTAATACAGCAAAACATAGAGCCGATAGGGATTATATTCCCTCTGATGTTATTCCTCAGCTCGTATATCTTTACTCAAAAAACAACAAATAAGACGGTTAAATTTTATGATGTTTTGTATTATCTTTATCCTTGTCGTATTACTTTCTACACACAAGATTCCTGGGTTCAACAATGTGCTATTAATTCCTGGGGTCAAAACTTCACCACAAGCATCACCTTTTGATCTATGGTCTAATTATGACAAAATATTAGTCGCCTCTCTATTTCTTGAAGCTTTTTACAAACCAGATCTTAGTTTTAACGTTTTGATAAAAATAGCGAATACGTTTTACGGTTTATTATATATAAACTCAGGAAACCGCATTGAATGTAGTATTATAGGTCGTTTTTTACTTAACCTCATACATATTCTATTTCTTACATGCCCTTGGGTTAGTATCACCTGGCTGATTCTTTAATATTAACTTTAATCCATTTTGCTGTCAGTTTCTCAGAAAGAGAATTCTGAGACAAACGAGTCTTCAGGTGTTTAAAATCAACTAAATCTGAGTTTTGATCTTGGTTAGAGCAGCTATATACATAAGTCTCAATCCCAGTATCTGGGTCCACATGCCTTTGCAAACATTGCGCACAAATCTCCTTCATCATACATTGCATAGGTGAATTTATACTTGCGATTGACTCGTGTCCCTTTTTCAATTTATCTGCAAGTTGCTTGCTACGCGCCTGATTCACCGCTGCCATCATACCATCAGACCCTATGGATATTATCCTATCTATTTCTCCGATATAAAATTTCTGATTATTAAACTTATTCTCTGAATATTGAGATATAGCCTCTACAATATTACCGTGAAATGATGAATCTTCTTCTCTATTATATTTGAGCTCACCTTCATCACAGCACCAAATTATTTGATCTGCTGCCTGTTCAATTTCTTTTACTTTATATCTGTCCGACATCTTCTTGTACCCAGCAAAATACAAAACCTTGCTACCTGCATCTCTCAATGCTTTCCCAATAGAGAATAGTACCGCGTTACCAAGACCACCACCAACTAGCATCACCCTCTCATTCGTTTTTATCTCTGTTGGCGTTCCAGTTGGCCCCATAAGAACCACAGGCTCTCCTTTCTTCAAAAACCTACATAGATCTGATGACCCTCCCATTTCAAGTATGATCGTAGAAATAAGCCCTTTTTCCTTATCGACCCAAGCTCCTGTAAGGGCAATCCCCTCCATCTCAAGATCCGTTCTCTTTCCTTTAAAATTGGTTTTTAAAGCGAAACTATTATAATTCTGCAATTTGTAAAATTGACCAGGATGAAATTCTTGTGCAGAAAGAGGCGCTTTAAATATCACTTCCACAATGTTATCCGTCAGAATTTTTACATCATATACTGTAGCTAGCAATAACTTATCCAGAGTACCAAAAAAACCCTTAGAGTCAGACTGTCTCTTGGGCAGAATATCAGAGATATCTTTATAGTGATTCTTGGCACTAGCCATGGCCTTCACTACATTGCCCTTATATGCTGGGTGCAAATCTCCAAATATGGTCACAGACTTCTTAGATTCAATGTCTTTCGAAATAAACACTCCTTCATCTATCAATTTAAAATATTTCCCATCTATAAAGAAATTTTTAGGGTCCTCCTTATTCAAAGAAACATTTGGATTAGTCCCCGTTGCTACTAACAATGTTTTGGCCGGGATATCTACATACTTTCCTTTAATAGAGCATTCCAAAGACTTGACGTATTCTCTGTCATCAATCTTTACCTGCACAGGTGTCGCATTTTCAATAAATTCTATTCCCTCCTCAAACGCAAATTTCACCTCTTCGGGATTCAATCTGTAACTCGGAGAATTAATCATAGATTGTCTATACACAACTTTCACACCTCCTAGTTGCTGTATAATTTTATGGAATTCAGGCTTCCTATTCTCTTGATTTGCTAGCTCACGTTCCTTCGCAAAAATAGATGCATGACCCAAGAACTCACCAGCAATCTCTCGATCAAGATCGGTCCACCCTTCCTCAGCCCTCTCTTTTCCTTGAGAGGATACTATGAGCATGTGCCTCTCTTGAAACTTCTCTACCTGACGCACATAATAACTCATTGCCTCAGTTGCAGTATCAATTGCCGTTAACCCCCCTCCTACAACTACTGCTGGCAATCTAATCTGGAGATTTGCTATAGAAGATTTCCTTGCTGCACCAGTAAGCTGCAGTGCCATTAGGAAGTCTGATGCTGTTCTCGCGCCCAAAGCCACGCTATTTGGAATTTGTAAGATATTTGGCTTGCCAGCGCCCATAGATAATGCAATATGATCTAAACCTAACTGAAAAGCAGAATCATATGTAATATTACCTCCAAATCTCACTCCTCCATACATTCTGAAATTTTGACTTCTTTCCAAAATCAAACGAATAACCTTCAAGAAATTCTTATCCCATCTTACTGTAATACCATATTCTGAAACACCTCCAAAACCATATGCAACTCTTTCGTCTAAATCTTCAAAGATAGTTTTTATATCTCTAATGGGCTCAAATTCTACCCTATTACCTTGATGGTCAATTCCAGAAATTTTAGGATCTAAATGCTCTATCTTAAGACCATCAACCGCTACTACAGTATGCCCTTCAGTTAGTAGATAATGGGCAAGAGTAAACCCGGAAGGTCCTAATCCTACCACAAGAACTTTTGCTCCAGTATCTGGCTGCACAATATAATTAGATTGCTTTAGTGGGTTCCATTGAGTTAAAAGCCTATAAATCTCAAACCCCCAAGGAAGGTTCAAAATATCTCGAAGAATACCCGTTTCTGCTTTTGGTATATCTACTGGATCTTGTTTTTGATATATACAGGACTTCATACAGTCATTGCATATACGATACCCCGTACCTGCAATCATTGGATTATCTATAATGGCTGCAGCTAAAGATCCAATGTGAATATTATGAGATTTCAAAAAATTCATCTCAGATATTTTCTCTTCTAGGGGGCAGCCCTTTAGCTCCTCACCGAATACATTCTTTTTGATAGAAGAATCACCCGTCTCTCTGTCTTTCTGCAGCAAACCTTTAGAGCAGGAGTCTTTGCCTGTATTATGGCAGTATATACAATAATCCGTCTCATTCAGCACTTCTTTCATGGAGTAAGGTTTGCTAGTATGTTTAAACCCATCTCTGGATACCAATTCCTCATCACTAAGTTTAAGGACCTTAAACTCACTGTTTTTCTCTTCATTAATATCAAAAAAATTTTCTAAATCTTTTTTTTGTGGGGAGTCAAATATCACCCATCCCCTATGGTGCTTTTTTGCATTATCAGATAGAGCTGCCCATGCGGAATATCTAGAAAAAATCTCAAGATCTTCTTTGTTTTTTTCTTTATCTTCAAGAAGCTCCATCACTTTATTAGAAAAATCCACCTCATTAAATGAGCATGTATTTTGAATCTTCTCTCTATAAAAACTATCATCGAATGTATCCCAAGATTCAGATCTATGGTCTCGTACTGCTTGTCTTTGAACAAATAGCCTTTTGCATTTCTGTATATTAGCAAGCGCGTCATGCTTATCCTTAAGGCTTCGCACTGCCTCCTCTATCCCAAACAAGTCACTGATGAAGCCCTCAACAAAGGAAGCCATAGAAATAATATCTTGAGATAATTCCTTTCCATATTTTTTCTCTTTCCTAAACTTGAGCAATAATGATGTCATCTCTGGATTTCTTTGATCCAAATATTCTATGAAACTATTGTCTAGCTTCTCTAATCCTTCTACTGAATAAAGATCAGCAAAATCTAAGCCGAACTTTAGTTTTAGTTTATCCATTTAGAGTAAGAATCTATAATATGAAATTAGACAGGTCTTTCTTATGAACTATGTCACCAAGATACTTTTTAACCATCTTCTTGTCTATGGTTACGGTCTTATCTTTGCCAGAAGATGCATCAAAGCTAATATCCGCTAAAAGCTTCTCTAATATAGTGTGCAACCTACGTGCACCTATATTCTCTACCTCTGCGTTAACAGTAATAGCTACATCTGCCAACTCTTCGATTCCATCTTTCTTGAAATCTAAAGTTACTCCCTCAGTTTGCAACAAGGCTATATATTGCTTGATCAAACTAGTATCTGGCTCCACAAGAATTTTTATCATATCTTCTTTAGTCAAATCATCAAGTTCAACTCTTATAGGTAATCTACCTTGTAGCTCTGGAAGCAAATCCGACGGCTTAGAAACGTGAAAAGCACCGGAGCTGATAAAAAGTATGTGATCTGTGTTCACAGTTCCATACTTTGTAGAAACAGCAGTTCCTTCTATAAGTGGCAACAGATCTCTTTGTACGCCTTCACGGCTCACTTCTCCACTTTTTGACCCCCCACTACCAGATGTAATCTTATCTATCTCATCAATAAATACTATCCCGTCATTTTCTGTTAGATAAATAGCATCTTGAGTTATTTTATCTTCGTCAATAAGGTTATTTGCCTCTTCATCCGCAACTGCTTTCAAGGCAGCTTTCACTTTCATTTTCTTAGAGACCATCTTTTTATCTGAACCCAAAGCCTTCCCAAGCATATCACCTAAATTAATAACACCCATCTGACTTCCTGGCATACCTGGTACATCAAAAGCAGGAGCAGAAGATTTTGGAGCCTCTTGAACCTTAATCTCTATATCCTTGTCATCCAACTTTCCTTCCAAAAGCATGTCTCTAAATTTTTTACGAGTAGAATCAGATGACCCTTCCCCCACCAAAACATCTAGCGTCCTTTGTTCCGCTGCCTTCTTTGCTTTCTCTTTCTGAGAAGTTAAACTTTTATCTCTAACCATCTTCAAGGATGTTTCTAGTAAATCTCTAATTATAGATTCTACATCTCGTCCTACATAACCTACTTCTGTAAATTTAGTTGCTTCTACTTTTATAAAAGGAGCGCGGGCAATTTTAGATAAACGACGTGCAATTTCTGTTTTACCAACACCTGTAGGACCTATCATCAATATATTTTTCGGAACAATTTCATCCTGCAAATCACCAGGTACAGCTTTTCTTCTATATCTATTTCTTAAAGATATAGCTGCCGCTTTTTTTGCTTCGTGCTGCCCAACAATAAATCTATCCAACTCAGAAACTATTTCCTGAGGAGTGAGAGATTCCTTCAGCTCCTGTAGAGCTCTTTTTTGATCTTGTGATTTCATATTATTTTAGAGTCTTTGTGGTTATATTATGGTTAGAAAATATGCATGTGTCTGCGGCGATAGACATAGCCTTTTTTACAATAGCTTCTGCATCATAACCCTTCACATCTATCAATGCGCAGGCGGCAGATTTAGCATAAGCGCCTCCTGAACCAATGGCTGCAACACCATTTTCTGGTTCCAATACATCTCCTGTTCCTGTGATAATTAAAGACGTGTCTTTATCCACAACTATCATCATTGCTTCTAGTTTTCTTAAATATTTATCTGTTCTCCAGTCTTGAGCTAGCTCAACACAAGAACGTGTAAGCTGGTAGCCATTTTTCTCTAATTTACCTTCTAACATCTCATAAAGAGTTAAAGCATCCGCAGTAGAACCTGCAAAACCCACAAGTATCTTCCCGCTGCCAAGAGTTCTTAATTTCTTTGCGCTTGATTTGAAAATAGTATTTCCCAAAGATACCTGCCCATCTGCAGCTATTGCCACCATCTTGCCTTTACGCACTGAAAGTATCGTTGTTCCGTGCAAAACCATATTATACCTATTGACTTAAAACGCAGTTTAACATTAAATATATCATCTCATATTAAGCATTTTTTGCAACAAAATTATAAATCTGAATGCTTATTTTTACAAAATAATATTATGGAGAGATCATGGACAAATACGAAAAAAATAATGTTTTTGCCAAAATAATTCGCTCTGAATTAGACTGCAAAAAAATCTATGAAGATGAACATGTGTTATGTTTCGAAGACAATTCTAAATCTGCAAAAATACACTGGCTATTCATACCAAAAACACAGCATCTATGCTACCATGACTTTATCACAAATTCTTCACCAGAAGCAATATCCCACTTTTTCCAAACCATCAAAAAAGTTGCAGAAGAGAATAACTTAGACAAAGAAGGGTACAAATTGGTCACTAATAATGGAAAAAAGGTGGGACAATCTGTAATGCATTTCCACATGCATCTTTTGTCCGGGAATAACCTTAGCCACCTATAAAAATGGTGCCATCAGTGAGAATTGAACTCACGGCCCCTTCCTTACCAAGGAAGTGCTCTACCACTGAGCTATGACGGCACTTGACTAACTTGATGTTTTCTATAACCTTTAGTCCCAAAAGTCAATTAAATAAGGAACATGACTAAAAAGCAAGATATCCCAAACTCCACCTCAAAAAAAACATCCAACAAAAAAGAGGTTTTGGCTAGTGCACTTAGAGAGAATTTAATGAGAAGAAAAAATAAATCTAACAACCCCAACAAATCCTAGAAATTTAGCTTTTTTGGTAGTACATTAATTATCCAACTTTTCATAACTTAATATTTTTGAACTATGCTTCTTTCTGACAAGACTATTGCAGAGCTTATAAAATCTCATGAAATGATCTCACCAGCTGAAATAGATCAAGTACGATTTCACCCACAAACAAAGAAAAAAATTATATCTTATGGGTTGTCCTCTTATGGCTATGATGCAAGAGTTTCAGATGAGTTCAAAGTATTCACAAATATAAATTCTGACATTGTTGACCCAAAGAATTTTGTATCAACAGGGTTAGTAGACAAAAAAGGAAGCGAATGTATTATACCACCAAATAGCTTTGTCTTAGCTAGAACTGTAGAATATTTCAAAATCCCGAGAGATGTATTGGTAATATGCGTTGGTAAATCAACATATGCTAGATGCGGAATCATAGTCAATGTCACCCCTCTAGAGCCAGAATGGGAAGGGCATGTAACCTTAGAATTTTCTAACACCACGCCGCTTCCAGCCAAGATCTATTCTAACGAAGGAGCTTGCCAATTTATTTTCTTACGTGGAGATAAAGATTGCTTGAAATCTTACAAAGATAAAAGCGGAAAATATATGAAACAAACAGGCGTGACACTGCCAGCAATGTAATTATGTTGAGATTACTCCTTCCAATATTTTTTTCACTCTCTGCTTTCGCATCTGATTACAAATACCAAGTCAGTGGCGATATCATCCTAGGAGATTCATCTGCTCCAGTCACAATTATAGAATATGCTTCTTTTAGCTGCTATGGATGCGCAAAATTTCACAAAGATACACTTCCTATATTGGAAGAAAAATATATCAAACCAGGAAAAGTGAAATTAATATTCAGACCATATCCATTGCGAGAGGTAGATCTTAAAGCATCTGCCCTCACAGAATGTGCTCCAAAAAACCAGTTCTACAGCTTTGTAAAACTGTTATTTGCAACACAGCAAAACTGGGCGTTTGAATCCCGACACCCCGCTGAAACTCTAGAGCATATAGGAAGACTTGGAGGAATCTCGGGTGAATCGATTAAGAAATGCTTTACTGATCAATATATAGAAAATAAAATAGTGGAATCTAGACAAATTGCCCAAAAAGAACTCAAAATAAAAGCCACTCCTACATTAATCATCAATGGAGTTGTTTACGAAGGAGGGCTTGGAAAAGAAAGATTATTTGATATAATAGATAACCATAAATAAATACGCCTCATGACTTTATATGAAAGAACAAAAGAATGTAGAGCAACTCAGGTCTGAATTAGAAGAACTCAAAACGAGAAAGGGTATTCAAAAAAGGATCTTTAGATCTCAACTACCTGCGTCTTTTAAAGTATGCCTAGAGATCTCATCTGCAATAATTGCAGGTCTAATTGTGGGCAGCATATTAGATAGCTTGTTAGGAACAAAATTCGCTTTTAAAATTGGAGCATTACTGTTAGGATGCGTCTCGAGTTTCCGAGTTATATATAATATGATAAAGCATTGACGCACAGAAAACATCTCAAGAAATCAGCAAAATATCTATTGCCGATACTGGCTCTGATTTTCATTTTCATATACAGATATTCCTGTACCTCTTTACTTTACGAACATTTTGTTTCACAAAGAATAGAGCTTCCTAAAAAAGGATCAGAATTTGTAATTAGACCAGTTGATCACACATTCCCTGCGGTCATGATAAATATTATAAAACTTTCTTTTCCAGAATATCAAATCACCGTAAGCAAAGCAAAAAAACCTCATCTGATAATAATAGATGTTACATCAAAAAGAAGCCCTATCCTTGAAGAACTAAACACCAGAGCTCCATATATTATTTACTCCGGAGAGTCGAAGGCACTGAAACAAAAAAAATACAGAGCAAATGGGCATCCTACTGCTCAATTTATTCCTTTCTACAAACCACCTAAAGAAAATCATTTATTCTTGCCCTTTATTGCTTGGGGAAAGCCTAACTTATTTAATACAAATAGGCGAATCCCGCCAACTAAAGAAGCCTTGATGAAAAAAAAGAATATCGTCTATGTAAATTCAAGATGCGTTCCTGAAAGAGATATATTTTTCAGAATGCTCAAAATGTCTATTCCCACAGTAGAGGCAAGAGGAAGATGTTCTAATGATGGATTAGAAAGATTCCCAGGAACCTATGGAAACCTTAAAAATCATTATAGTGGCTATAAATTTACCTTATCTATGGAACATGGTAAATATCCTGGATATATCACAGAAAAAATTGCCAATTCTTTTGAAGCTGGAAATATACCGATATATTGGGGCGGAACAAATGTAGTTAATAGATTTATTAACCCAAAATCCTATATAGATCTCGACTCATATATGACCTTTGAGTCTGCTGTACGGGATATTAAAAACCTTTCTAATGATCCTGAAAGAATGCAGAAAATGCTCTCCGAACCCATTTTAACAAAAGAGGGAGATGCCATGGTGGGAATCAATGATGAAAACCTCTCCCCAGAATCTGAAGAATTCTTAAAAGAGATAGCGCAAGAATTCAGAAATCTCTATATTAAAAAAGCAAAACAAAGAACAGTTCAAGAAAAAATCAAAGATTCCCTAAACTTATAGGAATGGACTACTACTTAATACTACTGATATAAATTTAAATCATCTCTTCTTGTCTATCTCTTCAAAACCTCTCTAAAGACCGTCCTAATTGCTATTAATTCCTTGAAAATGTACTGAATACGTAATATCATTCACTCTCAAGAGTATATTGTCTAAATATGGAAAACCCACTAGATCAATTTAAATTGCACAATTTAATCCCAGCTCATTTCGGAGGTTACGATTTAGGTTTCAATAACTCCTCGATGTTTATGATATTCGCGGTCTTGGCAACCTTTCTAATCTTTCTGCCAATGGTCTATAAACCAAAACTAGTTCCAACTAAATTCCAATCTTTTTCAGAATTATTATATAATTTTGTATTAGATATGGTTAATAGCAATACAATGGGTAAAGGAGAAAAATACCTCCCGTTTATATTCAGTATTTTTATCTTTGTACTCTCTCTTAACTTGTTTGGCGCAATGCCTTATGGGTTTGCTGTCACAAGCCATATCTCTGTAACATTTACCTTAGCAATGATAGTTTTCATATCCGTTACGATCATTGCATTTATTATACATGGATTTAAATTCTTTTCCTTTTTCTTGCCTCATGGTACCCCTATATTTTTAGCACCGTTGATGATAGTAATTGAATTCTTCACATATATGACAAGACCAATTAGCCTATGTGTTCGTCTTGCTGCAAATATGATGGTTGGTCATATTCTGATTTTTGTAATAGCAACATTCATAGCAGTAATGGGGTTTTGGGGCTTCCTCCCTATCTCCTTCATTGTTGTTCTTTCTGGTTTTGAATTATTTGTCGCTATCTTACAAGCATATATATTCACTATTTTAAGCTGCGTTTATCTAAATGACGCTATTAACTTGCATTAATACGAGTAATTTAATATATTCTTTACATTGCATAAACTACAAAAAGGTAATTAGTTATGGATCCAGTCGCATTTAAATATATCGCAATAGGTTTGATGGCATTTGGCATGTTCGGAGCAGCTATAGCTGTAGCAAACGTATTTGCCGCATTAATAAACTCAATTGCAAGAAACCCTTCCGCAGAAGATAAAATGGCACGTTATGCGCTTATCGGAGCTGGTATGGCAGAAGCTATGGGAATATTTGCATTAGGTATAGCTATAATATTGATCTTTATGTAATGAAATAATATGCCACAATTAGATTTTGCAACATATCCATCACAATTTCTGTGGCTATTAATAGCATTTTTACTTCAATATCTTTTAGTATCTAAAATAATAGTTCCCTCCTTTAAGAAGCTATATCAAGTAAGGCAGAGCCATATTGATTCTGAAATACAAAAAGCTGAAAAACTCATCAATCATTCTGAACTATTGAGACAACGATATGAAGCAGAATTGAAGCAAGCGAAAGAATCGCATGCACAATTAATGCAATCCACCATTACCTCTGTAAAGCAACAGATTGACACAAAGCTTAAATGCTTAGAAGATCAGCTATCTTTAGAGCTCAAAGACCAAGAGAAACAATTATCTGAATTAAGAAACTTTGCAGAAAAAGAAATAAAAAATACTGCCTTACAATCTGCTTTATTAATCATCAATAAATTGACCGAAAAAAAAGTAACAGCATCTCAAATAAATAAATATATAAACTAAAATGACCATACATGCGTGGGAAGCTATATGTTTTACAATTCTTATTCTTCTAATACTGAAGCCTATAAAATCTTTTATTTCTAATCTCACAAATAAACATTCATCTTCTGTTAAAAAGATTTTAGATGATTCTACAAAGATCAGAATTGAAGCAGAAGAAAGCTCTGAGTATTACACACAAAAGCAAAAGGAGTTTTCCGCTATAATCACAGAAATCAATGAAAATTCTGAGTATAGCCTCAATAAGATTCGTCAAGATGCAGAAAAAGATCTCCAGAAAAAAATAGAAAAAAAGAGGTTATTGCACGAACAGACAATCGCTATAAAAAAAGAGAAAAACATCCGAAATATACATCTAGATACCACAAAACAGTCCTTTAGAATAGTGCAAAAATACTTGGAAGAACATGGGGCTAATGACAATTCAAAAGAGAATCTAGACAAAATATTAGATAAGATAAATAAAGAGTATAAAGAGACAGTAAAGAATGAAGATTGACAAAGGGTATTTTATAACACTTGAAGGATGCGAGGGGAGCGGAAAAAGCACTCAAAGCAAGTTGTTACATTCTTGGTTTCAAAAAAACAACATACCATCCTCTATCACACGAGAGCCCGGGGGAACAGATACAGCAGAGCAAATACGAGAGATCATCCTGAATAAAGACATCCAACTAGAAACAGGTAGTCAGCTATTGCTGCATTTTGCATCGCGTATTGAGCATTATGTAAATTTTATCAAACCAACGCTTCTAGATAAACGCCATGTCATATGCGATCGTTTTCTTGACTCAACAATTGCATACCAACATTATGGTCATGGACTGCCTTTGGATTTGATTCATTCCATACATGAAAAATTAGTATCGAATATAACACCAGATCTTACATTCGTTTTAGATATAGGGATTAAGAGTCACAAAGAAAGATTAGCAAAAAGAGGAGAATCTAAAGATAGATACGAATCTCTCAATGAAGCTTTTCATCAAAAAGTCATCGATGGGTTTAAAGAAATTGCGCAAAGCAATCCAAATCGTTGCCATCTAATTGACTCATCTAATTCAGCTGAATTGACTCACAAACTGATCCTAAAAAAAATAGAGGAGCATATAATATTATAATAGAAATTTTTAACAGGAACTTAATGAACAATTGATTGAGAAGAATCAAGAAATCAAGGTAGGAATTACTAAAATCTAGAAGCTCCTTTGCTTTTCTGCCTCTTTTGGAGCCTCCTTTATTGCCTTTTATCCCCCATATCTTCTTGTGTTTCTTATTTTTCGGTTCTTTCGCTTTCTTCCTTTTTTTCTCTTTTTTGCCCTCCCTTTTTCTGGCAGTCTCCTGTCGGGGCTTTCTGTCTCTTCTGCAGCACCACCACCTCGTCCTTCTTAGCCAGGTAGATCTTTTTCTTTACCAGCAAACTTACTCTTAGCCCCTCTGATGCTTTAGATTTTAACTCCTAAATCAATACCCCCTTTCTCTGTCTAATCATATGAACACTTAGCCTCCATTACCTTCTTCAAGCGCTCTAAAGAACCCATGCCAACCGATAGACCATTAACAACAAGTAATTACCTTAAATGCAAACTATTATCAAACTGCTAATCTGTTGATTTTAGGCTCTTGCTTGCTCATACAAGCACTTATCCCATTAAAATACGCTCTTTAACAACTTGTAAATCTTTTAGTGGTATTATCACTTGGTTAATCTACGAAAAAGAAGGATATGTACGCCAAGCACCTTGCTTTCAAGAAGAAGGTAAATCAGCAAATTTTTAATATCTGGGATCTATTAGCTATCGTCTTGGTAGTATGGCTCTTTATTATGCTGAGTAACTCTATGAGTTATATGCATTCTCCTATCCCGGAAAGCTTAGGAGACCCTCTGTCCTTAGATCCAAAACACCTCCCTGAATATATCTTTAGGTCCATCATAAGAGTTCTAATAGCTCTTTTTTTATCTATTCTATTTTCGATCGTATACGCCCTTATAGCTGCTAAAAATAAATATCTACAAAAGGCAATGATATCCCTCTTAGATATTTTACAATCTATCCCTATTTTGGGTTACCTCTCTTTTACTATGACTGGTTTTATTGCTCTTGCGCCCACCACAATGTTAGGGATAGAAATGGCCGTGATATTTACGGTATTTACATGTCAGGTTTGGAACATCACGTATTCCCTATACCAATCTATCATTACTATTCCAGAAAACATAAAAAACACTGATGCTGTATTTAAGTTAAATCCAGTACAAAGATTTTTGTTAATTGAATTACCATATGCGATACCTCCTCTTGTTTGGAATATCATGATCTCCGTTTCTGCTTCCTGGTTCTTCGTTGTGGCCTCAGAGGCAATTATAGAGGGAAATAATAATTTTTATCTACCTGGTGTAGGAGCTTATATCGCATCTGCTATTGATGCAAAGAATATAAATGCAATCTTTTATGCTATTGGAGCTCTGACTCTTGTCATTTTATTATATGACAGATTATGCTTTAAACCCCTAGTCGATTGGTCTGAAAAATTCAAATATGACTTGAATCAACAGCCTACCATTGCGCATAATTCTTGGAACGAAAGATTAGCAAAAAGATCCAGACTTGCGCATTTTCTATGGTATCCCGTAAAAAAAATACATACCTATCTACTCTCCAGTAGATTTGGTTCTATTGCTAACAACACTAGAGAGGCAATGGGACCAAAGCCCAGTAAATATGAATGGTTAAAAAACATTTTGTGGTTTATAGCAATAGCCTCAGGAACCTGCTATGCTTTTTATAAAATCGTTATCTTCCTTTATTACACCGTAACTTTTGATGAAATAAAATACACACTATATCTAGGTTTTATTACTACGATACGTATTTTAGTTATTATGATTCTTACCACCCTCTTTTGGCTACCTATCAGCTTATACATAGGGTTCAATCCAAAGCTTGCAAAAATTGTTCAGCCTCTGGCTCTAATGTTAGCATCCTTTCCAGCGAATATTTTATTCCCCTTATGTGTATACTTAATACAAAGATATAATCTAAATCCAAATATATGGCTTAGTGTTTTATTTATACTAAGCATACAATGGTATCTAGTATTTAATATAATTTCTGGAGCTACAATGTTTCCACAAAATCTCCGAGAAATCGTAAAGAGCTTTGATATAAAGGGTATTAGATTGATGTGTAAGGTCATAATTCCATCAATATTACCTTATTTTTTGGTTGGGGCTATAACGGCATGGGGTAGCGCTTGGAATGCAACGATAATAGCAGAATTTGCTAAATGGGGTGAAACCACATTAGAGGCTACTGGGATTGGACAATATGTTACAGTTGCAAGTAATGAAGGCAATATGCCCAAAATAGTTCTAGGAATCTTAGTAATGTTACTTTATATAGAAATCTTTAATAGATTCTTCTGGAGACCAATATTCCACTACGCAGACAATCTAGAGAAGTTTAAATAAAGATGATATGACAAATAAACATCCTTTACTTGAGTTAAAAAACATTTGTTACAACCTTGAGGACTCTTCGGGGGAAAGAAAAAAGATTCTGCAAAATATTAGTTTCTCTGTAGAGACAGGTGAATTCATTGGAATTACAGGAAAATCTGGAGCTGGAAAAACTATGTTGCTCAAGATAATTGCAGGTCTTACAGCACATTCCAAAGGAAGAATGATGCATTTCAAAAAAGCTCCAAAGATAACAATAGTATTTGAAGATTCCTGCCTCTTCCCATGGCTTACTGTTACAGAAAACATTCAACTAGGTTTGCAATCTAACTATTTACCTGCAAAAGAATCTCAAAATAAAGTAGAGCAAGTCATAGACTTAATAGGACTTGCGGATTATTCGGATGCCTATCCAAAAGAGCTATCTGCTGGCATGAACCAAAGGGTTAATTTTGCTAGAGCCATCGTTTCTGAACCGGACATCTTGCTAATGGATGACCCCTTTGTATCCTTGGATATCATGACTGCAGATTCCTTGAGGAGCGATTTATTTGACTTTTTAAATCATAAATTTATTGATATCCAAGCAATGATCATGGTCACCCACAATATACAAGATGTTATGCAGCTGTGCTCTTCTTTATTAATAATGAAAAACACACCTACGGAGCTATATGCAAATCTAAAAATAGATCTACCTTTCCCTAGGAATGACAACACAAAGCAATATGGTAAAACTGTAGATGCGATATATAGGTATCTCAGTGAGGATACTGATTATTATGCAAAAGGAAAAGGCTCTAGTATTCATAATAAATATCTAAGACTATCCGAAATTTCCTTGCCCACTTTACAAAACTTTCTCGAAACTATTGCTAAAAAATATACAGATGGAGTAGAGGAAGACACGTTAACTCAAGAGATGAATGTAACACCAGAATCTATGGAAATAGTAATTGAATTTGCTGCAATGCTAGATTTTGCTAAAAAGAAAGATGAAATCATACGTATTATGGCCTTTGGAAAAACACTGGCACTTGAAGAAGATCCTGTAAAAAGACAAAATCTTTTCGGAAAACAACTCTTGAAAAAGCTACCCATAATAAAACATCTAAAGGATAAAAAAGCACCTGCCGGAAGAAGAAGAATTAAAGTAATAATAGAAAAAAGCCTAACTCACACTCAAACACTTAAAACATCTGATGCCATAGTAAAATGGGCAAAATTCGGTGGGATTATTTAATACTGTCTTTTAAGAAATCTAGAACCCTTTCTCTGGTAGCGGTAAATTTAGACTCACACCAAAATCTCTCGGCTTCTTTTAAAAGATCTCCTACTGCAGTACCAGGTGTTATACCAAAAAGATCCATAACATCCTTACCTGTAATAGGGATTATAAGATCTATATCCATATAAGAACGAATCTCTTTCAGTAAGCTTGTATACTCCACCCCATCTCTTGCTGAGATATAATACACACAATCTAGTACAGTGTCTGCATCTTCATATATAAGTGAGTAGATATTTCCTTCTATATATTTCAACCCTCTATTCAAAATATTTTTCACGGATTTAAAATATCTATGATGTTTTCTAGAAAAATGGAATATACGCTCCAAACTATCTAGTTCTAAGTTACTTGCATCTGCAATTAGAAATATCTTTAGTAGTATTGGTGGATTTTCATTTACTCTTGAATAGACATTCTTTAGACCATTCATATGATCTGAAAAACCCTTTGATAATGAGTATTCAAAAAGAGACGATAACACTCCTGCATCCCACATCTCATCCAAAACGCTAGATGAATCATCAGCCATAAGAATTTTACTAAACTCCTCTCTTTTCCTTTCAGCAGATAGTATCTTTATTTTCTCAGCATTCTCTTTACATGCCTTCAACGACTCATGGTCTATTTTACTATTTCTACCATAAATCGCATAAAATCGGAAAAATCGTAATATCCTCAAATAATCTTCTTTTACTCGTTTGTATGGGTCCCCAACAAATCTTACCACACAGTCTTTTAGATCCTTTTCTCCTCCATAATAATCATGCAGCTCTTTTGTATATGGATCATAACTCATTGCGTTTATAGTAAAATCACGCCTCTGGGCATCCTCTTCCCAGCTGTCCGAAAAACTTACAACAGCGTGCCTACCATCAGTTTCGATATCTTTACGCAATGTTGTTATCTCGTAGGACCTACCTTCTAGCAAAGCAATTATTGTGCCATGCTTCTTTCCTGCATCTAAAGTTTGTATATCAGATTTTTTAAGTATAGATTCCACTTCATCAGGAAGTAGCGTAGTAGCAATATCAACGTCGTTGATTGGGATGCCAACAAGAGTGTTACGTACACACCCACCCACAAACCTAGGGTTACCTCCCCCATCCTTTAATATGGAGAATATCGCAGAAGAGTCATAAAAATTTAGTAAGTTATCTAGCGTCATAAATGTTCCCTGAACTAATCGCCCAAGGAACATTCTAGACTAAAATTCTTTTTTGATAATAGCTAAAAGTTAAAATATTTCTTTTTGCTCTTATTTGCAGATTGCTTTTCTTCTGGGCCCTTATCTTTTGACACAGTCTCTTTACTTTTAGGAGCAGACTCTTTATTCTCCTGACCTTCGGATTCTTTCTTATATGGCTTGTCTTTAGAATGAGGTTTATTTTCTTTCTCAGAGCCTTTCTTTTGAGAATTCTGAGGTTTTGTAGAAAGTTTAATCTTACCTTTCCTGTCATCCATTCCGATAACTCTTACTTTTATCTCATCATCTTCATTCAAAACATCTCTGATATTTTCGATTCTCTTTTCACTGATTTCACTTATATGCAACAAGCCTTCTTTGCTACCCATGAATGAAACAACAGCACCGAAATCTAATATCTTAGTAACCTTACCTTGATATTCTGTACCGACTTCAGGTTCAAATACTAGAGAATTAATCATCTCAATTGCTTTTTCAGAATCTTCTGCATTAGCAGCAGCAACAGACACGATACCTTCATCGTTAATATCAACTTTTGCACCAGTAGCCTCACAGATCGCCTTAATATTTTTCCCACCAGGTCCAATGACTACACCAATTTTATTTTTATTAATTGTAATCTTTGTGATTGTTGGAGCATGCTTACTTACTGCTGTACGCGCCTCAGAAAGAGATTTATTCATCTCACCAAGAATATGTAGCATTCCTTCTCTAGCTTGCTGTAAAGCTTGCTTCATAATGTCAAAATTAACACCATCGATTTTGATATCCATTTGCAATGCAGTAATACCATTCTCTGTACCAGCAACTTTAAAGTCCATATCACCAATATGATCTTCATCACCAAGGATATCTGATAATATAGTAAATTTCTTACCGTCCATAATAAGACCCATAGCAATACCTGCTACTGGACTCTTTAAAGGAACACCAGCATCCATCATCGCAAGAGATGCACCACAAACTGTTGCCATAGAAGAAGAACCATTACATGCAGTAATTTCAGATACTGTACGTATAGTGTAAGGGAAATCTTCACGCGAAGGAAGCATAGGACGTATTGCCCTCCATGCTAACTTACCATGCCCTATCTCTCTTCTACCAGGCGCTCTCAACATAGATACTTCACCAACACAATATGGCAAGAAGTTATAATGAAGCATGAATTTCTCCTTTGTCATACCGTCAAGGGAGTCTATCATTTGCTCGTCATCACCGCTACCTAGTGTTGTTGTAACTAAAGCTTGAGTTTCTCCTCTAGTAAATAGAGCAGAACCATGAGTACGAGGAAGAACTGATACTTCTGTGTCAATTTGTCTTATTGATTTGGAATCTCTTCCATCAATTCTCTTCCCATTTTTAACTATATCATCTCTAACAATCTCTCCCTGAATAATTTTGAAGGCTTCAGAAATGTCACTCTCTTCAAACTTCTCTGGATCAATTTCAGATAATAATGATTCTTTGATTTCGCTAATAGCCAAGTTACGACTCTTTTTATCTTGAGTCTTGTATGCTGATGCCAAATCTTTTTCTACAACGGATTTCACATAAGCAATTACATCTTGGTCCAATTCCTTAGATTCGAAATGCCATTTCTCATTACCTACTTCCTTATCTAGGTCAGCAATAAGCTTAAAAATTGGTTGCATTGATTTGTGACCAAACTCAAGAGCTTCTAGCATCTCTTTCTCGCCTAACTCATTTGCTTCGGATTCTACCATCAAGATAGAGTCTTTTGTCCCAGCAATAATCAAATCTAAATCACTTTCTTCTTTGTTCTGGTTATCACAAATAAGCTCACCATCAACTTTTCCAACTCTTACACATGATACCGGTCCATTGAAAGGAGCGCCAGATATTGTCAAGGCAGCAGAAGCACCTATCATAGCAAGTATATCTGCACTATTTTCTCCATCATATGATAGAAGAGTACAAATTACTTGTACTTCATGGTTAAAGCCTTTTGGGAATAAAGGCCTAATAGGCCTATCAATTAATCTAGAAGTAAGTGTTTCGAATTCAGAGGGTCTTCCTTCTCTTTTAAAGAAACCACCCGGGATTTTCCCAGCAGCTGCTGTCATTTCTCTGTAAATTACCGTTAAAGGTAAAAAGCCAAGTCCTTCACGTGGCTTTTTGCTTACTACTGCTGTACATAGCACTTCTGTATCACCAGAACGCACCAAAACAGCACCATCAGCTTGACGAGCCATTTTGCCTGTCTCTAAAGAGATCTTCTGGCCACACCACTCGGTTTCTTTTTTTATTATTTTAAACATATATTATTTCCTTAGGCCCAATGCCTTCACTAAATTACTGTAACGGCCTTCAGAATTATTTTTCAAATAACTCAGAAGACTTCTTCTTCTATTAACCAAAACGATCAGCCCCCTACGAGAGTGAAAATCTTTCTTATGGGTTTTCATATGATCGGTTAAACTTAAAATACGCTCTGTAAGAACTGAAACTTGAACCTCAACAGAACCTGTATCATTTTTTGAATGTTGGAATTTTTTTACCAACTCTTGTTTTTTTTCTTTAGTAATCGACATCGTAATACTCCTTATTAAAATTAAAAATTCTTACCGGGGCAAATTTTGAGTTTACCACTTTTCCAATTGCGAGCAGCCTTCCTAAGTTTTTAGCTAAATAAACTTGAGAATCCTGATCTGAGAACCTTGCTGGATCAATTTCTATTTTAACTCCATTGAGCAGCTTCCGAGCCTCTTCTTCGGAAAACAGGATAGCCGGGATGTCGTCCAGCACACTATCCACCGATAATAAAACATCATCGAGGTCGGTATTATGCACTATTTTTTCTAAAATTTCTAGAGAAATTAAGTTTTTTTTCCCAAAAACACCTACTTTTGTCCTACGAAGATCAAAAATATACCCAATTCCTCCACAATTCTTAGCCAAATCATGACCTAAAGACCTAATATAGGTTCCTTTTCCGCATTCTACCTTAAACTTTACTTGCTTCTTTTTTTGATCGTAATTGGTTATTTCTAATGATTCTATAAGTATATCTCTCTCTTTTAACTCCACTTTTTCACCAGATCTTGCCATGTCATAGGCACGTCTTCCAGAAACTCTGATAGCTGAAAACGCTGGAGGTGTTTGCTTGATTTTGCCTAAGAATTTTGGAACCTCTTCTAGAATTTTTTCTTTGGAAGGCATATAATCATTCTCTAGAATGGTCTCCCCCTCTTCATCATAACTATCTGTTTCTCTTCCAAATTGTATCCCGAACTCATATCCCTTCATGCAATCTTGAACAAACATCACGCTCTTTGTTGCCTCCCCAATGGCAACAGGCAATACACCCGTAGCCAATGGATCCAAGGTACCAGCATGACCAATCTTTTTCATTTTCAGCAAAGATCTTAGGATAGACACTACTTTCGCTGATGAAATACCTTTTGGCTTATCTATACAAAGCCATCCATATTTTTCCATGAAGATTTTTAGTCTTTTAGTGCGTTATTGATATTTGATGCATTCTCAAAAGAATCATCAAGAATGAACTTTAGCTCTGGCATATATCTAAGAGTAATTTTTTTAACTAACATCCCTTTTAGACGCGGGGTTAGCTCTACCATGTTTCTTAAAAAATTATCTTTGTCTATAGATTCATTAAATAGGAAGAATATGTAAATATTAGCAAGCCTTAGATCAGGGGTCATACGCACTTCAGATATAATCACTGAAATACCCTCTATAGATGGCTCATGTATTTGATTGCTAAAAATTTCACTAAGAGCTCTCTTAATAGTTTCTCCAACTTTTAGCTGTCTGTTAGAAGGCATCCTGATATCATTCATATACTTCCCTACAACTTCTGCTTCTCTTCTATTATTTCATATACTTCAAGAACATCTCCTTCTTTTATGTCTTCATACCTCTCAAATGCGATACCACATTCATATCCATTTGCTACTTCTTTAACATCCTCTTTGAAACGCTTTAGTGTCTTCAGCTGCCCATCATGTATAACCACATTGTCTCTCAACAAGCGTACTTTAGCGCCCCTCTTAATCACACCTTTAGTTACAAACGAACCACCAATCTTACCAGCTTTTGTAATGTTAAATACTTGTCTAATTTCTGCAGACCCAAGATACTCTTCTCTCTCTATAGGACTCAACATACCAGATGCAATCATTTTAATATCGTCCATTAGCTCGTAGATAATGGAATAATATCTCATATCCACTTTCTCTTTATCTGATAACATCTTGGCATTAGAATTCGCACGAACATTAAAACCAATCACAAGAGCATTAGAAGCCTTGGCAAGAGCTATATCAGATTCACTGATTCCACCAACTCCTTTATGCAAGAACTTGATCTTAATTTCTGCATTGTCTATTTTATCTACAGAACCCATAATTGCCTCTATAGAACCATGTACATCTGCCTTCAACAAGATTGGTAATGTTTTAACTCTATTATCAGAGGAAGCCAATGAAAACATTTCTTCAAGAGAAGAATTTGATTGCATAACATTCTCTTTTTCTTTGAGCTTTCGCTCTCTATATTTGCATATATCACGAGCTTGCCTCTCTTCATCCACCACATGAATCGGATCACCAGCAGCAGGAGAAGTATCAAGACCTGTAATCTCAGCAGGAACCCCTGGAGTTACTTCTTTCTGAGGCATAGCTTTGTCATTTATGATTGTTTTCACTTTACCAAATGCACAACCAGCAACAACTATATCTCCTTTTTTCAAAGATCCTTTTTGCACAAGAACAGTAGCAGAAACACCACGAGATTTTTCTACCCTAGACTCAATAACAACACCTCTAGCTTTCCCTGTATCTACAGCTTTTATCTCTAGCATTTCTGCTTGAAGCAAAATGGTTTCTTTCAGCTTGTCCAGATTGCGTTTCTCGGTTGCAGATACTTCAACAGTCATGATATCACCACCCATTGATTCTGGTATTAAATCATGCTGCAATAATTCAGCAACGGCTCTATCTGGGTCTGCGCCTTCTTTATCTATTTTATTTACCGCAACGATAATAGGAACTTCAGCAGCCTTAGCATGGTTAATAGCCTCTACTGTCTGAGCTTTAACTCCATCATCAGCAGCAATAACAAGAACAACAATATCTGTAACTTTTGCTCCCCTGGATCTCATACCTGTGAATGCTTCGTGACCCGGGGTATCAATAAAGGTAATACTCTGTTCTTTATTTACTTTTACTTGGTAAGCACCAATATGCTGCGTAATTCCACCCGCTTCTCCTTTAGTAACATCAGTATCTCTTAATGCATCTAGCAATGATGTTTTACCATGATCCACATGACCCATGATTGTAACAACAGGGGGCCTAGTAATCGCTTTGCTGTCATCATGCGCATCATCCTCAAGCAATATACTTTCTACATCTGCATCTGTAACACGCTTCAGAGTGTGACCTAATTCGTTAATTATTAGCTCTGCAGTATCAGCATCAATTGTTTGGTTTGTTTTTACAATCATACCAAGCTTCATGCACTCCTTGATTACGTCAGTGCTCTTCTCTGCCATACGCACTGCAAGCTCTGCAACAGTAATAAATTCAGGCAGAACAACTTCTCTTACCTGCTTCTCTTTTGGCTCATTATTTTCTTTTAATCTGCGCATTTTATCACGAGCACGTTTTATCGAAGCAAAACTACGCTCCTTCCCACCTACTCGGTCAATATTCTGTACAGCAATTTTGTTTGAACCACCCTTCATACCAAATTCGTATTTTGATCTAAGCAAAGGCTTTTTAACGCTCAATTTCTTGAATTCTTCTTTTTCTGGTTCTTTATCCTGCTTTTTATAAGTAAATCTATTATTTGGAGCATCCTTAGGAGAGTCCTCTTTCGCAGGAGGCTTTGGAGAAACTTCTTCTACAGTCTCTTTAGGAACAACCTTTTCCTCTTCAGGAATTGTAATTTCTTCAACTTTTTCTGGTTCTACATATTTCTCTTCTTTAGGAGAAACAAAGGTTTTAGGCACAAAAGTCCTTGTACGCCTCCTTTTTACCTCTACCGAAACTGATTTGCTGCCCTGGGCACTAGGATCAAATTTAGTAGTACGATTTAAAGATAGAACCGTATAGTTTTTTTGTTTAGAGCTTTCGTTATTCTTATCTGACATAACTACTTTAAAAATAAAATTACTTTTCTGATTTGTTCTGTTCTAGTTTAAGCCTTGCTTGCTCTATCGCAGAAGAAATATGCTGATCTTCCATGTTACTATTTGGAAGGATGGATTTAAATTCTTCAATAGTCATCTCAGATAAATCCTCAAATTCCTTGATACCAGAATGAGCCAAAGTTAACATATGCTCTGGAGGTAATCCACCAAATAATTCCATAATCTCTTTATCCACACCTAGCTTGTTAAGATCTTTCACAATTTCTTTGTTTTTTGATTCAACAATTTCCTGAGCACGAGATATAAGTTCCTTGGCTATAGCTTCATCTAAACCTTCTATTGAAGACAGCTCTTCTACAGAAACATATGCTATATCATCAATATTTGCAAAACCTTCGGCAGAAAGTAGCTGAGCTAATACTTCTTCTACCCCCAACTCTTCGCAGAATAATTCAGTAGTAGAATTAAACTCTTCAGCTCTACGTTTTGATTCTTCCTCTTCAACCAAAATATCTATATTCCATCCAACAAGCTTAGAAGCAAGGCGCACATTCTGACCTCTTCTACCAATTGCCATACTTAAATGCTCGTTTTGTACAACTACTTCGATTTTCTTTTTATCTTCGTCAATAATAACTTTTGCCACTTCTGCGGGGGCAAGGGAACTAATCACGAATTGCGCAGGATCTGCAGACCACTTAATGATGTCAATTTTCTCGCCATGGATCTCGCTAATAATAGATTGTATCCTAGAGCCTCGTACACCGACACACGAACCAACAGGATCTATACTAGTTTCTGCTGTGTATACAGCTACTTTAGATTTAGAACCAGGCTCTCTAGATACATTCTTAATCTCAATAATTTTGTCGTATACTTCAGGAACTTCTTGCTCAAATAATGCTCTCACAAAGCCAGGGTGAGTTCTAGAGAGAACTATCTGATGACCTTTATTATCTCTACGCACCTCTTCGATATATGACTTTACTCTGTCATTCATCTTAAATATCTCTCCAGGAATTAAATTCTCTCTTCTAAGTACAGCTTCACCTCTACCTAGATCTATAACAACATTCCCGAATTCAACCCTTTTAACAACGCCGTTGATTACTTCTCCAACACGGTCCTTAAACTCTTCGTGTTGTTTTTCTCTTTCCGCTTCTCTAACTTTCTGAATAATCACTTGTTTTGCAGACTGCGCAAATACCCTAGCTAAGTCCAATGGAGGGAGGGGCTCTAGTATTACATCACCGATCTGAACATCGTCTTTATTTTTTAAAGCATCCTCTAAAGAGATTTCTGCATGAGAGTTTTCTACTTCTTCAACAACATGTATCTCTCTGTTAATTGATATATCACCTGTATTGTGATTTATCTTTGCAGATATTATATTTTCATGCCCATATTTTTTTTTACTAGCACTTTGTATTGCCTGCTCTAAAGCCTCAATAATTAAATTACGCGACACACCTTTTTCTCTAGCTACAGTATCTGCTATTTGTATAAGTTCACTATTAAACCCTACAGAGTTAACCATTTTGACCTCTTTTGTTAAAAATATCTAAATTAAATGAGCGGAATCTATAGTGTCAAAATCCACTTCTAAATTGTTATTATCTTCTAATAACATAGTTATGTTATTACCTTCCGTTTCTACTATCGTACCTTTGAAGTTCCTACTACCTTCATGCAGGTCTTTTAATTTTAATTGTATCTTTCTATTCTCAAATCTTGTGAAATCCTTCAACCTAGTAAGTGGTCTATTAATTCCGGGAGAACTAACCTCAAGATTGTAGTGCTCTGAGATAAAATCTTCCACATCCATAATCGCAGAAATCACTCTACTTGCTTTAGAGCAATCTTCTACCGTTACACCGCCAGATTTTGTATCTATCATAATCTGCAATGTTCTATCTTCAGATCGAAAATATTTTATCCTAACTATCTCATACCCCAAGTCATCCAAGGAACCAGATATTGCATCTTCTATTTTTTCTTCAATCATTCTAAAAATTCTATTAAAAAAGGCGGGACAAAACCCACCTTCAAAACCTCTAACTGGCTGCAGTATACTATAATACAACCTATTATTCAAGCAGATAATCTCTTATTTCTTGAGCTCTCAACATCATAAGTAGATTTCCTGGAAAGAATCAGAGTCGATTAATATACCAGTAACAGAATCATCGTATATTTTCTCATGAGTAAATATATCCTCATGCAAATCATAAGCTCTAGCATCATTCCTCTCTAACGATTCCAACATCTCCTTAATAGACTCCTCTATTTCTTTCATTTCTTTCGTGGAGTTTACACCTCCTTTGCAATCAATAATAAACATGTCATTCTCTGCATCTATAGCAACAAACGAAGTATAGATACTTGAAGATTCTGAATACATATTCGCATTATTTCCCTTAGGAGCAGAGCTGTGTTTTTCTTCAGTAGAGTCTTCTGCCTCACAATCACCTGCTGCACTACCACCTTCGCTTGAAGATGCAATTTCTGTAGTCGAGTTTTCTTCACTTGGGCCGATTGACTCAATACCAGAATTACCTACTGATTGACTCATGGCCCTTATACCACCTACCTCTGGTCCATATACCATTACAGATTGAATGTCCTCACTTCTATATGTATCTTCCCCACGCACAACACCTTCTGTCATCCGCACTACTGTTACTTCTTTATTAGGATAAGCAGCTATAGCACTTTCTAAATCTTTGAGGGGCACTTCAATACAAAGTAACTTCTCCTCCGCACCATACCTAACAACCTTTCTACACCCGACATGATGTTCAGACATACTCCTAGACGATGCTTTACTTTTATCCATTACTCCTTCTCAATCTTAAATTTATATATAAGTGCATTATGTATGTTGTGTGACAACAATCCAGAATAGATTAAAAATGCAGTTAAATTATAATATTGAGGCAAGTGTATTGTTACAAAAAAACATCAAGCATTACAAATGCTATGCATCTAAGCTATTACGAACCTCCACAGCATCTCAAGCAGAAAAAATATCTCGCCAACACACTCAGATAGTTTTCAGAAAAACACTAGGTGCCAACACTAGAGCATAAAAAAAGCACGCGCAAGATGCAATCCCACGCGCGCTTAAATCCCTAGACCAAAGCTCTTTTTATTTCTTATCTTTCACTTCACTCATAGCATCACCAAGAATATCACCTAGGCTAGCTCCGCTACTTGCTGAACCATACTCTGCAACCTTCTTCCTCTGCTCATCTACTTCCAGAGCTTTGATAGATAGAACAACTTGTCTATTCACTTTGTCCAACTTTACTACTTTAGTATCAACTCTATCACCCACAGCAAATCTTTCTGATCTTTGCTCTACTTTATCGCTAGATAGATCCGCTCTCTTTATGAAAGATGTAAGGCCTGAAGCAATCTCTACAGAAATACCGTCTGTTTCAATTGATTTAATGACACATGTTATAACCGCTCCTTTTTTCAGATCTTGGAATGACTCCTCAAAAGGATCTTTTTCTAATTGCTTAATACCAGCGTTCACGCGCTCTTTCTCAGTATCGATAGAAAGAACAACGACATTAATCTCATCACCTTTCTTGTAACCTTTCAATAATTCTTCAGGCTTACCAACCCAAGATAGGTCATTTGCATGTACTAATGCGCTGATATTTTCGTCAAAGTTAATGAAAATACCGAAATCCACAACCTTCTCCACAGTACCCTTTATTGTTGTACCAACAGAGTATTTATCTTCTAATGATTTCCAGATATTTTCTGTACATTGCTTAATGCCAAGACTGATCCTGTGTTTTTCAACGTCAATATCAAGAACCATGAATTCAATTTCCTGATCAAGCTCTACAAATTTTCTTGGAGATACATTTTGTCTCGTCCAACTAATTTCTGATACGTGAACAAGACCTTCAATTCCTGGCTCAAGCTCAACAAAGATACCATAATCAGTAATATTTGTTACTTTACCCTTCATTTTGGTACCAGATGGGTATCTGGCATCTAGGCCCTCCCAAGGGTTTTTATCAAGCTGCTTCATACCTAAAGAAATTCTTCCAGCATCTGAATCATATTTTATAATTTGAACCTTAACTTGCTGACCAACCGACAGTACCTCTGACGGGTGGTTGATTCTGGTCCATGAGATGTCAGTTACGTGAAGCAATCCATCTAGACTTCCAAGATCCAAGAATGCACCATAGTCTGTAATATTCTTCACAGTACCTTCCAGTACTTGGCCTACGCTAATCTTAGAAAGCATCTCTTCTTTTGCTTCTGCACGAGACTCTTCAATAATTGCTCTACGGGAAACAACAACGTTACCTTGCTCCCTATCCATCTTTAATACGATGAAAGGTTGAACTAATCCTAAAAGGGGGGATATATCTTTGATAGGCTTCACATCTACCTGGCTACCTGGTAGGAATGCAATTACACCGCTCAAATCAACAGTTAGACCACCTTTAATTCTACCGAAGATCACACCTTCAACTTGCTCGCCTTTTTTCATGGAAACCTCAAGCTTCTTCCATGAACTTTCTCTTACAGCCTTTTCTCTACTTAGAACAACGCGGCCGTATCTATTTTCGTACGATTGTATATATACCTCAACAACATCACCAACTGTCAACTCAGCAATCTTACCATTTTGCACAAATTCTTTTAAAGGAATTCTACCTTCATCCTTGATACCAATATCAACGGTAACAACGTCGTTTGAAATATCTGTGATTGTCCCTGAAACTACAGAACCCTCAACCTTTTCGTTTGTTTTGCTAAAATCACCAAAAAGTTCTGCAAAGTCTTCTCCAGTGCTAAAATCAGCGCCTTCAAGTTTGTTGTTGAATATTTTTCCGCCCATATTATCGCCTTTATACCTGTGTTTTGTAGTACCCGAAGGTACGGTTGTTAAAAAAAGTACCTGAAAGTTATATCTTTTATTAACGGTTTGTCAATTTTTTTTCTACAAGACCTATAGTTTGCATAACCATTTGATCTATATTTAATGCATCTGTATTTAGCAAATAAGCCCCTTCCGGACGTCTTAGTGGAGAACATTCTCTCTCTGAATCTCTTTTGTCACGCTCTTTCAAATCTCTATATACATCCTCAAAGCTAGGCTTTGCTCCACTTTTCACTAATTCTTTATACCTCCTTTCTGCTCTGATTTTTGGGTCTGCAGTAAGGTATATTTTAACATCCGCCTCTGGACATATCTTAGTGCCTATATCCCTACCCTCAACAATAGAAAATTCCCTTTGTGCAATCCAATTTCTTTGGAATTCATTGAGTAATTTACGAAGTTCTAATTTTTTAGCAATAACAGAAGACATTTTGGAGATTTCATCAGGCTTCAACTGATCATCATGTATATTTTTCCCCAGGCATTCTCCAGCAATTTCGAGCAGCTTTGAATTCGAGATATCGCTTCCTTCTCCGTGTTCCAAGCAAGCTCTAGCAACACCTCTATATAAATTTCCAGTTGGAAGGTATTCGCATTTGAAATGATCGGCTAACATCTTAGAAAGAGTGCCCTTTCCTGCTCCTGAAACCCCATCTATTGAAACCGTAAATCTTTTACTCACTATCCTAGTCTTTTGAATCTGACAATGCTGGTGCCGACTCCTCTTTAGGGTTCTTTTTAGGCTTTCTACGACCCCTACTTGAAGGTTTCTTCACAGCTTTATCATCTTGAGCAACAGGGTTGTGCTCCTCTATCTTAGTAGAGTCCACGTTCTTTTTAGTAGAGCTCTCATCCTTTTTGATGGATTCATTATCTCGCGCATTATAAGAGTCAGGTTTTTTGTTTTTTCTAAACCTTCTTTCCTTCTTATGATTTTGAGAAGACCTCCTATCTTTCCTACCCGGCTTGTTTTCAGGCCCATTAAACTCAATAACTTCAACAGCAAAACCATCTAAACTCATCTTTCTATCTTCGTGAAATATAATGGACACAGAATTCTTATTCTCTACATCCTTCACATCTTCACGCTTGTGATTCAGTATATAGAATACAGTTTCAGAGGATGCAAAGATATTGACCTTAGAGGTTTTATCTGTAATCTCTCCTGATACTGTTTTGAGGATTGTGTTGGCATTAGAATTATGTGACCTCACAACTCCCTTGCCGTTACAATGCTGACAAAGAATAGTATTAGCCTCCAAGAAATTGGGTTTTAGCCTTTGCCTGGAAACCTCTAACAAGCCCAAACTACTAATGCTTCCTACTTGAACTTTTGCCTTATCTTTATAGAGAAGATCTTTTAAAACTTTTTCTACAAGCCTCTTATTCTTTGTTTCCATCATATCGATGAAATCAATGACTATAATCCCCGATAGATCTCTCAATCTAATCTGCCTTACTACTTCCCTCGCTGCGTCCACATTTGTATTAACAGCCATCTTCTCAATATTTTTATCACCGGTAGATTTACCAGAATTCACATCAATAGCTATAAGAGCTTCAGTCGGGTTAATCACTATATAAGCACCGGATTCCGTATATGCCACAGGGTTGTATAAACTTAGTATTTGCTCATCAATCTTATATTTATTAAAAATCGGCACTTTATCCTGATAAGGAATAATGTTTATTTCGTCCTCAGAAGACATATTCTTTACTACATCCTTCATCTCTTGAAAAGCATCCTTCCCATCAATTACAATACTGTCTACCGAGTTATCATATAGATCTCTAATAACGCGCTTGAATACACTATCTTCAGAATGAATAAATGCAGGAGCATTAGATACAAGAGTCTTCTCTCTTATATTATTCCATAATTTTACCAGATAGTTATAATCTTTCTCGATATTATCTTTGCTTCTACCCATCCCTATAGTTCGTATAATAACGCCCACAGGGTTTGCTTCGCTGACTTCCTCTACGATTGCTTTTAATCTGCGACGCTCCTCTGTATCTTCAATTTTCTTAGATACACCACCTTTGGATCCACTATTAGGCATAATCACACAGCATCTACCAGCAAGAGATATATAAGTAGTAAACGCAGCACCCTTGTTGCCTCTTTCCTCTTTGATGGCTTGAACTAGAAGTATTTGATTACGCTTAATAACTTCTTGTATCTTATACTTATCTACGTTTTTCTTTTTGATTACTTCAATGTCTTGCTCATCAGAGCTTTGATCTTCCGTATATCCATCTTCAAGAATCTCATCAACCACTACATCTAAGTCTAGCTTACCTGAATCTCCTTTTTCTTCTGCCTTTATCTCTTCCTCAAAAACCTCTGCTGAATCTTCTTTATATTTGGATGGGATATCGTAATAATCCGAATGAATCTCAGCGAATGGCACAAAACCATTCCTTTCACCACCATAGTCAACAAAAGCAGCTTGCAGGGATGGTTCAACCCTTGTCACTTTAGCAAGGTATATATTACCCTTGATCATTTTTTTGGAGTTTGTGGTAGAGTCTAGATCTACCAGCTTGTTTTTATCAACAACCGCTATTTGAGCACTTTCTGCATAAGAAGCGTCAATTAGTATTTTTTTACTCATAATATTTCCCACTTACTGAGGCAAGTAGACAATATCCTTAGGAACAACAAGGAGAACAGAATTCATGATAGAAAATTTGGGGCGAGATACACCAACCCGACTTCTTAAAAAAAACACTTATAATGCTCATAAAACTCCTTATTCTTCTAACAATATTTGACTACAAAGCCAACTTTAATAATTTCTCATCCTGCATTATACACTATACCCCTCCAATATTCTACTATATTTTCATTTTATATTTTGCTATTGTCTTGCAGGAATACTTTTCTTTATTGGCAATTAACTGCGTGTTTATGACAGATATCGACTCAAAAAACAGACTCTCTGATGCGTCGGATTGGTTTAAAAATCTAAAAAACTTAATATGCAAAGAATTCGAATGTATTGAGCGAGAATTTTCAGAGCAATACCGAGGCAAAGAGCCCGGATCCTTTAAAACCAGTGCATGGAACTACAAACAAGGATCCGGTGGTGGAGAAATAAACTTGATGAATGGACGAGTTTTCGAAAAAGTTGGAGTTGTAATCTCAAAAATTACAGATGGTAAATTCACTCCAGAACTTAGAGACCAAATCCCCGGAACAGAGAATAAGAATGGATTTCAGTCATGCGGAATCTCCTTAGTTTCACATATGCATTCCCCTCTAGTACCAGCTGTACATATGAATACTAGGTTCATTAAAACTGGGAAAGAGTGGTTTGGAGGAGGTGCAGACTTAAACCCAGCAGAAGAAAACAAATCTGATACAGTTTTTTTTCATAAGAATTTCAAAGAAATGTGCAATTTATACGATAAAAATTACTACCCAAAATTCAAATCCTGGTGTGATGAATATTTTTTTATAAAGCACAGAAACGAACCAAGGGGAGTTGGGGGGATATTTTATGACTATCTTGACACCTACGATTTTGAAAAAACATTCAACTTCACACAAGATGTAGGAAAAACATTCTTAAAAACATATTCTGCAATAGTCAGGAAGCATATGAATAAACAATGGACAGCAGATCAGAAAAAAGTTCAACTATTCAAAAGAGGTAGATATGCAGAATTCAACCTTCTATACGATAGAGGAACAAAATTCGGACTATTAAGTGGAGGAAATCCTGACTCTATATTCATTTCAATGCCCCCTATGGCAAGCTGGTAATAATATGGAAACACCAGAAGAATACCCTGAACACATAGCAATAATAATGGATGGAAATGGAAGGTGGGCAAAATCAAAGAAGCTCCCTGTTGCCATGGGGCACAAGAAAGGCGCTGAATCTGCTAGAAAAATTATCACTGCAGCTCAAAAAAAAGGGATACGATATCTGACCTTATATGCCTTTTCTTCAGAAAACTGGAATAGACCACAAAAGGAAATAGACAACTTAATGAAGCTACTTGAGTATTATTTACGTACAGAAAAAAAGTCCTTAGACAAAAGCAATATCAAGATACGTGTCATAGGTAATTTAGAAAAAATACCGGCGTCTTTAAGAAGTAGCGTCAAGGAAGCCAAGAAAAAAACATCCTCTAACACAGGGATGTCACTAATTATTGCTCTAAGCTATGGCGGAAGGCAAGAAATAGTTGATGCAACCAAAAGCATACTCTTAGCTCAGAAAAAGGGAGAACTCTCCATAGAAGATATCAACGAAAAAACCTTTACTTCATTTTTATATACAGCTAAGATTCCTGATCCTGACTTACTTATTAGAACAAGCGGAGAGCTTAGAATTAGCAATTTTTTATTATGGCAGTCCGCTTACACAGAATTTTACTTCACACCAGTGAGCTGGCCTGACTTTAAAGAAGAAAACTTCGAAGATGCACTTTCGCACTTCAAATTAAGAAAAAGGAACTATGGCAAATAAAACATTCTTTAATATAGACTTATTTACAAGAATACTAACTTCTCTAATACTGGGGCCAATAGTTCTGCTGATAGCATATGAAGGAGGATTAGCGCTAAAATTTGCCATCTTATTAGTTGCGACCTTAATGTCCTTTGAGTGGAATAAAATTACAGCAAAGTCTGGTTCATCGAAACACCCGGCTTTATGGAAAATAATTGGGATGTTTTATATAGCAATACCATGCACCGCAATTCTATTCATCTCCGAGCAAACACATGGAAATAAAATACTAATATGGCTATTACTAACCGTATGGTCAGCTGATACATCCGCTTTCTTCTCAGGAAAATTAATAGGCGGACCTAAACTTGCACCAAAAATTAGTCCCAATAAAACTTGGGCAGGGTTTTTAAGCAGCGTCTCTCTTTCTTATTTTGTTGGCCTACAATCCGTACACTTCCTAGACCCACAACACCCACGTATATTAATTGCACTTACCATGACTCTAACCGTCTATGCGCAAATTGGAGACTTAGTAGAGTCTTGGATAAAAAGAAGATTTTCTACAAAAGATTCAGGGAGAGCAATTCCAGGGCACGGAGGCATCTTGGACAGAGTAGATGGGATAGTCTTAACAGCACCTAAAGTTGCTTTCGTTGTATTCTATTATAATGTATTCTTCCAACAATGATAAAGCTTAGTATATTCGGATCTACTGGATCTATTGGCGAACAAGCATTAGACATACTATCAAAATCAAAAAAAGGAGCTTTTAAAATACTTGCCCTTACCGCAAACTCAAACCACAAAAAACTAGCCGAACAAGCCTTAACCTTCAAAGCTAAATACGCAGTTATAAAAGACAAAACTAAATATTTAGAGTTAAAAGAATCATTAAGTGGAACTGACATTGAGGTTTTATCCGGAAACGAAGGAATAAACAAAGTGGCCTCTTTAGATAACGAAAAGGTAGTTGCGGGGATAAGCGGATCTGCAGGACTTGAATCCACCTATATAGCGCTGAAGAATGGAGCGGATGTATTATTCGCCAATAAAGAAAGCTTAGTATGCGCAGGACAATTACTGAAAGACGCAGAAAAAGAAGGAAACTCAAAGCTCATCCCATTAGATTCGGAGCATAATGCTATTTTCCAAGTATTCGAAAAGCACAACAGGGAGGCAATCAACAAAATAATACTTACAGCATCAGGTGGGCCTTTTAGAACTTTTTCTACAGAGGACCTTAAAAATGTTACTCCTGAGCAGGCGTTAAACCACCCAAACTGGGTAATGGGTAAAAAAGTTACAATAGATTGCTCCACCCTATTCAACAAAGGCTTAGAATTAATAGAAGCCTACCATCTATTTGATATTCCTTTAGAGGATATAGATGTAATAGTACACCCACAATCCACAGTTCACAGCATGGTTACCTATAATGATGGCAGCACCTTAGCCCAACTAGGTCCTCCAGACATGAGAATACCTATCACACATGGGCTCTATTGGCCTTCTAGATACAATGGCAGAAGCATAGTCAAGCCTTTGGATTTTTCTAAGGTAAAATCTTTGGATTTTGAAGAGCCAAAACATGATTTATTCCCATCTATAAATCTATGCAGGCACGCAGTTAAACTAGGAAAAAGCTACCCTGCCGCACTAAACGCAGCAAATGAAGTCGCAGTAGATCTATTCTTAAAAGGTCAGATAAAATTCTTAGATATATTTAAACTAGTTGAATCGTATCTGGACTCACATCAACCTAGTGAGGTAAAATCCATAGAGGAGTTGCTTGAGTTGGATACGGAGATGAAAACAACACTCAAGAAAAGACTTTGACTACTTAACCTTTTTGCTTTCACTGGGCCTGGTACTGTTTTTTCTAATAGACCACCACAATATACAAAGAGACGGAAGGTATGCTTGATACATAACTACTATTATATCTACCCAAAATTTAACCAGTGCCCTGTATTTACCAAACATACGCCATATAGAGCATTGCTCTCATCGCCACAACCTTCTGCTGATCCTCGATTAGTAATGATTGGACTTTTAGGTACCAGAGATGCAATAGAAGAGCTTTATTACTATACACAACTAGATAACCACTATGAGCCTGTCCAATTCACACTGATTGGAATCTTTCATGTAAGCGTTTAAATGAATGCACGCCAGAAGATAACTTTCCTCATCAGAAAACTAAGCTATAGTTATAAAATTCTACATAATATAAAAACAGCTTCTTGAGTAGTCTGTATTAATAAAAATATTGCTCTCTTGCAAATTTCTCTAGTTGTTATATCCTTGCCCAGTCAATAATTATTTTCTGTAAATGGCCTACGATTTTCTTCACGCAGTACTGGCTTTCATACTCACGATCACTATCGTGGTTTTCATACATGAATTAGGCCATTATTTAGTAGCTAAATTCAATGGGGTGAAAGTCACAGACTTCTCTGTTGGAATGGGTCCCAAGTTACTCTCATGGAAAGATAGGTCTGGTACTGAATGGAAAATATGTGCTATTCCTATCGGAGGATATGTAAAATTTTTAGGAGACACAGGCCCAACAAGCAGTTCATCTACCACACTAAAGGGGTCAGAAAAAAAACAGGCTTTCCATACTAAATCTCTTTTCGCCAAATCAATGGTTGTAGTTGCGGGACCATTGGCCAATTTCCTTCTTGGGATGCTCATACTTACTTATTTTGCCTTTACCTATGGTCAAATGACTTCTTCTACTGAGATCAAAGATGTCTCCCCTAACACTCCAGCTTCAAGGATTGGTCTTCGTGCAGGAGATAAAATCACTTCTATTGATGGACAAAAAACTTCATCCTTCCAAGATGTAGCTGGATATATAACTCTTCACCCTAACATAGAAGTAAAACTTACCTTTGAACGAAACAACCAAGTGTTTGAAAGAAAGGTAACTCCGGGTTCACGACCTATAAAAGACACGCTAGGTCAGGACACAAAAATTGGCTATCTTGGCGTAATGTTTGCAGCTCCTACCCATAAAACACTCTCTTTGACGGAATCTATCGCAACTGGTTACAAAGAAACCGTAAGAATAACAACGCTAACTCTAAAAGCCATAAGCCAAATCGTTACCGGAAAAAGAGGAACGAAAGAATTGGGTGGACCAATAAAAATTGCTCGATATGCAAACTCTTCTATGGCGCAAGGATTTGCTGGAATGTTATTTTTTATCAGTATGATCTCTATAAATCTTGGACTAATTAACCTATTGCCCATACCTCCATTAGATGGGGGACACCTATTTCTTTACACCACAGAGGCACTTCTCGGCAAAAAGATTGCGGAATATATACAAAAATATACCATCAAAATTGGGTTTATACTCATCTTAGGATTAATGTTGCTTGCAATAACCAATGATATTATTTATTTTTAGGCACATGTATAAAATATTCACTTCAACATTATCAAGATTTCTTCTAACTCTTATTGTAGTATCAGCACTTTATATAACCGAGCTTTCTAATGCTGAAACAAGCTCTGGAAATATAGATTCTATAGCAATTACTGGAAACCATAGAACAGAGAAGTCTACAATTCTATCTTATACATCCTTTAAAAAAGGAAAAGGATATAGCAAAAAAGAATCTGATGAAGCTATAAAAGATCTTTATAACACAGGATTCTTCTCCAAAATCAACATAAATTTCAATAACGGAAAACTGCTAATATCCGTTATAGAGAACCCAATAATAAACAAAGTTGATTTCAGAGGTAACAAGGCCTTAAAGACAGACAAGTTATCTCAAGAGCTATCTTCAAAAAGTAGAGCTTTCTTTTCCAAGTCAAAGCTGAATAGTGACATAAATAGAATTCTTGACCTATATAATAAATCCGGGCGTTTCTCCTCTAAAATCAGACCTCAGATAGCAACCCTTCCTCAGAACAGAGTAAATATACTGTTCAATATCGAAGAGGGCAAGAAGTCAGTAATTAAAAAAATCATCTTCATAGGAAATAAAAAATTCTCAGACGGGAGGCTGAAATCCACACTAATGTCTAAAGAAGATAAAATATACAACATGTTTAGGGCTAATTATTATGATGCTGACATCGTAGACTATGATAAAATATTGCTTGCAAAGTTCTACCATTCAGAAGGTTACGCAAACTTCAAGGTGATATCTGCTACAGCAGATATAGCACAAGGCAGGAATGGATTCCTCCTTACGTACTCTATTGAAGAAGGGGATATATATAAATTTGGAAAAATCTCTATACAAAACAAAGTAAAGCAGATAAAAGACAAAACGCTTCTAGAAAAGATCGCTTCAAAGAATGGAGATGTATTTAATTCTAAATTAGTGGATAATAGCACAGAAACCATCGCAAAATACCTGGCTGTAAACGGGTATCCTTTTGTAGATGTAACAGCAAAATACAACATAGACAAAAAGAAAAAAATAGTGAACATCGAGTATGTTACCTCTGAGGCTAAAAAGGTCTATGTTGGCAGGATAAATATAAAAGGTAATTTAAAAACTTATGACAGAGTTATAAGAAGAGAGGTTAGATTATCCGAAGGAGATCCATATAATTTCTTTCTGATTACCAACTCCGAAAAAAGATTACAAGATCTGGATTTCTTTGAAAAAGTAACAATTGAAACAAAGAAATCAAAAAATCCGGACGCAGTTGATCTTGATGTATCTATTGTAGAAAAATCTACAGCATCTATTAATATATCTGCGGGTTATTCTACATCAGATGGCCCTTTAGCAATGCTTGGATTTACAGAGAAAAACTTATTTGGACAAGGAAAGAGACTGAATCTTCAACTTCAGAAATCCCCATCAAGTTCAAATCTTGGCTTTGGTCTTACTCAGCCTAATTTCTTGCAAAGTTCAATTGACGCTGGGTTCAGCATGAAACACTCCACACAAGATAACAAAACATCCTCACTTGGTGCGCAATCTAATACTCTTCCTTACAACTCTAGCCATAAATCAGCATCTGTATTTATAAACTATGAAATAACAGAAGGATTATCTCATAACGTCACATACTCCATGGCGAGTAATACAATAAAAGACTTAGATACTAACTCTGCATCCATATTCCAAGAGCAATCTGGTAAAAACACTATATCCTCTATTGGACATAATTTATTCTATGATAAAACTGATAGTGCAACTAACCCAACAAAAGGTTATGCCGTCAGTTTTGGACAATCCCTTTCGGGTCTTGGAGGAGATTCTAAATATATAAAACATTCCTTGGAAGCATCATATTATACACCAATAACACGAGACATTGTGTTAAAGTTTTCTGCATCCGCGGGTAATATAAAAGGCCTTGGAAAGTCTGTAAGACTAGATGAAAATTTCCAACTAGGAGAATATTCTCTCAGGGGCTTTGATTGCTCCGGTGTCGGCCCTAGGCATAAAGTTGGAGCAGAAGGTGCATTAGGTGGAAAAAGTTTCTATACTGGTACAATAGAAGCAAAATTCCCTATACCTGGACTCCCAAAAGATGCTGATGTTTTTGGATCTGTATTTTCTGACTTCGGTACCTTATGGGGTGTCGATATACCTAAGAACTCAGCGTATACAAGATCTGAATTTAATCATGATAGATCCATCAGATCTTCTGCGGGCCTTGGTATTATTTGGATAACAAATATGGGGCCATTGAGAATTGACTACGCAAAAGCCTTAAAGAAACAGAAGTATGATAAAACCAGAAATTTATTATTCTCCTTCTCAACGTTATTCTAAGATATGAAAAATTTATTTATTGCACTTTCAATATTGTTTTATTTCTCATACTCTTCTGCAGATCAAGTTATCTCTACGCTAGATGTAGACAAAGTAATCACTAGTTCAGATTCTTACACTCATTTTAAAGCTTCCTGGGACAAGGATAATGCAAAATACAAAAAAGAATTAGAGAGTTATGAATCTAAGATGATAGATCTAGATAAACAAATAATCTCACAAACTGGCTCCGTAGGTACTACAGAACTAGAAAAGATGAAAAGGAAATTAGAGCAATATGAAACAGCTATACAGAGATTAGTTGTAGATAGAAAAAACAAACTTGATTCATCATTTTCTAAAGCTATATTCGAAATAAAATCTACATTGTTGCATTTAGTAGCGAGCTACTCACAAAAAAATGGGATATCTATGGTTCTACCAAAATCACAAGTAGTATATAATGATAACATGTCTGATATAACGGATAAAATTTTAGCAGCCCTTAATTCTGAATTAAAGAGAGTATCTTCACATGGAAATATCTAATCATTTCTATACCCCAAAGACTCTATCCTTACTATCTATATCTAAACATATAGATTCTACCCTTTATCAAAATGGAGAAAAGATTTCTATATCTGATAGTATAAAAGTCAAGGGTATCGGAGATATCTCTACAGGAACTAAAGAGCAAATTGGATTTATTGAGTCAAAGAAGTATCTGAAGTTTTTAGGTGATACAGACCTACTTGCCTGCATCACTTCCATATCGGCATTAGAGTTTGCTCCCAAAGATTTGATCTTACTAGTGGTAGAAAATCCAGGTGTACAATATGCTAAAGCTTCCACGTTGCTATACCCCACCCCATCTCCATCAAAACCACAAAGCAAAAATTATTACATCTCACCCACTGCTGTCCTAGGAAAAGGGTCTGAAATAGATTTTGGATGCTATATAGGAGAAAATGTAGTAATAGGAGATAATGTAAAAATTCATCCAAACACTTATATAGGTGGCAATGTTAAGATAGGCAGCAACTGCATTATTTATAGCAATGTCACGATACAATGCAGCATCATAGGGAATAATGCAATTATTCATCCTGGTGCTCAAATAGGCCAAGATGGATTTGGTTATAAAACAGAACATGGAAAACATATAAAAGTTCCACAGATAGGAAATGTTTTAATCGGAAATAGAGTGGAAATTGGCTCTAATACATGCATAGATCGGGGCACAATAACCAGCACAATAATCAAAGATGAGTGTAAGCTTGATAATATGGTGCAAATAGGACATAATGTTGAGCTTGGCAAAGGGTGTATTATTGTATCTCACGTTGGGATTGCTGGAAGCACTAAGCTCGGTGACTATGTGGTTGTAGCTGGACAAACTGGAATTACAGATCACTTAAAAATAGCTGACCATGTGCAAATTGGTGTTGACTCTACTGTTACTACAGATATAACAGAAAAAGGTCAAGTAGTAATGGGATATCCAGCAAAGCCACGAAGGCAATTCTGGAAACAGGAACTTTTACTAAAAAAAATGTTAAACAATAAATTAAAAAAATGACTGAAACAAAAATCGATATTAGTGAAATAATGAAATCTATACCACATAGATATCCATTTTTACTCGTAGATAGAATAATAGATTTGAAGAAATCTGAATCTGCTATAGGAATAAAAAACGTTACAATAAACGAACAATTCTTCCAAGGTCATTTTCCCTCAAATCCAGTTATGCCAGGGGTACTTATCATAGAAGCGCTAGCGCAAACAGCTGGAGTTCTAATATGCAAATCAGGGCATTATGACGCTGAATGGTCAGTGTATTTCAGTAAAATAGAAGAAGTAAAATTCAAAAAAATGTTGGTTCCTGGTGATCAATTAATAATGAAAGTAAAAATCGACGGGCACAAAATGGGTTTCTGGAAAATAACGGCAGAAGCGTTTGTTGATGATATCAGCGCCACAACTGCGAAATTTTCAGTAAAAGTAGTAAAAAAACACAATGCTTAATGTACACAAAACAGCAATAATAGAAGAAGGTGCACAAGTAGGGAAGAATGTTTCAATTGGCCCTTACTCTATTATTGGCCCAAATGTAGTTCTACATGATGACGTAGTAATAAAATCCCATGTTGTAATAGAAGGACATACAACAATTGGAAGCAACACTACAATATACCAATTCGCTTCTATAGGAAGCGTAACTCAAGATCTAAAATACAAAGGAGAAAAGTCAGAGCTTATCATAGGAAAGAATAACATTATCAGAGAATATGTTACTATGAACCCAGGAACAGATGCTGGAACTAAAACTATCGTAGGAAATAATTGCCTCTTTATGGTTTCTGCACATGTAGCGCATGACTGTATCGTAGGTGATTATGTAATCTTTGCAAACAACGCCACTATAGGAGGGCATGCGGAAGTAGATGACTACGCTATACTTGGTGGGCTCAGCGCAGTTGTACAATTCACAAAAGTTGGTAAACACGCAATGCTTGGTGGAATGTCATTAGCTACAACTGATGTCCCCCCTTATGCAATGGTGATGACAGATCCAGCAAAAATTGATGGAATAAATTTAGTGGGGCTAAAAAGAAGAGAATTCACAAAGCAGCAGATAAAAAATCTAAAGGATTCTTATGAGATACTGTTCTCCTACAAAACACTCATGGCTGAATCTATAAAAGAAATAGAAAGCAATTTTGAGGATTGCACGGCAGTGCAACATCTTCTTGATTTCTTAAAATTAGAGCGCAAGAAAGGATTGGTAAAACATAAAAACTTCTATTCAAATGTTAAAACTTAAACAAAAGATAGGTTTGATTATTGGCGGTGGAAGAGCCCCAAAAATTATTATTGATCAGCTACTTAAGGATAAAGAAGATTTTGTCGTTATCGCACTTTCAGGGCATACATCCCCATCATCTGTCAATTCAAAAATGAAGCATGAGTGGGTCAATATTGGACAAATAAAAAAGACCTTCGATTTACTAAAGAAACATAACATCTCTTGTGTATCTTTTATAGGTAGCGTAAATAGACCATCTCTTTCTAATGTAAAAACCGATATAGAGGCTTCATTGTTTCTGCCAAAAATGGGTTTCAAAAAATTTGTTGGAGGAGACGATAAACTATTATCTAGCCTCATGGGTTTATTTGAACAACAAGGTTTCCATATTCTACCAGCCACTTCTATAGCTTCATCCATGAAAGCAGAGAAAGGAACGCTAGGAAAAATAGCACCCAAGAAACATGAAATTAAAGACATAGAAGAAGGAGCTAGCATACTTGATCTCATCAGCTCAGCAGATATTGGTCAAGCATTGGTAATAGAAAAAGGTTACGTTCTAGGGGTAGAAGCTGCAGAAGGAACACAGCGCCTTATAAAAAGATGCAAGTCGCTAAAGAAGGAACAAAACAAATGCGGAGTCTTAGTAAAAATAAAGAAAAAAAATCAAGATACAAGAGTTGACCTACCATCTATAGGAGTAAAAACAATAGATGCAGTAAAGAATGCGGGGTTACGTGGAATTGCTATACAAAGTGAGTATAGCATTATCATAGACAAGGAAAAGGTAATAAAAAAAGCTAATGAAAATAATATATTTTTGGTAGGAATATGATTGGAAAAAACACCGTAAAGTTCATCAGTGAAATTTTACCTGTTGCAGCATTTTTTGTTACATATAAATTTTATGGAATCATAGAGGCCACCGTAGCAATAGTTATTCTGTCGCTGCTTGGACTGATTATTATATATTTCTCAAACCATAAAGCATCTCCAATGCATCTATTCACTGTAGCTATTATTTCAGTTTTCGGAGGACTAACAATAGTTAGTAATAATACTGCGTTCATAAAAATGAAACCAACTATTATAAACCTCCTATTTGCTGCCATACTTGGATTTGGCCTAATGAAGAAAAAGTTGTTCTTAAAAAAGTTACTTGGTGAAAAAATAGAGCTCACGCAAAATAATTGGTCTAATTTATCCAAGAAATTCATTCTGTTCTTTGTATCTCTTGCCATAACAAACGAAGTCGTATGGAGGAATTTTGCAGAAGAAACATGGATATATTTCAAAACATTTGGTATCTTGCCGATAACGATACTATTCGTATTATCTCAAGCGAGATTTATTTTGAGAAATAAGAGCTAACTAGCTACTTCTTCAATATTCAAATTGGACAATACAACTTTCAAAGATCTTACAAAATGCTGAATCATCTCATCTGTATGACAAGGGGTAGGGGTGATTCTAAGTCTTTCAGTTCCTCTAGGAACTGTAGGAAAGTTAATATGCTGCAAGTATATACCAAAGTCATTCAATAGCACATTACAAGCTCTTTCTGCCTTCAAAGGATCATTGATAATCACAGGGATAATATGCGTATCGTTCTTTAGAATGTTAATTTTACTGTTCTCAAGAAGATTCTTTGTGTACTCAACTTTCTTTCTATGTAATATTCTTTCTGCATCGCTGTTTTTCAAATAATTAATGCTGGCTCTAGCTGCTGATGCAACAGAGGGAGGCAAAGCTGTTGTAAAAATGAACCCCGAAGCATAACTTCTTATTGCATCTATTATGTCTTTATTAGCGGCAATATATCCGCCTATGACCCCATAAGCTTTAGCAAATGTACCTTGTATAATATCTATTTGATCTTCTACTTCTTCTTCATTTGCTATACCTGCACCACTTTTACCATATAACCCAACAGTATGAACTTCATCAATATAGGTCATTGCGTTGTATTTTTTAGCTAATCTTACAATCTCTTTGATTGGAGATCTAAGTCCATCCATAGAATATGCTGACTCGAATACAATAACCTTAGGAGTCTCTAGTGGGTATTTTGCAAGTAAAAACTCCAAATGCTCAGAGTCATTATGACGAAATACCTCTTTCTCTGACCTACTATTACGAATTCCCTCAATTATAGAAGCATGATTTAGCTCATCAGAAAAAAACACGCATCCAGGTAAAATCTTTGATAGAGTTGTTAGAGTTGTAGAGTTTGCTACATAACCCGAAGTAAATACTAAAGCTGAATCCTTAGAATGAAGGTTAGATACATCGTTTTCTAACTCTACAATAAAGTGATTATTGCCACCGATATTTCTTGTGCCTCCAGCTCCACAGCCATATCTCTTAGTTGCATCAACCATAGCATCAACTACAACTTGATTTCGTGACATACCTAGATAATCATTTATGCACCATAAAATGATGTCTTTGTCTAACCCATGATGCCTAGCTATAGGCAATCTGTCTGCGTATCGGCTAATATCCACAAATTCTCTATAACGCCCCTCACGTCTAACAGAGTCAACTGCGTTAGAAAATGATTTCTGGTAATTCATATTATCTGTTTTTTTAGAGATTTTTTTGTTTATTAAAACTATTGGCATATCTTAATATAAACATTATAAAAAGTAAATTTGTAAATACAATTATTGCTCCAAATTGGTGAATAATCGCTAAATTCATAGGCACTTTATAGATCAAAGTAAGTACTCCTAATAAAAATTGAGCAAAAATAGCCAATACAGCTATTCTTAAAGGGATTATAATTTTCTTCATTCTTCCTTTATTTATGAGGTAAAAAAAGTAGAAAGAATATAACAATAGAGTAATGCCAAAAACCCTATGTAAGAATTGAACCGTTACTGGATCAGAAAAAATCCTTAGATTAACAAAAGAGTTGTAAACTTCGTCTGGGATCATTTTACCTCCCATTAATGGAAAGCTATTATATAATAAACCCGCATCTAGACCAGCAACTAATGCTCCAAAAAATATTTGCAACACACATATAGAAAACAACAATATGGCATGCTTAAGATTGCTAGAAACTACAGGTTTTACAGTTCTTTGCCAAAAACATAGCCCCTTCCAGGCAATCAAAAAATATATTAAAAATGCCAACATTAAATGGGAAGCCAGTCTATAATGGCTAACATCCGGATCATTCACTAAACCACTCTTTACCATATACCATCCCATAAACCCCTGACATACCAGCAAAGCAAAGACAGTAGAAAGAAAAATTGTATCTTTCTTTGTGACATCCCTTTTTATAACAAAATATATCAAGGGAAATAAAAAAACTAAACCCGTGAATCTACCCATAAGCCTATGATAGTATTCAACCATGTATATCTCCTTGAATTCTTCTAATGTAAAATTAAAATTCTTCTCCTTATACTCAGGAAATTTTTTATATAACTCGAACTCTTTATCCCATGCATTTCTGCTGGTTGGTGGGATTGTACCTGTAATAGGTTTCCACTCAACGATAGATAAGCCGGATTGGCTAAGACGAGTTATCCCTCCTACCACAATCATGCATACAACCATGAATGCACAACAAAACAACCATAGCCCAACCTTTCTTTCCTGCATATTTAAATTGACTATTTACATCGACTCCAGGATACTAAACTATATTTAACACTAGAGAAATAAATAATTTAAAACGAATGACGGAAGATAAAAGAAAAGGAATAATGTTTATATTATCCTCCCCTTCGGGCGCTGGAAAAACCACTGTTTCTAAGGGGTTATTAGACTCAGACTCTAATCTCTACCTTTCGATCTCCGTAACAACGCGCAAAAAAAGAAGCAACGAAATAGATGGAAAAGATTATTATTTTGTATCAAAGCAAGGGTTTGAACAAATGATCAAAGACGGATTACTTCTAGAGCATGCTGAAGTTTTTGGGAATTACTATGGGACCCCCCTAAAACAAACAGAAGAGCTACTGAATAAAGGGCATGATATTCTTTACGACATAGACTGGCAAGGCACATTGCAGCTTTTAAAATCTTATAAAGAAAATATAGCTAGCATCTTCCTGCTACCCCCATCTATGGAAATACTAGAAGAGCGACTCCGAAATCGAGCCCAAGATGATGACGCCACTATCAAAAAAAGATTAGATGGGGCTAAACTAGAAATTTCAAAATGTGAGAGTTACGACTATCTTCTAGTGAATGATAAAATGTCAAAAACACTCAAAAAAGCAAAAGCGTGCATAGAGGCAGAGCGAAATAAAGCCTCTAGAATGAACCTATCAAAGGTTATTTCAAATTTAGAAAAATGATTATTCTACAAATATTGCAATCTTTTCATTCATGAACTATATTATATTATGTAACAACCTATGATAATGAGAGGCACAACATGGAAAACTACACTCAATCTAAAGTATCACAAAGTAGATCTTCAAGCTACGATCTTGGATTGCGATCATATATGCTTAAAGTCTTCAACTACATGTGCTTAGCACTGTGTATTACTGGAGCAACATCCTACGTAACTATATCTACACCTTTAATACATGCATTTTTTAATCATGGCCAGGGGGGAATTGGAATGTCGGGACTTGGGTGGGCAGCAACTTTTGCACCACTAGTCTTTGTCATATTCTTTTCTTCAAAGATACATACAATGGATCCAGGAAAAGCTAAATTTATGTTAATGGCCTTTGGAGCTGTAATGGGTTTTTCTTTAGCACCTGTCTTCTTGCTTTATACTGGCGCAAGCATAGTAAGGATGTTCTTTATTACTGCATCTGTCTTCGCTGCAATGAGCCTATATGGATATACAACAAAAAGAGATCTCACTGGTTTTGGATCCTTCTTAATGATGGGTCTAATTGGAATAATCATAGCTTCTTTAGTTAATATGGTTATGAAGAGCCCTGCTATATATTTTGTAACGTCTGTAATAGGTGTACTAATATTCACCGGACTAACAGCTTATGACGTACAGAAGATCGTTAGAACATATAGCGCTGTTCCTGTCTCAAGACGTGAGAATGCAGCTGTACTAGGCGCATTATCCTTATATTTAGATTTCATCAATCTATTCTTGATGCTACTAAGATTATTCGGAAACAGAAGGTAAATGGTAAGGAGAGCTACAGCTCTCCCCCCGCTTCTCCGGTCACCTCCATTTCTTTGCTTGTTATAACACTTTCTTCACAATTCTTTCCCCCGGCGCATTCTTCTTTTTCTGCATAATAATCCATTGTATTTGGAACCCTCCCCAGTTCTTGATTGACGTAGCTTAACATCCCAACGCTGTCTGCTGCCGTTTGCTTTTCAGTTACATGCTTACTTTCTAAAGATACTCCTGATGTTGGAGAGTGTTTCTCTTCTTTTTCGCAAGGAAGGCAATAACTGCCTAACCAATTCAAGATAAATTCTATACTACAGATTCCATCAATCATCTTATTTAGATCCTTAGCAAGCTGAAAAATATTATCTTGTCCAAACATCGAATATATTTTGTCATTTACATTTGGAGCAAAAGATTTCTTAAAAACTAAAATTGGCGCAAAGAATCTCATTATACTAATAGACGCACCTCCAAGAAAATTTTCTCTCATATTATCAAAGAAATGCATTTTAGATGCAGAGCTTAACAACCCAAAAACTAAGATGGGAGAAACGATGTTTATTGCCTCTCTAAAATGCATAGATTTGATATATACATTATCTTCACTGAGATTATCAAAATCCCACATTCTACAATTTTGTTTCTCGTCTTCCGGTGCAACTGCGTTCTTATAACATTTCCCTTTCCAATTCTCAGACATTGCTACTACCGCTTATAAAAGTTTTTTATATAAAACTTCATTTTATTACTTAATAGTAAAAAAAAACTAAAATTAGATTACGAGAATTAAGATATTATTAATTTTAACCTTATTACGCAAGATAAAAAAGGGCATCTCAAGAGATGCCCTTTTATCTTAAATCAGAGACGCTCCTAGCTTAGAAACCTCCTCCCATTCCTCCCATAGGATCCATTCCCATTCCTCCCATTCCAGCAGGAGATGGCGCTGAACTCTTTTCTTCTGGCTTACTTGTAACAATCGCTTCTGTAGTAATTAATAACCCAGCTACTGAAGAAGCGTCTTGTAATGCCGTACGCACAACCTTTGTTGGATCAATAATACCAGAAGATATCATATCTACATATTCCATTTTCTGAGCATCAAAGCCTTGGTTCGCATCTTTTTTTCCTAACAAGTGTGCTACTACTATAGCACCATCGATACCAGCATTTTGTGCTATTTGACGTAAAGGAGCTTCCATAGCATTTCTTATTATATCCACACCAGCGCTTTGATCACGGTTTTCAACCTTAATGTCATTCAAGTCACCTTTAAGATGGAATAGAGCGGTACCACCACCAGCAACTATTCCTTCTTCTACGGCGGCTCTAGTTGCATTTAGAGCATCCTCTACTCTATCTTTACGCTCTTTAACTTCCACTTCAGTTGCTCCACCTACTTTCAGTACAGCTACTCCACCTGCAAGTTTAGCTAATCTTTCTTGAAGCTTCTCTTTGTCATAATCAGAAGAGCTACTTTCTATCTGCTTACGAATTTGGTTACAACGACTATCCACAGCTTCTTTGTCTCCGCTTCCTTCTACGATAGTAGTATCTTCTTTATCAACAGTGATTCTTTTAGCTGAACCTAACATCTCTAGAGTTACATTTTCTAACTTCATCCCTAAGTCTTCACTTATAACTTGCCCGTTTGTTAGAATAGCTAAATCATCTAGCATTGCCTTTCTTCTATCGCCAAACCCTGGAGCTTTAACAGCACAAATTCTCAAACCTCCACGTAGTTTGTTTACTACTAATGTTGCCAAAGCTTCTCCTTCAACATCTTCTGCAACAATACACAAAGGGCGTGATGACTGCATGACAGACTCAAGAAGAGGTAACATAGGCTGTAAAGAAGTCAATTTTTTCTCAAATAATAAAATGTAAGGATTATCTAAATCACATGTCATTTTTTCGCTGTTAGTTACAAAGTAAGGAGATAAATATCCGCGATCGAATTTCATACCTTTTACAACATCAATTTCGAATTTTAATCCCTTTGCTTCTTCAACAGTAATAACACCTTCATGTCCTACTTCTTCCATCGCCTCAGCAATCTTTTCTCCTATTTCTTTATCGCTATTAGCAGAAATTGTAGCTACCTGTGCGACTTCTTGCTTAGAAGAAATCTTTTGACTTAAAGATTTTAATTTTTCTACAACAACCTCAGAAGCTAGATCTATTCCTCTTTTAAGATCCATTGGGTTCATTCCTGCGGCAACAAATTTAATGCCTTCTTTAGCTATTGCTTGCGCAAGAACTGTTGCAGTAGTTGTACCATCTCCAGCTACATCATTTGTTTTGCTAGCTACGGATTTAATTAATTGAGCTCCAATATTTTGCGTAGGGTTAGAAAGCTCTATTTCTTTTGCAACACTTACGCCATCTTTTGTCACTCTAGGGGAACCAAAGCTTTTCTCTAAGGCTACATTCCTACCTTTAGGACCCAATGTTACTTTTACTGCATCTGCAAGAATATTTACACCTTGGATCATTAACTCTCTTGCTTTAGATCCATGATCTATTTGTTTTGAAGACATTTTATACCTCTTAAATAATTATTATACAGTTTCAACGATACCAATAATGTCAGATTCTTTCATAATTAGAAGCTTTTTACCGCCAACCTCTACTTCTGTACCTGACCACTTACCAAATATCACTTTATCTCCGACTTTTACATCAATAGTAACTCTTTTACCTGATTCGTCTCTTGTTCCAGCACCAACAGCAACAACTCTGCCTTCTACTGGTTTTTCTTTAGCAGTATCTGGTATAATAATTCCACCAGACGTTTTTGCCGCTTGTTCTAAAATTTCAACCGCAACTCTGTCATGTAAAGGTTTTAAGTTCATATTTTTTACTCCTTAATAAGTTCAACGAAAAGTCATATAATAGTCTATATAGTCACAATAAGTACAAAGTTCAACCCCTGAGTGGGTTTTTTCTTCATTCTTAATAAGTTCAACGAAAAGTCATGTAATAGTCTATATAGTCACAATAAGTACAAAGTTCAACCCCTGAGTGGTTTTTTTCTTCATTTATTTGCACTCTTGTACAATGCATTAGCTAGTATATAATTGCTAAACTAAAATTAGATACAATATCATGGAATTGATACAACGCCCTAGACGACTACGCACATCTCCGCAAATCAGAAGGCTGGTAAAGGAGAATACCCTTAGCACCAATGATTTAGTACTACCTGTTTTCGTTAAAGAAGGTACAAATATCAGTAACTCCATACCTTCTATGCCAGGATTCATGCAGCTTAGCGTAGATAAATTAGATAAAGAAATAGCGGAGATAGCCTCTTTAGGAGTAAAGAATATAATGCTTTTTGGCATACCTAAAGAAAAGGATTCTTTAGGTTCTATATCTTTTGATGACAATGGTTTTGTGCAAAAAGCTATTAGATATATAAAAAACCAACTCCCAGAGCTCATAATTATGGTAGATGTTTGCTTATGCGAATATACATCACATGGTCATTGCGGAATAATCGATGATAACAGAAAGGATATAGATAATGATAAATCTTTGCCCATTTTTGCAAAACAAGCTGTGAGTTATGCAAAAGCAGGAGCAGATATAGTAGCTCCAAGCTCTATGATGGATGGGGTTGTATTAACTCTCAGAAGAGCTTTGGACCAAAATAATTTTAAAAATATTATTATACTTAGCTATTCCTCAAAATATTCGTCTTCTATGTATGGACCATTCAGGCATATTGCTGAAGGTGCCCCACAGTTTGGAGACAGAACATCTTACCAGATGGACTACTCTAATTCCGATGAAGCCCTCAAAGAAGTAGAGTTAGATCTGAATCAAGGAGCAGATATAGTAATGGTTAAACCAGCTCATACTTACTTGGATGTAATATATAAAGTAAAGGATAACTTCCCAGAAGTACCTGTTGCTGCTTACCATACCAGTGGAGAATTTGCTATGATTAAAGCTGCTGCTGATAAGTCCTTACTTGATGAAGAAAAAGCAATTATAGAAGTTACAACCTCTATAAAAAGAGCTGGAGCAGACATAATAGTGAGCTACTTTACAAAAGATATTATAAAGATACTGAGGAAAAATAGTGAGATCACAAATACAAAATAAAACATGCTGGGTTATCACAGATGGAAAGATTGGTCACATCCGACAATCAGAAGGTCTAGCTCAAGCATTAGGAGTAAAATTTGAAACCAAAATATTAAAGCACAACTTTTATATACCTACATACCCAGCATGGTTACGAAACACAATGCTTAGATTTACCACAAAAGACAGCGATAGATTGTCTGAGCCTTGGCCTGATATAGCAATATCATGCGGATCAAATACAATCCCCTTAATGTTAAATATTCAAAAAGAAAGTTCTGGGAAAACTTATATTATATATGTACAAAATCCAAAACTTTCACTCAAGAATTTTGATACAGTCATCGTTATGGATCATGATAGAGTTTCTGCAGAAAATACTCTCAGCACAGAAATGGCGCTGCACCCCATCACAAAAGATTCACTCACCTCAGCAAAAAAAGAATTCAAAAAATCACTCCCCTCCGTTCCACATCATCAAAATGCCATAATTATTGGAGGAGATACATCTAGATCAAAGATGACAGAAGATACCTGTCTTGACCTAATAGATAAAATAAAATTTATTAGGAATAAATACAAAGGAGGGTTATTCATTTCTCCATCAAGAAGGACGCCTTCTAGGATGATAGAATTATTAAATAAAAACTTTGGAAAAGAGCAAGACGTTTATATTGTAAATTTACAAGACTCTTATAATCCATATTTTGGCATATTATCCATCGTCAAAAAAATCTTTATAACAAATGACTCTGTGAGCATAATTTCCGAAGCTTGCGCTGCAGGTAAACAGAACTTTATTATACCCTTGAAGAACTTTAAACTTGGTAAAACAGGGTCTTTTGTAAACAACGTTTTAAAAAAAGGCTTGGTTGCAAATTTCACAGAAAAATCCCAAAATCACCCTCTAAGCAAGAATACACAACAAATAGCTGAACTACTAAAGGCACGAATGATTAAGAGCGGAAAGTTCAAAAACAAAGATTTCTTATAATTTCTTTGTATTTTGTAGAAAAACAATATACAATGCGTGCCTTAACAATTGAATAAAGAAGAATACTATGACTCAGCAAACAGGCAAAATAAAGTGGTTTAACTGGAACAAAGGCTACGGTTTTATTGCACCAAATGACGGTTCCAAGGATGTATTCGTACACATCACTGCTGTAAAAGAAGCTAACATCCAAACCATGGAAGAAGGCCAAGAGATTGAGTTCGATCTCCAGGACAAAGACAATAAAGTTTCTGCAGTTAATTTGAAATAATTATACCTAAGATTTTTTGATATAAAAAGACAGGGTTTCGGTCCTGTCTTTTTTATTGCTCATCTCCCATTATCACATCCTGAATTATTAGCTGAGGGTTTTCTCTATCCTGCCATTTATTGATATCAAGAGTAACAATCAAATGCATATTATCTTTTTGTGAAAGCAATAATTCTCCTATCGCATTTTGCATTACTGAAAACGCTATACCTCTAACACCTCCGTTTGTATAAGAATTCTTCCCAGCTACAATCAAGCAGCTAATATGGCTATCTTTCAGAACTTTGGGGTACATAATGAATATATTTTTTATCATAAATTTTGGCTGAGCGTTACCACTGCCAAATGGACCCACACTCTCAATAGCCTTGATAAACGACGTTTTAATAGAATTAACAGAAAGTATAGCATCATAGTAGGACACTGCATTATCTCTTATAGAGTTGTATTTCTCTTGAAATCTTGAAGATAAAAATTCTCTAAATTCTTCAATTTTATTTTCACGTATAGAGAAACCCGCAGCCATAGCGTGGCCTCCCCCTGCCTTTAGCAGGCCCTTTGATTTTGCATCAATCACAGCGGCACCAAAATCAATCCCCTCAATAGATCTACAAGATGCCTTTCCTTCTCCGCGGCATATAGAAATTACAGCGGTAGGTTTTCTATAAAATTCCTTTAATCTCCCAGCGATAATACCAATTACCCCTTGATGCCAACCCTTCCTACTAACTAATATCAAAGGATCATTTGCACTACTATTAGAAGCCTGGTCTTTTGCTTCTTCCAACACAGACAGCTCTATTGCCTTCCTTTCACTATTATACATATCCAAAGAAGTTGCAATTGAGATAGATTCTTCGTAATCGTTAGACGTTAGAAGGTCTGCACCTAAGCTGGATTCTCCAACACGACCTCCAGCATTAATACGCGGACCTATAACAAAACCAAGGTGATATGCAGTTATCTCGCCATTAACCGATACAACATCCTGCAGAGCCTTTAACCCTATGTTACTTCGCGATTTCATTACCCTTAGACCCTGCTTCACAAAAGCTCTATTTAGCCCTACAAGAGGCACAACATCACAAACTGTTCCAAGAGCTACTAGATCTAATAGCTCTATAAAATTTACATTTTTTGTTTCTAAACCACGAGACTTCAGTGTTGAGCATAGTGCCAATGCAAATAAGAAGCTAACACCTACTGCTGCTAAATACCCGTATTCAGTATCATCATCTTCTCTATTAGGATTCACCAAAGCATCCGCTTTGGGAAAATCACCAGAACATTTATGATGATCCAGAATGACTACATGCATATTTAGCTGTTTTGCTAGCAATATCTCTTCATGTGAACTACTTCCACAATCAACCGTTATCAGAACACAATAGCCTTGCTCATGAAGCTTCTTTATAGCCTCCTTATTTGGCCCGTACCCTTCCTTCACTCTATCAGGGATATATACCCCTACATCACATCCCAAATTTTTAAATATTTTCTTCAGAACAGCAGAGGAGGTAGCCCCATCTACATCATAGTCACCAAAAATTACAATCTTACTTTTATTGTCAATAGCTCCAATTATAGTATCAACCGCCTGCCTCATATCTTTTAGAGAAAACGGGTCAGGTAAAAGATTTTTTAATTTGGGATTAAGATAATTTTTTGCGTCGCTAGGAGATTTTATGGATTTTGAAAGAAGTTTCAATACCACGTCCGGAGCAGCAACCTGTTGTCTTAAGGATTCCACAAAACGGATATCATACGGTCTCTGAACCCATTTGTTATTGCGTGCAGATTTAAGTATTTCTTGTTGATCTGAGTCTATTAACCCCTCTCCAGACATACCTATTCTATTGGATGAAGAGTTTTTATATAACGTATAGTTTTATATTTCGAACTCATAGCCACTGAGTTGGTGAGCACATTCCTCCCTTCCTCAACTCTAATCCCATGAACCATATTACCATCTGTTACACCAGTAGCAGAAAACATTACATCTTCTCCTTTTGCCATATCTCTTACTAGATACTTCCTATTAAAGTCACTTATTCCAAGCAGCCTTGCTCGAGTTTTCTGATCTTCATTATCAAATAAAAGCCTCCCCATCATCTGCCCACCTGTAGTAGATAAAGCTGCGGCAGCTAAAACACCCTCAGGAGCCCCGCCTATTCCAATATACATATCCGCATCACCTAAAGCAGTTCCTATCACAGCAGCAACATCTCCGTCATGTATTAGCTTTACTCTTGCACCAGCCTCTCTTACATTAGCTACCAATTCCTCATGACGATCTCGCTGCAATATAATCACCATTAGATCTTCCACATCACAATTCTTTATTTTAGCAAGATTTATAAGATTAGATTTTGGGGAATTATCTAAATCTACTATCTGCTCTTTATATTTTATTCCTACAGCTATTTTTTCCATATATACATCCGGCGCGTTTAACAGCCCCCCATCTTCTGTCATTGCGATAACAGATAATGAGTTTTCACCGGCTGTAGCACAAATCGTCGTTCCCTCTAAAGGGTCAAGCGCAATATCAACCTTTGGACCATGTCCAGTGCCAACCTTCTCACCAACATAAAGCATTGGAGCCTTATCTCTTTCTCCCTCTCCTATAACAATAGTGCCGTCTATATTCATCTTGCCAAGGGATCTTCTCATCGCATCTACAGCTGCCTGATCTGCAGCCTTTTCATCTCCCCTGCCAATCAGTCTTGCCGCACTAATAGCAGCCGCTTCTGTAACACGCACAGCGTCTATTACGATGTTACTGTCCAACACTTCTTTTGACGCATACTTGCTTTTTATAAATCCCGTTCTTAAAGGCTCTCTATCTATAACATCATCCATATAAGGTCCCAACTAAAAGTTATACCTGATTTGTAGTGCAGTTTTATTTAAAAGGCAATGGTATTGGTCTACTTTCTACATCATATGTATCAAAAGCACCTTTACTACGATCTTCTTTCGTAGGATGAGGGTCAGCAATCTTTGACTCTAATTTTGATGAACTACCACTTAATTTCTTAGGTAGTGATACGGAAGCCTTGGGCTTTAATTTCACCAAATTACTACTTTTCTTTTTAGAAATATCTTGTTCTAAATAAGCAATATCCTTCTCCAATTCAAGTCCAGACGGAAGATTATTATGTTTTGGCCATTCTATGGGATCATATTTTGGCTTTTTAGAATCTCCCTCTACATAGGTAGGTTTCTTACTAACATCCTTCAACTTGTGAGTCTTTGATGACTTTAAAATATTCACCTCTTTCTTTGAGCGCTCTTTGTGCTTTAGTGGAGCTGTAGAGTTATCAGAATCTACATTATGATCTTTCTTAGGCCTTATCTTAACTATTTTGTTCTTCTCTTCATTTTTCACTTCTTGTACTTTTTGTGGGTGATGCACTGGCTTTTTAGGAATCTTTCTATATATCTTCGCAGGTTTCTTTTTCTTAGCTTTTTTAGGGGTAGGATGAAAAACCCCTGTTGCTTTCTTTTCCTTAAAATAATTCACGGGTATTTGATTAGCATTAAATGTATAATAATTCTCATCTGATTTATTATAATGCGAAGAGCTCTCATCGACTTTTTTGTCTTTGCCCATATATTGCTTGTTTATCACAGGAACCCTTCTATTCGACAAGCTAGCCCCCCCTTTGCACCCAGAAAGGGGCAAAAACATTACAAGAACTGAAGCTATGAAATAATTTCTAAATTTCATTTATCGTATAAAAATTGCTATAATTAGAGCTCGTGCTCTGCACAATACCTCTCTATTAATTCTAGCATGTTTTTATTAGAATCAATAAACAATGATCGCGCATTAGCAGATGCTTTTGATAAAACATCTGGTTTTGATAACAAATATGTCAGCTTTTCAGAAAGTTTCTTAGCGGAAAAATTCTTCTCCTCGATAATCCACCCACCTTTATTGCTTTCTAGTATTTTTGCATTTAAAAATTGATGGTTATGGTTAGAGATTGATATGGGAATCAACACAGACGGCCTCCCAGATGCAATTAACTCAGACACTGTAGAGGCTCCTGACCTGCATATTATCAAGTTAGCCTTGGAAATTCTCTTATCGATATCAAGGAAGAATTTTGATATCTCCGCCTTCACCTTTATACCTGAATACAGCATCCGCACAGACTCAAGGTCTTCATCCCTACATTGTTGTACTACGGATAATCTGGATTTCATCAAAGGCTTCATTCTCTTTATCGCCTCCGGAACTACTTTACTCAACACCTTAGCTCCTTGGCTACCCCCCAATATAAGAATATTAAAATCATCCTTATCTTTGATCTTTGGGTATTTTTTTCTTCCGATATCCGATATCAATGGATCCACAGGATTCCCAACCACATGCACCTTATTTTTATCTGCTTTCTTCAAACCTTTAACAGAATCATATGGCACAGATATTATATCCGCCCATCTCATAAAAACCCTGTGAGCTTTTCCTATTGCCGAATTCTGCTCGTGTATCATAAGAGGCTTCCTAAGCAATATTGCAGCTGCCATTGTTGGGAATGACGGGTAACCCCCAAAACTAATAATCATCTGAGGTTTGTAGGCTATAATATGGAAAACAGCAAAATAAATCCCTAATATAACCTGAAAAACATCTGAAATTTGACTCAAAGTTCCGGTAGGTATAATTTTATATTTTAATATTTTGGGAATTTTTTCTTTAAAATTTAAAAATCTTTTATCTGCTATCACAAGACATTCGTAACCACCTTTCCTTAGTGCTTCCTCCAAAGATAGCGCAGGAAATATATGACCCCCAGTGCCTCCAGTCGCTATGATTAATCTCTTTCCCATATTACCTCTTATTAATCCTATAGTCCCTTGTAGGAAGCGCTATAGTATCGTACCTATCCCTACTAAATGCCAACATGATTCCAAGGAGCATAGCTACAGATAAAGCGGATGACCCACCATAACTAATAAAAGGAAGAGTCATTCCTTTTGTTGGAAAAAGGTGCAAGCTCACCCCCATATTGAACACAGATTGCAACCCAATTTGTATTAATATCCCTGAAATTGCAAGAATATGAAAATTGTTAGAAATATTCTTCATTATATATAGTCCCCTAACTATTAACAAAGCATATATTAGCACAAGAAACAGACACATAACAAACCCTAGTTCCTCACCAATTACAGCAAATATAAAGTCAGTATGGGAATCAGGAAGCTGGTGTTTCACGACACCCTCACCTAGACCCTCTCCGTAAAATCCACCTTTTTTAAAAGCTTCTATTGATTTTCTAACCTGATAATTTTCAAACCCATCTGGATTCAAAAAACTGTCAATTCTACGTTGCACGTGAGGAAAGAATATATACCCTAAAGCAACTGTAATAACACAAAAGATAGATAAAACAAAAAACCACATAAAAGACAAACCTGATATAAATAATTGCCCTATCCAAATCGTAGAGACTGTCATGGCCATTCCAAAATCCGGCTGCAACAATAGAAGGGCCATTACTGCTAAATATACAAAAAGAGAAGCTCTAAATGACGGAAATGTCTTATCTTCAAATTTTATAGAAAGAATCCAAGCAGTAATGACAATAAAGAATGGCTTTACAAATTCAGATGGCTGAATGGAAAACCCCAGTATTTGTATCCACCTCTTAGCTCCCTTTATCTGATGACCAAATATCAACACAACTATCATTGCAATAATACATAGACAAAACCCAACAAGAGCGAGTCTTCGTATATTGTCAGCAGACAAGAAGGAAATCCCTACCATGCTAATCATTCCTAATATCAGAAAAAATATCTGCCTTTTCATAAAGTAAAATGGCTCTACTCCAATCCTATAAGCTATTGCAGGACTTGCTGTTGTAATAATGACTATACTAAATGTCACTATGATTAATATTATGCTCACAGAGATCCTGTCTACAGAGTTCCACCATATCTGTAGATTGTTTTTTCTTAAATTTGGATCTCTAAATAAAGATTTATAGTTTAACACTCAAGTTCTTGATGCATCACTGTTATTAATCTGATACCATAATATTTGTAATTCAACAATCTTTTCGTGAGGCCAGTGAGAAGATATGAAAAAATTTAGCGTTCCTTGTGATTTTGATGGCGTAAAATCACCCTTTACAGTCTACGTTGGATCCGTAAGGGCGGACCACCACCCTTTGCACTTTCAAGCAGATTGGCTTTCCAAAGAAAGAGGTGGCACTGTCCCACAAGAAGTAATGGAAAGCCTCTCAAAACTTCAGGAACTAGCCAAAAAAAATAATACAAGTTTTGAAGATCTATGCGTCTACGCACTAGGTGCAGCACAAGATGACGATGAAGATGAAGATGTCCCATCTGTGCCAGAAGAAAATTCCGATGACGCAGAATTAGATGACTCAATAGAAGAAGAACCCGAAGAAGGCACAGAAGAAGAACCCGAAGAAGGCACAGAAGAAGAACCCGAAGAACAGCTAAAAGAGCTCGAAGAAGAAACAAAGAACAGAGATACAGAAAAATAGTCGTCCTAAATATTAACCATTTCTTAACTATAAAAGCAATATAATGAGCAATGTAATATATTGTGGTTATTTGATATGGCTTTTTGGGTTCCTTATTCAGACTTTAAAATTGGCGTCGAAAAAAAAGACATACTGGAGTATATCGAGAAAGTAAGAGAAAATAACCTTCCAATTTCTCCTCAGAAGGAATCTGAGCATCGCACAAAGGATGCTGTCCAACAAAGCTTTTCCTACTTCATCAAGGCAAAAATGAAACTAGCTTACTACCAGGACGCAGATATAGAGATTGGTTTCAAAAGCAAGAAAGCAGCGATAAAAGAAACACAGGAAACAGAAGAAGAATATAAAGGGGTGATAGATCAAGAAGACTCTATAGACCTTACTGGAGTAGATATTTCGGGTCTAGATTTTGAAGGAGTAACCTTTAACTCCACTAATTTAAATGGCGTGAATTTTGATGGGACATTATTACATAATTCTTCTATTTTTTATACCGACTTAAGCGGATCAAAAACTATCACAAAAGCAATTGTTAACGATAGAACGGGATTCTCTGACGGAGGACTCTCAGAGGAACAAAGAGGTCAACTAGTAAAGAAATCTAAAACCGAAAAATATCTAAGGGATGCAACTAAGGAAGATAAAATGAGATTCGCTTCCTTAATGGATGATTCAAAAAAAGCACTAGGCTCAATTGACGACCCAAGCACTGTTGCAACAGCTTTAGACGTTGCAAAAGCTTTTATCCTCTCAATTAATCCTAGGGTGTCTGCAGACCAGCATTTTACATCCCCAGATCAAGCTTTTGATGTTTTACGATATCATTACTTAAAAACAGGAGATGAAACACTTTTAAGTGCAGTGGAAAAAACTTCAAAAAAATATATTTCTACAGAAATAGAGTCCGCACTTAAGGGTGTAGCACTGCACTCATCTGGAGTCTCCGATTTGCTCTTCACTTCTAAATCATCAACTTATGCGAAAAGGATAAAACAAATCATATCTGATACTATCGAAGGAGAAATTCAACAAGATGAATTCTTAAAAAAACATTTTCTAATAGGAAAAAGAGAAATTAGAAGGACTTTAATGGGAAGAATCCTTACTGAGAGTTTTATTGGCGAGGTTGTAAAAAAAGTAGACGAACTTTCTGCCCAAGGAAATTCTGCAGAGGCCACAAAGTACAAAGGAAGACTAGAGCAAATAATTGTTGAACACACAAAAAGAGAAACAAATGAATGGAAAGAATCTCAAACTATGGGAAAAGAAAAATGGGCTGATCTTACGTCTTTAAGCGCAAGAAAAAAATTCAAGACTCACGTTGGGATCCGTCCAGATGCAGGCGGTTTTGTTACAAGGCAGTTGCCTGATTGGTGCTCTCCTCTTCAGCCAAGCTCTTATCCAGCCATTGATCCTTATGATCAAAAAGCAGTACTCAAAGATTTAGCCTTAAAACAAGATGGAGCAAAGTTTCTAGCAAAGATAGGAAGCGCCGGTGCTGGTGCTAGTGCCGGAGCGTTATTATCAGCATTTACATCAACAGGAAGGGTAGCAAGCGCAACAGCCGGTGTGGCTGTTGCAGGATTGTCATCTATGTTTTCAGGTGCAGTCATTGATGCACAGTTCAAATATAAAGATCATAAAAAATATAACAATAAAATGGGAGATAAGCTATTAGAATTGGGAGTAATCTACAGAACCATGAAGCCACATATAGAAACATTAGGCGTAGGTGCAGTAAATAATATCGCTCTAAAATATATGGGAGGTACAGGATACGTACAAGAAACCGCATCAACATTTCAAAACTTACTATCTACTGCTTCCACATACATTGCCTACCGTGATTTCTACGCTACAAAAGATTTGCTAGCCAATCAATCAACCAAATTAAACCCATTAGATAGAAAAAGACCGGGGTCTCAAGAATTTGATCAACTCCTAAAAAAGAAATTATTCAGCAAAAGGAAACTTGTTACATCCTTGATTGTTGGTTCAGCATTGCTTGTTGCTGGAATAGTACTAGCAACTGCCTTCCCAGCTGCAATTCCTGCACTTACAGCCTTTGTAGCAAAAGGGGTATCCCTACAAGTGGGTGCTGTAGCTGTTGGATCTTTTGCTGCAACTGCAGGACTGACATATATGTCTTATGGAGTAGTCTCAAAAGGTTTAGAGAGCATAAAGAATTTCATAAAAAGCAGGTCATCCAAAGCAAGATTATCTGCACAAGGAGAAGAGATCATGTCAGGTAAAATAAAAGCCTCCGATACAATCGGAAGATCTTTTCGTCAATATAAGCTAAGAAAAAGCAGAGAAGAAAGGAGCAAGGAACCTAAACACACCACAATAAGCCATGTGGTCCGTCTCAAAAAAGAGCGCGGAGGATCTACAAGCGCAAGAAAAATAGGCAAATAGTCTGATTTTTCTATTGTAGCAAGCGCTAAAAAGCTAAAGAAATATGTCGTTTTACCCTTGACATATCAAAACTATAGTGTAACTTACACTGGCTCAGCATTAAAATATACAGAGATATATAGATGGCAAAGAAAAATACTATTTTAGTAAAATTGGTTAGTACTGCAAAAACAGGATTCTTTTTGGTTAAAAAAAGGAACCCAAAAAAGCTTACAACAAAACTAAGTTTTAGGAAATACGATCCTGTTGTGCGCAAGCATGTTGAGTTTAAAGAAGAGAAATTAAAATAAATTGTAATTCTATGGCTACTAAACTACGTTTCACAAGGCACGGCGCAAAAAAGAAACCTTTCTACTGGCTAGTTGCAGCTGATGCAAGAGCTCCTAGGGATGGCCGTTACATTGAAAAATTAGGTACTTACAACCCATTACTACCTAAAGACAATAAAGATAGAGTCCTATTCAACAAAGAAAGAATCAACTACTGGCTTTCTAACGGCGCACAGCCAACAGATAAAATCCAGAAATTATTTAATATTGAAGGGATTGAGGTTAATTTCAAGAAAAAGAAATTCAAAAAACAATACGAAGTAAAGACTGATAGAGGCCCTAAGCTTTCCAAGAAAGCTATCGCAAAAGCACAAGAAGAAGAGAAGAACTCTGAGGCAGCTAAAGCGGCAGAAGAAGTTAAATTATCAGAATCTAACAATCCTGCAACAGAAACTGTAGCTCCTCAGGAAGAAGCACAACCTTCTCCTGCAGAGTCTCCCTCTGAAGAAAATAGCAAATCTCAAGAGTCTTAATCACAAAAGCAGTATAATCTTTTTCATAAGGGTTGTGTTGTTTTTCTATTCAGAGTAGTATCTTTTTGACCTTTAAATGCTGCTTTATGAATTATTTCCTTATACTTATTATCTTCTTATCTGTCCTAACGCTAGCTACAGTCGTAGTTGGAGTTTCCAAACTTGCTATCGGAGACAAAATCAACTATAAAAAAAGCAATAAAATGATGCTTATGCGCATTACACTTCAGGGATTAGTAGTAACATTAATTGCAATAGCATATTTCATTAAATAGTTAAATATGAATATTATTACAAGATTTGCACCCTCACCCACAGGATTGCTCCATGTTGGCAATGTTAGAACCGCATTAATCAACTTCCTATTCGCACGTAAACATAATGCGGATTTTATACTACGAATAGATGACACTGATCTTAAAAGATCTACACCAGAATTTGAAGCTCAAATGAAATCAGATCTTTCATGGCTTGGATTCACTTGGAAAAAGACATTTAACCAGAAAGATAGACTCGATAGATATGAAGAAGCAAAGAACAAACTTATAGCAGATGGAAGATTATACCCATGCTATGAGACAAAGGAAGAGTTGGAATTTAAACGTAAAATCCAGCTTTCTCAAGGGAAACCACCTATTTACGATAGATCAGCTTTAAAACTCACTGAAAAAGTAAAAAAACAACATGAGTCTGAAGGAAAAACTCCACATTACAGATTCAAACTCAATGAGAATGCGACAGAGTGGGACGATATGGTGCGTGGACATGTTAAATTTGATCCTAATACTACTAGCGACCCTATTCTGATCAGAGGAAATGGAACATGGACATATATGCTATGTTCTGCAGTAGATGATATTGATTATAAAATCACGCATGTGATCCGAGGAGAAGACCATATAAGCAATACCTCTACAAACATACAGCTATTCGAAGCACTAAACAAAGCCCCTCCTATCTTTGCGCATGTATCTCGTGTTACTGCAAAAAACTCAGAAATGTCTAAGCGTTCTGGTGGCTTTGATATTAAATCTCTGCACGAGAAAGGATTAGAGCCAATGACAATTATTAACTTCTTATCTGCCATAGGAACCTCAAAAGCTCCTGGTAAATGCACAGATATGAAAGATATTATAGATAATTTCAGTATCGACAACTTTAATAAAAGCCCTACTACATATGAAGAAAGTGATCTTATTTCTATGAATCATAAAATTCTTTCTACGATGGAATTCTCAGAAATAGAACCAAGGTTAAAAGGAATGGATATAGATCAAAAATTCTGGATGGTGGCACGAAATAACATGGAAAAATTCTTAGATTTAAAAAGCTGGTATGATATATGCAAAAACCCAGTAAAACCCGTTATATCAGATGAAGACATAGATTTCCTTAATGAGTCTGCATCTCTTCTTTCTTCTTTCTCTGATTTAGACGAAAATAGCTGGGGGGAGTGGATAGAAAAAATAAAAAATGCAACTTCTAGAAAAGGCAAAAGCTTATTTATGCCTTTAAGAATGGCTCTTACTGGAATTAATAATGGACCTGAATTAAAATTCTTGTTACCACTAATTAGTATGGAAAAAGCAATCCAGAGGCTAGAGGGGAAAACAGCATGACAACTTTGCAAGGAATTCGGATTTACTACTGGGATGCTCAAAGGCTCGTTGGCTAAAGGAAGGGGTGAAAAATGAAAAAGGCAATTAAGGCATTAATTCCTTCATTCATCGTAAGAAAAATAGCAGCTACACTATCTACGTTGACAAGAAAATTGAATGGTAAAAATATTACCGGTTTTTTAGTTCAAACAGAACAATTTCGTTTTGTTGTTGGTAGTGAAGATATGTCCGTAGGAAGAGCCCTTAGATTCAAGGGTTCATATGGAGATGATGAGTTTAAAAGAACTTCAAAGCTTGTAGGAAATGAAAGTAATGTCGTTTTTGTTGGTACTCATGTAGGTGCTATCGCAATTCCAATAGCTAAGATTGTTAAGTCCTGTGTATTGATTGAAGCAAATCCACAGACCTTTGATTTGTTGACAACAAATATATTTCTGAATGAAGTCACTAACGCAACATGTAAAAATGTTGCTATTGGTGAGTGTGAGGGTGAAATCAACTTCGTACTAAGTAGAGTTAACTCTGGCGGCAGCAAACGAGAGCCAGCTGTAAAAGATAATATGTACTATTACGATAACCCGAAGACTGTCAAAGTCCCTATGGTTACATTGGATAGTATTTGCTCTGATGAAAGAGAAGTTTACGATTTGGTTTTTATGGATATAGAGGGTTCAGAGTTTTTTGCGTTACAAGGTATGCGTAAAGTTTTGTCTCGCACAAGCGCACTAGTTATTGAGTTCATACCGCATCATCTGAGGAATGTTGCTAATTGCTCTGTGGAAGAGCTCATTGGGCTTATAAGTGATTACTTTAATCACTGTTATGTGCCTTCAAAAAATGAATATATTGATTCCAAAGACTTTTTAACGTTCTTTACAACAATGTTTGATGCAGAGGAAACAGACGATGGGCTGATTTTTACAAATCAGAAAGTTAGCTTTTAAATTCAAGGTTATATTTAAAAGATTAATAAACAAGCTTTATCTATTGTTAATCACCTTACCTTTGGAGGAGTCTGTTTTGCTGGATGGTTTCACTGGAGAAGAATTATCGTTTGTTGCTTTTCCTAGAGTAAATTTATCGCAAGAAATATCGCTATCTTTTATACTGATCTCTTTAGAGAATAACAATTTATGAACCTCTTCTCTTGTCATTAGCCCGTTCAAAATCTTAGATTCTAAACTTTTGATTCTTCTGTATGGCTTCTCGAAACATATTATAAAAAATCCCATACTTGCAATCATAGCTAAAAGAAATGAGAACACTAGCCTACCCTCAGACATCATAGTAGTAATTACAGAAGCACCTATTACAATAGATAAGAATAGAACAGCTAAGATCTTCCTGTAAATATTAGCAGATTGAAACGCTATTTTTGCTGTATTAGCAACTCCACTGGATGCAATACCTCCCTCGGACTCCAAATAATCGCATATCTCTACATTCTTATTTCTCTTTGCTACTGCTAACGCTGTAAAGAATTGTGCATTTGTAAGATTTATTTTTGCGCCCGCCTCCACCAAAGCCTTTGTGAGATCCATATTGTCATTTGACACAGCAAAATGAAGTGGCGTTTCTGAATATCTATCTTTAACATTTATATCGCTTCCATTTTTTATCAAAATCATCGCAGCATCTACATGGCTCAACTGAACTGCAAAATGCAAAGGTGCAGAATGGTGATTATTTTTAAGATTTGGGTTAGCTCCTTTCTTTAGTAGCAGCTTAATGATCTCAGTATAACCCTTCATAGCGGCAATATGGAGAGCGGTATTATTTCTCCCATCTACCTGGTTAATATCGATAGCATCTTTCAATAGATCTTTTATTAAATCTATATTCCCAGATAATATTGTTGAGTGTAACGCTAATTTACTTTTTTTCTTTAACATACTCACTTATCCATATTTCTACCCAAAGTTTTTAAAGTTTACCAGCCATTGGTTAAGAAATTGTTAATTCATTAGTAATGATCAAACAATAAAAGTCCTTTCTATTCACATATTGAAATAAAGCCCTGCAATCTACTCGAAATTAATCTTTTTCAGCAATTGTTTAGCAATCTCAGATTTTGCTATTCACATATTGAAATAAATCTCTATTCTACTACTTAAATTCATATTTCTTTGTATGGGGAAAAACATATGGACGGTTAGTTTTGCAGTTTTTGCTATGTTCTTTGGAGCAGGCAATATGACTCTCCCACTAATTCTTTCACAAGGCTGGAATTCATCTTGGCCATCTGCTTTCATAGGCTTTTGCCTTAGCGGTGTATTAGTTACCTTTATCGGACTTATAGCAGGTGTAATGGCAAGAAACACCAAGGAATTCTTTGCACCCCTAGGGCTTACTGTGGGTTTCATAGTTCAAGCTGTACTAATATGCATAGAAGGACCATTTGGAATAGTGCCCAGATGCTTAATAGTTGCCCATGGAGGGATACATGCAGTATTCCCCCAGATAGATGCAGGAGTGTTCTATATATTATCTGGAGTATTACTGTTCTTCCTTGCATCCAATAAAGGTATGTTGGTCAAGGTCATAGGTCAATATATGACCCCCTTACTCTTATCCCTTCTTGCAATAATTATATCTATAATAGTATATAAAAATATTAATAGCCCCATTGTAGTAAGTGGTAAATATAATGTGGATGCAATGGTAGATGGAATTTACAAAGGGTACCTAACATACGACCTCCCTGGAGCAATCTATTTCACAACAATTGCTATGACTTACCTAAAATCTGAAGGTCAGAGCAAATCTGCAATGATCCGCACTGGGTTAAAAGCATCTGCGATTAGCTCAATCCTACTAATAATAGTTTATGGAGTATTCTTCTATATAGGCTCCCACTACACAGAAGAATTAAAGAATGTTGAGGCAACACACATACTGCCAACAATAGTTAGTATCTCTTGTGGGCAGATCCTTGCAGGGGTGTTTGCAAGCGTAGTTTTCATAGCTTGCATCTCCACAGCTATAGCGGCTATTACTATATGGACAGATTTTGTTTATGAAATATTCAAGAAGTTTAATGTGAAATATGACATAATATTGGTGCTAAGCATCATAGCAACAATAGTAGTATCTAATCTTCAATTCGAAGGTTTAATAAAACTACTAATGCCAGCACTAACAATCCTATATCCTCTTTTGATACTATTATCTCTCTATAATATTTTAAAAAAACGACAAGACATCAAGAAGGGATAGAAGATTTTTCAACGCATATCTCTTGTAAAATCGTCAGAGACACCTCATCAAATACGTCGTTTATCGCTCTAGTATCAAAATGCCTTTTAAAAGCAACGACTACATCATGAGTATTCTTACCGAATACACCGTCAACCAAGAGCTTATATCCATATTCTTTCAGCAGTGTCTGCATCTTTATAACCCCTTCTCCCTCATCTCCAATCTGCGCCAAAAATACACCGAGATTTTCTTGCTCATATTTATTCCTAGGAAATAAACCAAAGCCATGATTTTGCAACAAACCCCAAGGGAAATTCTCCCCTGGGTCATCTTTTCTATTTGGAGCAATATCAGAGTGTGCTACCATATAAAAAGATGGAATGGGGTATCTTTGAGTTATCCCTCCTAGAATTTCCATTAAAGAATCCATCTGAATTTTAGGAAAATTATCAATCCTTGCCCCACCCTCTTCAGTATCTACCAATTCAATTCCTATTGAATATAGGTTCAGCTTTTCACGACCATCCCAACAACTAACCCCCGCATGATATGCCACCTTGTCCTCAGGAACAAGTTGAAACACCTTGCCTTCTAAATCAATCAAATAGTGACAGCTTACCTCCGACTCTTTGCTGCATAATCTCTCCAAAGAATCTTTGGCACTCATATGAGTAGAATGTATAACCACCATATCTATTGTGTGTTGCCTATCTTTAAAACTTGGAGAAGTGTATTCTTTATTGATATGCATAGCGCGCTAGATTTAACTAGTATTTATTATATCTAGAGTTCCCATTCAAGACTATAAAAAAATCATACACCTTTTGCCCGTAATGATCGCTCGCACTCTTATTAAACAACGCTGTAATAAAATTTTTCTTTTTATCTATTATCGTATCTGACAGTTTTATCTGCGTCTCAAAAGATATAAGTCCTTTGCCAAGAGCGGATATATTAATCTTAGATTTACTAGACCCTTTTTCCTTGGATCCAGGATCTACAGTGATGAAAAAAAAGCGCCCTTCGCTATCAGATAGAGTAGATCCAGCACCTACGAATTTTCCATGCATCTGGTCATTCATTATATGCCTATCCTGTTCTGAGGCAAATTTCTTTAAATAACGGCGCTTGCCATATTCATCATTCTGCCATAATAAGAGTTTTGTATTTGGCACAGGTATACATTTTTTATCTACTACAACCCCCCTTAATAATACCTTTTCAAGATATTCATCCTCAAATACACCAACAGGTCTTGTGAGGTCGTTATATGAAGGATATACACCGGGTTTTATGTCCGTTTCCATTTCAGAGCTTGGAGTACAACCGCCAAATCTACAGACCTCTCCCATCACAACCAGAGGAGTGATAGTAAAGATAATAGCGCAATATCTAACGATTTTTATTAATTTTTTCATTGAGACTAACCCTCTTAACAAAACTAATATCTGAATCGGCGACCTCATAAGAGCTAAAACTCAAACCCTCTACATAATCAATTTTTACTTTATTCATTTTTATATTGCTGGTCTTATTATTTGAAAATTTTCCTCCCCTTAGATCCGTGTTCGAAAAATCTATTCTTTCTAGATTGCTCCCCGTAATACTCGCATCTACTAATTTAGCATTATGGAAACTCACCCTATGTAGATCAGAATCCACTATAGATGCATTATAAAAATTTACTCCCTCGCAATCTGCTCTTCTAAGTTTTACGTTATGAAGAATAGCGCCACTAAATTGCGCTCCCCTAAGATTTGCATTCGAGAAATCAACGTTTTTTAACCGAGCATTCGAAAAATCTGCCCCCTGTAAATCAGCCCCCCTAAAACTAGTTTCTGAAAAATCCGAAGAAACCAAAGAAGCTCCTCTAAGCATTCCATAATCTAAAGTAACCCTGTGGAAAATAGACCTATTAATAATGGAGTTTCTTAATTTTACTCCTCTCATACTTGTTCTAGAAAAATCTGCACCAGTCATGTCCGAGTGACTTAAATCTACAAGATTCAACTTAGCTCTACTCAAATTCACACCACGAATATTGATCATCTGCAAATCTGTATTATCGAGATTTACTCTGCTAAAATTAAAACCAAACTCTTTAGTTAAATCCAATGATTTGTTGTCCGACTTTCTTTTTATTAAATAATCTACTATCTGAGTCTTGGTAATAAGTATTTCCTCTTGCTCCTGAAAAACACGTTTTACCTTTTTTGCGAATGTATTATTGTCGTCTCTGATAGTATTATTAGCAAAAACACTATACATACAAAAAACCAAAACCATTACAGAAATACTTAGTAAATTCCAGCCTATTATTAATGCTACACTGTAATTTTTCTTTCTACTCATATAAATAAATGCTTTAATGCTTTTTTATTATAGTTGTCATTCCTTAAGAAAACCCTAATATTACATCTTTTTTTAAACATCTGTTGCTATCATATATAACTTCTCTATATTCCGTTTAGTAAACAAAATCACAGTATAATTATGTCACACAACCAAGATCAAGAGTTAATGGAAGCATCTTCAATCGGAGATTCAGCGTTAGTATGCTCTCTATTAGCTAAAGGAGCTAATGCAAGTTATGCAGACCCAAGTAATAATGGTTGGACAGTCTTAATGGAAGCTGCGATGAAAAACCATACTAATATAGTGATGCTTCTTCTAGAAAACGGAGCTTCACTAGAACAAGAAACAGGGTGTGGATGCACAGTACTTACTAAAACTTCATGTGTCGGGACGCCCGAAATGCTACAAACTCTTTTAAATAGTGGAGCAAACGCAAGTCACATAAACAACAAAGGATTATCCCTATTAGGAAAGGCAGAAAGCTGCGACAACTTCCCTGTAATAACATTCCTAACAGAACAGATGCCTTTTATGGATTTACTAACTAAGTATTTTCCCAAAAATGTATCCGGTGTTTTGGAAACAGATATAGATTTTCATTAATTTCCAAATTTACTTAGATTCTCTCTTCACAAATAGCACATCCAAACTATACTGTTTTTAATTGATTAGCTAAGAAATGAAATATAAACGCTGGATAAAGTATATACTTGCACTATTTGTCATCATTGCTGTTTACAAAGGTAACATAGGGAGCATTAAGGATTATGCGAATAGATTCTCGCGCAGCGTTAAATCCATCAGCAATGTGAGCAAGCAGCCCGTCCCAGAGAAAGAAATTAAAGAAGAGAGAGCGCCAAAACCTCCTCTGAAGGTAGAACCAGGAAATAAGCATTCTGTAGTATCAAATTTTACTGCAAACGTGCTTAATAAGGTTCTGGAAAACCCCAAAGGAAGATTGATATTCGAAGAAGTAATAAACAGAATGGCTGAAAACTACCATGGTGCTCTAGGTGAAGATCTAGCTCACAAAGAGTTTATAGTAAAAGATCTGAATGTAGGGAAAGGTATGATTGCAGAATGTGGGGATGAGGTTTCAATCTCTTACTCTACAGAAAACACAGAAAATCAAAGAGAAACCTTACTTGTAACAAAAAATGTATACCTGGGAACGAAATCTTTAAGTAAATTCCTTGAGAACGGAGTTATAGGAATGAAAAAAGGTGGAAACCGTAAAATCATATATGTAGATAAGGAAACTGCCACGCATAACAAAAAAAAACAACAGAAGGATTTTATTACAGCAGATGTAACGCTTAATAAAGTCATAAAATCCCATATACAGAATAGCTGGGGTATTTTCGTAGACAAAGAATCTTTCTCTTTAATAGGAGAAAAAATAATGTGTGGAGACGAAATCACATCGTCTTATAAACTTCGCAATCTTGAAGATGGAAATCTTATTTATGATTCCAGAGACCACAATAAATCTATCTCCTTCAATATAGGAGAGCATAAAACCCCTTATAAAATCACAAAAGGGTTAGTAGGCCTTGTAAAAGAAAAATCAAAGATCTCTATTGTTGATAAAGTTTGCAACCTGGATTACACAGATAAAAATGGGAATAAGCTTATGCCAAAAGGTTTAGAGTCCAATGGTCTGCTTTTAGTAGAGATTGATACTAAGCCTTAGCCTTAGTAAATAGCTCAAAAAAATTCTTAGTAGTAGATGCCTCTATTTCTGATACCTCTTTACCAAATATTTCCGCCATTTTCGCAGCTGTGTACTTTATGTAAGAAGGCTCATTAGGCTTTCCTCTCATAGGAGCAGGCGCCAGATATGGAGCATCGGTTTCTATTAATAACCTATCTAAAGGAAGTTTCTGTATAGTCGAACGTAATTCATCAGCTTTTTTAAAAGTTATTATTCCAGAAATAGAAATATAAATTCCCATATCTATACATTCTCGTGCTAATTTTTCCGTAGATGTAAAACAATGTATTAACCCAGGAAATACACCTTTATTCATTTCTGTTTTTAAGATCTCTATTGTGTCATCATCCGAAGACCTAGTGTGTACTATCAGAGGAAGTCCTGTCTCCCTAGATGCTGCGATATGATTTATAAATGATTCCTTTTGCATCTCCCTATGAGAGTTCTCGTAATAATAATCCAATCCTGTTTCGCCAATACCTATAACCTTTTTATCCTTAGAAAGCTCAACAAGTTTATCTACAGATACAATGCCTTCTCCCTCAACCTCATGTGGATGAACACCAACAGAGCAGTATATATTGTCATACGCCTTTGCTATCGCAAGTATTTTATCAAACTCAGAAACTTTTGTCGAAATGGTCTGCAATATCCCCACACCAGCCTCTTTCGCTCTTGACATAACAGACTTAATATCCGAGCTAAGTTCTTTATAATTCATATGACAATGCGAATCTACTATCATTCTTTTTCTTCATTAAATCTTGGGAATATCCCAACGGGCTTTGCAATTATTTTACCCTTTAGGTAAAATTCTTTAGATAGAAATTTAAATTCCCTCTCATCTTCTGGTACTCCTATATTATCAAGAATCTTACCTGCAGAATCAGGAATAAACGGTACAAGAATGATTGAAAAATATCTTACTATTTCTAGAACTACATATAAAACTTCTGCCATCTTCTTTGGGTCTTCTTTTTTTAGAACCCAAGGGGCTTGTTGATCCACAAAAATATTCACCTGATCTACAAATAGTAAAATGTCTTCCAATGCATGGTGGAATTGATATTGCTCCATTCTCCCTTCTATCTTTCCAAATAGGTTAGAAGCTTCTTTCAGAAGCTGATATCTCTCATAGAATGCAGAAATTCTAGACTCATCATAACCTGGTATAGATTCCTCACAATTACTATAAACCATTGATAATGTTCTTTGAACCAAATTACCAATTTTATTAGAAAGCTCACTATTAATCCTAGATACAAAAGAAGCCTTAGAAAAGCTACCATCATTACCAAATGAAATCTCTCTCATTAAATAATAACGCATCTGGTCTAAGCCAAAATCATTTATCAAATCCACAGGATCAACAGCATTCCCCAATGATTTAGAAATCTTCTCTCCTTCGTTTAGCCACCAACCATGACTTACTATTTGCTTAGGAAGATCTATATTAGACGCCATCAAAAATGCAGGCCAATATATTGCATGAAATTTTGTAATATCCTTACCAACCATATGAACATTAGCTGGCCAATATGCTTGTAATTCTTCTGTATTTTTAGGGTATCCAAGAGCAGATATATAGTTAGTCAGAGCATCAAGCCATACATATATAACATGGTTATTATCCTTTGGAACAGGAATCCCCCATTTGAAGCTCACCCTTGAGACGGATAGGTCTCTAAGACCCGATTTCACAAAATTTTTTATCTCATTAAACCTATGCTTAGGATAAACAAAATCTGGATTTGCTTCATAAAAATCTAATAATTTATCCTTCCATTTAGAGAGGTCAAAAAAGTAACTATCTTCTTCAATCCATTCAACCTCTGCTCCACTCGGTGCCTTGCCCCCCACTAGCTCCTCTTCTGTGTAAAAACTTTCATCCCTAACAGAATACCATCCTGAATATTTATCTAGATATATATGCCCATTTTCTTTTAATTTATTCCATAAATCTATAGCGCCCTTCTTATGCCTCTCTTCAGTTGTCCTGATAAAATCATCATTACTTATATTCATCATTTTAAACAAAGAAATAAATTTCTTAGCTACTCCATCAACAAAATCTTGGGGATCTTTACCTGATTTTTGAGCAGATTGATCTATTTTTTGACCATGCTCATCTGTTCCAGTTAAGAATTTAACATCATACCCACTCAATCTTTTAAAGCGAGCCAATACATCACACACTATAGTCGTATACGCTGTCCCTATATGAGGATTTGCATTTACATAATATATTGGAGTTGTGAGATAAAATTTATTATTCGACATCCTTCTTCATCCTAATTTTAAAAAAACTTAATAATGCTACATTATACATACTAAGGCTACTCACTTCCGTGTTCACCATCATCCTACGCATAGAGTGGAACACATTATTCCATCTTTCTATATCACGCAAGTGCGCAACTTTCTCTACTACCCTTTTCTCTGACTCAATAAGATTACTCGCTTCTCCTATATGGAATTTTATAATCCTATCCATAAGATGATGAATTAAACTTACAAATACCTTCCAATTTTTTGGCGCCGTATCTTTAGCAAAATTTTTATCCATGAACTTATATAGCATTTCAATCTGGCTATCAAACTTTTCTACTATCTCCAAAATTTCTTCATAAAAAGATAGTGCAGAGAATTCTATGAATTTTGTTGCTAGTCCCACTGATCCCTTAGTTAGATATAGATATTTTTCTTTCTCCATCTCAGTAATATTTTCATTAGACAATATAGAGATCGATGATGGAATTTTGAGATTTATACATCTAGACCTCACTGTGCTAATAACAGCTTCTACATTATGGCATAGCAAGAAGAAGTAAGTATGAGGGCTGCAATCTTCCAATATCTTCAACAATGCATTACTTGCTTGAATATTCAAAGAGTCTGCAGAATCTATTACAATGATACGAGGCAGAGAATTATAAGAAGTCTTACTAAGAAAATCGCAAATCGAACGAACCTTGTCTATAGGTATTTTATTATTTTCTTCTGAAATCCACAAAAGGTTAGAGCTGCGCAAATTTTCTGTATGGAGTTTCCCCCTAACAACTTCTGTGATATATTTCTTCTTCCCACTTCCCTTAGGAGAAGAGAGTAGAAATGAGCCACTCCCATCTTTCCTTTCTAAGATCCTAGTAATCTTTTTTGTGGCTTCTACTGATTCCATGAGTCTTCTAGACTATTCATTGATATGCTATATATTATTACCATAGAAATGAATGAAAATCTCATTAAAAATTTATTATGAACAAGGGCATTATAAAAAATATATTCTCCGCGTTCGCAAAAAAAAAACCCCAATCCAAAAACCGAACTAAACTTCACAAATAACTATACAATGCTAGTGGCTGTAGTACTTTCTGCACAAGCTACCGACACCGGAGTAAATAAAGCCACCAAAGCTTTGTTTGACCAAATATCAAAACCAGAAGAAATGATTGCCTTAGGAGAAGAAGAATTAAAAAAACATGTGCGTACTATTGGTTTATTCAACTCTAAAGCAAAAAATATAATCAAATTAAGTCATGTTTTGGTGGAATCATATAATTCACAAATACCCAACTCCTTGGAAGAATTAATAAAGCTTCCTGGAGTTGGCACAAAAACGGCTAAAGTTGTGCTAAACGCTGCTTTCAACATAAATGAGATTGCCGTAGATACACATGTATTTAGAACCTCTAGAAGGTTGGGTATTGCAACTAAAAAAACCATTCCATCTGTGGAGAAAGAATTACCAAAGCAAATACCAAAAGAATATCAGCTCAAAGCACACCACTGGCTCGTTCTTCATGGTAGATATATATGCAAAGCTCGTAAGCCCTTATGTGAAGAGTGCTTTCTCAAAGAGTATTGTAAATTCTTCAAATCTCAAAAGAATTAGGACCAAGGGCGCAATCTTTTTTGTTTTATATATATGTGCGCAATACATCAAATTACTCAAAATCATGCGAACCACAAATACGAGCGCATACTAAAATAATATTTGTTTGGGAATAAAGCATTGTACCAAATACATAAAATTCAATGATCCAAAGAACCTAATTATATATACTCGGAAAGAGGTTATATTGTACAAAGTATAATAACAACTCCTCCTCAGATGTTTAACTATGCGATACTTTTTCGATAAGTCTCTGAAAAATATTTTATAGTAAATAAAGTCATCACTGTAAAGAATACAATATACAAAGCAATAGAATCATGCCTTGTATGATTCACAAGCCAAGTCCCTACCAAAGGCGCGGTTCCACCAAATGCAGCCACACTCAAATTATAAGAAGCGGATACACCAGTAAACCTAACTCTTGTTGGGAATAACTCAACTAGTACAGCAGGAATAGGACCCATATAGAATCCAACTAGCGCAGCAAAGACCACTTGGGAGAAAAGAACTACTTCCATACTAGTGTTATTCAGAAGCCACAAGAATGGATATGCTACTAACATTATAACTATAGCTGTATATTTCAACACAGGCCTTCTTCCGTAAATATCAGATACATATGCCCCAACAGGAATAGAGGCTGTAGCCACAGCTAAACTCCATAAATTCACTCTCAATGTCTCCACGCTAGTAAACCCTAGAGATCCTGTCATATATGATTTCATAAATAATGTTAGCATATAGAATGGAACACATACTGTTAGATACAAACCTATTCCAACAAGAAGAGGCTTAGAGTAGCTAGTTAGCACTTCTCTTACTGGCTTCGATGAAAGGTCATTACTTTCTTTAGCTTTTAAATATACTGGGCTTTCATGTAAGGCAACTTTCACATACACACCTACAAGACTCACAATTATGCCAAGTAAGAATGGTATTCTCCAGCCCCACTCTTCAAAAGCTGATACTGACATTGTTTTTGCGACACCAACCGAGACTAAAGAACCAAGTAACATGCCGCCACTCAAGCTCATCATACTCACACTACCTATCACGCCTCTTTTTTCTTTCGGCGCGTATTCAACTAAAAAGGCAATGCATCCGCTAAATCCACCACCAATAGATGCTCCTTGTACCAATCTGATCACGCATAGTAATATTGGTGCAAGTATTCCTATTTTTTCATAAGTAGGAAGTAAACCAATAGAGGCTGTAGGTAAAGCCATCATCAAGATAGAGATTGCAAGAGTTGTCTTTCTACCATATTTATCACCTAAATATCCAAAGAATATACCACCTATAGGTCTCATTATAAAACCCGCTGCAAAGATACTATATGTTGCAAGAAGACCTATGTAAGGATCTGATGCAGGGAAGAAATGTTTACTTAAAATTAGAGCGAAGTGTCCATATAATGCGAAATCATACCATTCTAAGGTATTTGCTATCATACCAGCAATAACTACTTTTTTCATAGCGCTACACACCAAATAAATTGTAATCAGGACATAATATTGACTTCACAAGTAAAAAGCAAATTATTTCGTTCTTAGCAAAGCTTTTGAATATTCATTCTAGTTGTTTTTCAAAATCATATCATCTGTAATATATGTGGGGTATATATCGTGCTCGCTATATAATGACAGCAATTCTTTCTCTGATTTCCGGTAATATTCCTTGTGCACACCTCGGCGCAGGAATAGTAGTGAGTCTATTCCAAAAGCTTTTGCACCCTTTACATCTGTTGTTAAAGAGTCGCCTATGGCAATTATACTTTTCTTGGAAAGAAAACTCTTCTTTATATTTTCAGACAGTGCAAACTCGTATATAGGAACATGAGGCTTACCAAAATATCTTACACTACCGCCTAAAATCTTATATTTATTTGCAAAATATCCAGGAGTATAGTGGAATAAATCACCGTGTGGAGCTTGAAAATCAGGGTTAATACAAAGAGCGGGAATATCTTTTTTTGCCGCCTCTTCTAGAATTCTTGTCCAGAATTCCTCATCCTCTGCTCCTGAACGAGAGTTCATTGTAATGATAATACAATCACATGCATCCAAAGTATCTACGAACTCTATATCCATATCTTCCAACATCCTGAAGGAACCTCCTAAGTCATAAAATTTATTCCTTACCGAAAGGCTCGTATCGTTGTTGATTGAATGTTTAAAAAATTCGCCTGATGTCACAAGCTTGTGATTTTCTTTTAATGAGAAACCCATGGATTCCAGGAGTTTTTCTACAGAGACTGAGCTACTTGAAGAGTTAGATAGAAATACAATCTGCTTCTTAGCTTTATCTAATTTATTAATTAGTCTAATAGTATCTTGTATCAGAGCAGTTCCATCATGAACCACACCCCAGAGGTCAAATACGAATATTTGGTAACGTGAATATATATTGTTTAGATTAGATATCTTCTGAGTGGTTTTAGGCATCCCCCTCCTTGAAAAAATTTATCTGTCTAGCTTTTCTTTAATTCTAGCGGCTTTTCCACGTAATTGTCTCATATAGTAAAGCTTCGTTCTTCTAACGATACCTTTCTTCACGATCTCTATGCTGTCAATTCTTGGAGAGTATAGAGGGAATTTACGTTCCACACCTTCGTTGTAGCTAATTTTTCTAACGGTAAAACTTGACCCCAGGCTTCTATTGATTTTAGAAATACACAGACCTTCATAAGCCTGTACTCTTTCATTAGAACCTTCTATAATTCTTACATTAACTCTAATAGTATCACCAGGCTTAAAATCAGGGATTTTTTTGCCTTCTGCCAAAGCAGCTAGTTGGTTTTTTTCAAATTGTTGCACTAAGTTCATCTTACTCTAAGACCTATAATTTTCAATCGCAGAGCGAAGATACGCCATAATTCCACTAAATTCAACATAATTCTTCATTTTAATAGATTTTTCAGTATGCACACCTAGATAGCATAACATATTCATGCCGATCCTTTGCATCAGTCAAACCATATCCTAGAAGATATGACTCTATAGTATGACAAAATGCAACCAATGGCTTACTTGAGCTTCTTTTGTTTGTATATCATTTTCACCATTCACACACTCTCAAGCATGAGATCCTCTAAATCAAATGCAACATTATAGACTGTTTTTAAAGTTTCAGCATAAAATAACTTCCTTATCTATATCTACCTGATTTGTATATTTCCATTTTTTTCGACGTCGTAAAAACAAAGCGCAATCAAAGATGTATAAAAAGCAAAATGCAAGGATCAATACTCTCCTAGACTGCCATATAGATGCGCAGAAATACGTATTCCCTCAGCAATATGTATATAGCCAACCTTCCCAAGATTAGTGATTACCACTGTAACCAGTAGCTTCATGCATAAGGTCTTTGTGGTCAAAATAAAATCTATTTGTAACTTCAGAGAGTTAATATTGCATTGAATTTAAAAATTCAAATCAACTTTTCAACTTCCCCCGCTATAAATACACTTCTTCCCTACAATGAAGTAACTACCCTTCCTAAAAGAAACTAATCATAACACGCACTTTGTTTAACTGCGACTGGCATTCAACCAAAGCATAGAAATATAGGTGTAGGATCATTTTTTTAATAGATCCGGTCTATTTTTTTTTGTGATTTCTTGTGATTTCTTGAGTCTCCATTCTTCAATCTTCTTGTGGTTACCACTCAAAAGAACCTCAGGAGCTTTAATATCCTTCCATTCCCTAGGTTTAGTATATTGAGGGTATTCAAGAAGTTTCTCGTATTTTGTACCAAGAGCAAAACTCTCTTCCATATCTTGATCTTTCAGCACTCCGGGAATAAGTCTAACACAGCTATCTATTACAACATATGCCGCAAGCTCTCCTCCAGAAAGCACATAATCTCCTATACTAACCTCTTCAATGTCATAATAATCCAAAACCCTCTGATCTACTCCCTCGTAGCGACCACACAACATCACAACATTGTCACTCTCTACAATTTCTTTTGCCATTTTTTGGGTAAATGTCTTGCCACGAGGAGATAGGTATATAATTTTTTTCTTTTTCATCCCAGAGCATGCATGTTCTATTGTTCTACCCAGAACATCCGGCTTCATCAGCATACCAACGCCACCCCCAATAGGGTAATCATCTACTGATCCATGCTTATCTAGTGCAAAATCTCTTATATTTATTGATTCAATCTCCCATAATTTTTTTGACAGCGCATTACCAAGAACAGAATACCCAAGAGGACCAGGAAACATATTTGGGAAAATCGTCAGAATTTTTACGTTAAAAGAAGACATGTAGATTACTTACTCCTGCTTAGAAGATGTTTATGCATTCGATGGTTATTATTCATCAAAGCATAATCTGCAGAGGATTTGCCTGAGTCGTCTTTGTGAAATACATTGCAGGCATTCTTAGTTAAGATACCCACCATAATCTCATTATTATTACGAGCAGCTATGTTCAATGGCGTATAGTTTTTATTATCTTTTTCGTTTATATCCGCCCCACTCCTAATCAAAAATCTAGCAATTCTATTATGGTTAAATGAAATAGCGTAGGATAATAAGCCTGTTCCATCCTTATTTTTAATGTGAAGCAAGTTGTAATTATTCAAAAGAGCTCGCAACGTTTTAATATCGGAGTTACGTATAGCATTAAATGCCCATGAACTTAATTTATTCAAATAAAAAGGCCTAGGTAATCCAGAATGCTCATAAGCTTCTTCAGGAAGTATTTGCGTGTTATAATTAGTATCTAAAAATCTATTTATCTTTCTTATTTTACTGAGCTCTCGCTCTGTTTTATCTATATGGTCTATTAAAATGATTTGATCAAATATCGATACATTTTTATACTGGTAATCCACATTAGGACCCACAATCTCTTTAGAAGTTTTTTCAACGCCAATTCCTGTTACTGACTCTACAAAGTACCTCTCCTTATCTGCGTTACCCTTAAATATATCTCCTGGAATTGACCTTTTCTTATCTGATATGTCCCAAAATTTAGTTGAAGAAGGAGACCCTGGATTAGAAGGTGCATTTGGTTGCGCAGCAAATGCAGAGCTAATCAACAACGCAGATAAAGAGAGTATACAAATTCTAATACTCATGTTTTTGCCTTATTAAACAACTTCTTTACCTCTTTCTCTACTACTTCTTTAACTACTTTAGATAGGTTGCTATTTAACCATGATTGCAGGTAAGGCTTCAGCACATCTTTAAAAACCTCTTTGATCTCTTCGTCTGAAAGAAGATGTGAATCATCTTGATCACTAATGACTTGGTTAGATATATATTTTATATATCCAGAAACCTCTTCAGCACTTTTGCCATCTACTAAACTCTCATCTGTGACAACTTCTGTAAGCTCTATGACAGAGTGATTTTCTACTTTTGTATTAAAACCCTTCTCTTGGCTTTTGATAGCAGATTTTATATTGCTAATAATTTTATCTAAAGACTCCTGGTTGTTATCAGCGCTCATCACATTAATCCGGATTATAAGAACCTACAAGCTGCATTCTAATGCTATTATAGTTTTTCATAGGATCATAGAGTTTTACATCTAGTCCCAAATGTTTTGCTGTACATTCACCTATAGATGAAGCAATCTTGTAACGCGCGGATATATATTCCGTTCTGGCATTTAACATTTTTCTATACGCATTATAATAGTTACTACGCGCGATTATCACATCACCAATAGATCGTATCCCCGCTTTCTCTTCCTTTTTAGTGCCTTCATACGCAGTTCTTGAAGAATTGACTTCTTCTTTCCTTGCCTTGTAGATAGATTTCTTAGATTCAAACTCCCTCCATACCTGAGTGGTAAAAGTAATTACATTTTGACGAGCACTAGCTAAGCTATATTTTGACTGCTGGTAAGTGCGTTTAGCTTGCCTATATTTAGACCACGATGCCCCACCATCAAATAAAGTTATATTCAAAGATACTAGCGCTTGCTTGTTCAACGCATCTTGAGTAAAGCCACCAGCACTCATCCTTTTATCATCTCTGTTATCTTGTATCTGGTATTGTAATTGAACAGAAGGCATTAGGTTTTCCCCTCTCACTTGCGTAACTCGGTTTCTTGCAGCCTTGTCATTACTTCTTGAAGAGATCAATTCTGGGCTATTTCTTAGTGCTAATTTTATCGTAGTCTCTAGGGTTTTTGGCAAAATTACATTCGCTGATGGAAGTATTAATTTATGCGGATCCATCCCAGTAATTTCTCTAAACTTTGCTTTTAGTATCTCAAAATTACCACTAGCATGAATCATAGAAGATAGAGACTCAGCTAAACTAGCATTAGCTTGGGCAACATCTGTTTTTGTTGCATCTCCAGCCTGAAACCTTCTTTCCGCGGATTGAAGTAAAAGTTTTGCATCCACCAACTGCTCTTCTGCAATCTTATGCTCCTCCTCAATCTGCAAAGTCTTCAGATAAGTTTCTACAACGCTCACAAGGATTTCTTGCTCTTTGGAAACCAACTCCGCTCTACTTTGCTCAATAGAAGCCTTTGCAATTTTCATTGCAGCTATATCCGCACCGCCTCTAAATATATTTTGTGATACAGTTAAGCTCTTAGTGGTGCCTTTTGTTTTTGAAGAAACACCCGCAGTTTCTGCTCTTAACTCTCTTTTCTGAGCGCCAAGAGTTACAGATGGTAACCACCTAGAGAATGATTGCATTATTTGCTCATCATTTGCCTTTGTTTTCTCTCTCTGAGACTTAAGAATGTCGTTAGTTTCATAAGCACTAGACAGAGCCGTATTCATGTCTAATGAATAACAGTTTAAAGAGGATGCTAATATAAAAAACAACCAGATGTGTGATTTCATCGTGTAGTATAAAACTTAAATCTCAATGATTTTATCGCAAATTATCACACAATACAACGAAATTGAAGGAAATTAATCTAAAAATCACTTGCAAAAGCTCTAATAGGCTTATAGTTTACTACCTCAAATGAGGCCGGGTAGCAAAGTGGTAATGCAGAGGATTGCAAATCCTCTATGCGCCGGTTCGATTCCGGCTCCGGCCTCCATCCTCTACATTACAAAGTCAAAACTACTTCGCTTCAGCTTTAACTTCAGAATTTGGGACAGGAGCAGATGTAACTTGCTCTTGAGCACAATTCTTCTTTGCTTTGAGATTTGCCAATACAGATATTCTTTCTTATGCAACATAATTGATGAGATTTAGTCAGCACACCATGCCAACCTTCAATAAAAATAATCTCTTTGGAAAAGGTTAGTTCTTGCATAAGGACATTAAGATTTCACATCATTGCCAAATATATTTTTTATGATATCATTCTATTATTAACTCCTCCTTTTTGATTGAGGGCAATAATGGGCTTTAATTCTTTAAAAACTGATTTTCTTGAAAGTATTTCAATAGAAAAAGCCTCTTCAAAAAACACAGTTGATTCTTACAATAATGATCTACAAAAATTCAAGGAATTCTTGGATATTGAGAAAGTTGATATTGCTGACACAACAACAGATGACATACGGAAATTTATTGCATTGATGACAACACGCTCTCTTGAAGGGTCCACAATCTCAAGGAAGATTTCTTCTATACGGCAATTTTTTTCGTTTTTATATTCCGAACAAATAATCAAATACAACCCAGCTCTCTCAGTAGATTTACCAAAAAAACGCCAAAACTTACCATCTGTTTTAAGCGAAAATGAGGTAATAAAATTACTGAATACCGCTTACTTAGACAAGACTACAAAAGGGATAAGAAATGTAGCTATGCTAGAATTACTTTATGCTTCAGGCATGAGGATATCAGAGCTTATTTCTTTAAAGCTATCCCACCTTCAAATCAACAATAACTATATTAATCCTTATATACTAATTACCGGGAAAGGAGATAAAGAGCGCATAATAGCAATTAACAGAAAATCTATTAGTGCACTTAGAGAATATCTTGAGGTCAGGTTAAGCTTTACTCTCAAAAAGAATGAGCACTGGCTCTTTCCATCAAAACAATCCAATCAAGGTCATATTACTAGACAATATTTCGCAAAATTACTTAAGAAGATTTCTATAGATGCCGAGATAAGCCCCAAAGATGTTTCTCCTCATAAATTACGTCATTCTTTTGCCACCCACCTACTTAATCATGGAGCTGACTTAAGAATTATACAAGAATTGCTAGGACATAAAAATGTTAGTACTACGCAAATATATACACATGTTGCAAATGAAAAATTGAAATCTACTGTAGAACAATTTCATCCGTTATCCGGAAAGAAAAAAACTGACACACCCGAATCATAGTGATTTTGACAACTCATCGAATTTCATGATTCTGGAAAGAAACCCTTCGAATTGATCCAGATGAATCATGTTAGGGCCATCGCTAGGAGCATTATCAGGATCCTCATGAACCTCCAAGAATAAAGCTGCAATCCCAACAGCTACCGCTGCTCTGGATAAAGGCTCCACGAACTCTCGCTGACCCCCACTTGACTCACCTCTTCCACCCGGTTGCTGAACAGAGTGAGTTGCATCAAAAACTATAGGAACCCCCGTCTCTGCCATAATTTTTAGACCACGCATATCAGAAACCAGAGTATTGTATCCAAAACTCGTACCTCTTTCGGTAAACAATATGCTTTTATTACCAAATTGATCGAACTTTTTTACAATATTATTCATATCCCACGGAGCTAAAAATTGCCCCTTCTTTATCTTCACAACTTTCCCCGTCTTTGCAGCTGCCTCTAATAGATCAGTTTGCCTACATAGGAATGCTGGTATTTGCAAAATATCTACATATTCCGCAATAACTCCACATTGGTTAGCTGTGTGTACATCAGTTACTATAGGGCACTGAAATGTTTCTTTGATTTTTTCAAAAACTCTTAAAGATGCCTCAAGACCCATACCCCTTTTCCCAGACAGACTAGATCTATTTGCTTTATCAAAAGAAGTTTTAAAAACAAAATTCACCCCCAGTTTGTCAGTAATTTTTTTTAGGTTCTCTGCCATAAACATAGCATGGTCTTCGGATTCCAACTGACAAGGGCCTGCGAGCACAGACAGAGGGAGTTCATTTGATATTTCAAAATCTCTAACTTGCACTTTTCTGTGATCTACCATTATCTCTTTTTATTATGTTTTATTGCTGCATCTAAGAATGAGCAAAATAGCGGATGAGGTTTGAATAGCTGAGACTTAAACTCTGGATGGAATTGAACTCCAAAGAACCAAGGATGCTTTAGAAGTTCAACAGCTTCGCATAAAGTGCCATCTGGAGAAACGCCCGCAATCTTCATGCCCCTAGATTCTATCTTCTCTTTATAATTGGCATTAAATTCATAACGATGCCTATGACGCTCTGAAACCGTCTCAGATCCATAAATATCTTTTAGAGCTGAATCTTTTACTATCTTACACTCATACGAACCAAGACGCATGGTTCCTCCAAGATCATCACTCTTTGTTCTTTTTTCAATAATACCACTATTATTCCACTCCGTAATCAGACCTATAATAGGATTTTCTGTATCACCAAATTCACTTGAGAAAGCATCCTTGATTCCACAAACATTCCTTGCAAATTCTATAACAGATAGCTGCATACCAAGGCAAATCCCTAGGTAAGGTATTTTATTTTCACGAGCATATTGTATAGCAGAGATCTTCCCTTCTATGCCATCTGTTCCAAAACCCCCAGGAACCAGCACAGCATCTACAGATTTTAATTTTCCTGCTACATTTCCAGCTTTTATCTTTCTAGAATCAACCCATTTTATTTCAACTTTAGCAAATCTACTTATAGAAGAATGGTTTAGCGCTTCAATCAAAGAGATATACGAATCTTCTAAATTATTATATTTACCAACCATAGCAATGGTTATCTGGTTTCTTTTCTCTGAAGCATCACCCATAACCTGATGCCATTTTTGAATATTCGCCTTAGGAAGCTTGTCTATACCAAAAGACTTAAGGAGCCTCTCATCCAATCCTTCTTCATGATACTGGATAGGAACTTCATACACACTTTTTGCGTCCAAAGAAGAGATCACATGCTCTCTCTTTAGGTTGCAGAAAAGAGATATCTTGTCTTTCTCTTTATCTGAAATTTCTTTAGAAGATCTACATAGCAAGAAATCCGGTTGTATTCCAATAGTGCGAAGCTCTTTTACAGAATGCTGGGTTGGCTTTGTTTTTAATTCTTTTGCAGTAGGAATATAAGGTAGCAAAGTTAAATGCACAAATTGCACTTTCTCACTTCCTAATTCGTAACGTATTTGCCTTATAGCCTCTAAGAAAGGAAGTGCTTCAATATCACCAACTGTTCCCCCTATTTCACATAAAACGAAATCGTAATCTTCTGTGTACCTAAATATAAAATTTTTGATTAAATTTGTAACATGAGGAATAACTTGCACAGTTGCACCTAGATAATCGCCCCTTCTCTCCTTTTGCAAAAGAGTAGAATATATCTTACCAGTTGTTACGCTATCATACTTTGTCGCTGTTGTTCCTGTGAATCTTTCGTAATGACCCAGATCAAGATCTGTTTCACTACCATCCTCAGTGACATAAACCTCACCATGTTGGGTTGGGCTCATTGTCCCTGGGTCTACATTAAGATATGGATCTAATTTTCTTAGACATACTTTATAACCCCTAGCTTGAAGAAGTGCTGCAATACTAGATGAGGAAAGCCCCTTTCCTATCGAAGAAACCACGCCACCAGTAATAAAAATATATCTTGTCATCACTATTCAGCCATAGGAAGAGATCTATCTTTAGACCCCTCTCTAGTTTGCTCACTCATTACTTTACCAGCAACGCTGCTGTCTGATTCCCTTGAAGAAATATTAGATAGAACAAGACAGTTAATCATAAATATTATAGCTAGAATGGATGTAAGCTTGGTAACAAAACTTGCAGAAGCGGCACTAGACATCACTCCATCTAATCCAGATGAACCTCCACCTATACCCTTTAATTCATCAGAACTGTTACTTTGAAATAAGATAACTGACACTAGAAGCACAGAAACTATAATATGGAATACGATTAAGATTGTTTGCATAACTCTTCTGCAATTATTAAAATTTTGCTAAAACTGTCAAACTTCAAACTAGCGCCTCCTACGAGTACACCATCTACAAACCTAGACTTTAGTACGTTAGCACAATTTGAAACATTAACCGAACCACCATACAGGAACTTTACATCTTTTTCAAACGAAAATCTTGTTGCAAAGATCCCTCTGCAAAATTCTCCTATTTCAGAAACTTCTGCAGGTGTTGGAGTAGCCCCACTACCTATAGCCCATACAGGCTCATAAGCTATTAACATATTCTCAGGCAGAACCATTCCTTCTGGGATAATAGTTGTAATTTGGCGCTCTATTGTTTCTAATGTTAAAAATTCTGACTTTTCCTCCTCAGTCTCGCCAATACATAGAATGATCTTCAAACCCATCATGTGGGCTATCTGCAACTTTCTTCTTATGTCTATATCCGTCTCTCCTGCGTTTATTCTTCTCTCTGAATGTCCTAAAATTACATATTCACATCCTAAGTCCTTTATCATTGCAGCACTCACTTCTCCTGTACGAGCCCCCCCTTTTCCCTCAGAACAATCTTGAGCACCGAGTTTAACGTTGGATCCCTGGAGAACACAGTTTGCACGATCTAGCGATGTAAAAGATGGGCATAGAATCACTGAACTTTCCATCTTCTCTTTAGAATGAAAATCAGATATTTGGCTTGCTAACGAAGATGCTTCCAACAAACTCAAGCTCATTTTCCAATTTGCAATAATTACAGACATTTTTTTACCAGAAATTTTATGAAAATAAAGCTCCTCAAGAATGTATCATGAGGAGCCTTAAATTTGTATAAAATATTAGAGTATCCAAATATTTTATTTGCTCTCAGCTATACGCTTTTCATATTCTACGGAAAGGAACTTTACATCCACAAGCCATATTAATGATATCACGATAAATATAATCATTAGGTATGGGGTGATTGTTATAAAGTTAGATTCCGGGAATACCATAAATAATGTTGAAGGTATTAATGCTCCAAATGATTTTGCAACACGAGCACCAACGATATCAACAGCTGCCTTACCTTTCGTCTTTAACTCGTTATCAAGTGGTATATAAGACATCTCTTTTGTTGGATCAAAGAAAGAATATTTAGTTGCTTTACTTAAAGCATTTAATATCAATCCAAAGATCACTGCAAGCCATAGTGGGTCAAATAGAACTAAATCTATGTAAGAGTGGATCGCGTTATCAAATACCACGAACACGAAGAACCCTAAACCTGAAACAAACAAGATTAATGGAGTAAATATGGCACCAGTGAACCAAGTGATTCTAGGAAGTATATGAGCACCAACTAACATCATGATCATAGAAGACACACCTGTAAGAGAAGTAAGAGTTCCCATGAAATTCATATAAGTATTCACCTCGGGGTACAATTCCCTCACCTTAGCTTTCCAAGGGCCCTCCACAAGGTTAATTGAGATACCGTAACTTAGTACTAATATAGCAACAAAACCTAAATACTTTGATGAGAAGATAACTTTAAATCCATCTAGCAAGGATAAGCTGGGCTTTTTCTTCTTTTTCTTTCCTCCAGAAAATTCATCTGGGTTCTGCTCGATTTGTTTATTAATTATTTTGTACAAATACATTGTAACCAACACTGCCACAGATGCACCTAAAAGCAACGCTGTAATCATTGTATCGTCAGCAGAGGAAGAAGCCACTTTTTCTCCTGAGAATACTTTTATAAGCGCACCAGCCATCACTAAACCAATGTTACCGACAAATCCATACATAGGGTAGAATCTCTTAGCATTCTCTGTCTTAGTAATGTGGTTTGCAAATTGCCAGAATAATAGAGATAACATTAAAGATCCCCATAACTCAGCTAACACATAAAATAAGGCATATAGCCATTTACCGTATATTTTTAAGAACCATTTTAAGTGCGCTAAATCAAAAGTCATGAATAGCGCATTAATCTTCTTATCTGATAATGCAGCTACTGCTGCCGGGTCAGGATGAAAGAAATCTCTGTATGGGTATAAAACAAAAGCAAAAAGCAAAAAGAAGGACAAGAAGAATGTACACGCTGTGTAGAAGATCTTCTTCTGATCCATGATACTTGTCAATTTTGCATATACCACCATCACAATAATCGCTATAGGAACAACGCAATATAGCTTAATGAAACTAATAGCTTCAGCACCAATGCCTGGCACCACTAAACTATCTTTCATTGATCGCAATACATTGTAGTTGAAAAGAATAAACAACATCATCAATGCCATTGGCATGAATTGTTTGAATTCTTCTTTTTTGATTGGAAATAAAGAACCTATAAACCATTGAGCTCTCGATAAAAGTCCCACAGCTATACCTATGTTAAAAGTTGAATAAAAATTTTACTGCAGCTGTGGAATATAGAAGAAGTTGTTAGGAGCGTCAAGAGGTTTTAGAGTTAGCACCAGTAATAGGTATATAAAAGCTCTATCTAATGTACCATTCTCACAAAAAACAAAGCTCGGTAGTCATAAGATCTTATCGAGATATTTCTCAGTTTCTCCTTCTTTATCATAACATTCTGCCCTTTTGTATATCTCGTATAGAGCTTTGCTAAATTTATAATCTTCAGCTCTTCGCTTTGTTTAAATATTTGAGATACTCTTTATTTAGAACCCTCACATTAATAATCCAAATAATCGTCACAACCGCAAACACAATCATTAAAAATGGAGCTATGGACGTATATGTGGCTGCAGGGAATATCATAAACAACATCGATTGCACAAGCGCTCCACCAGATTTTGCAAGCCTTGCGCCAACAACGTCTACAGCCGCCTTACCTTTGGATCTGAGTTCCTCATCAATTGGTATATAGGTCATCTCTCTTGTAGAATCAAACAAACTATATTTAGAAGATTTACTTAATACATTCTGTACCGCCCCAAGCAGCACAGCAAGCATCAAAGGATTTACAACAAAGAAACTACTGATCAATATATGAGCAGCATTTTCAAATACAATTAAAGTGAAGAAGCAAATACCTGTAACGAAAATCATTATTGGAGTGATAATCGCTGCAGTGAACCAGCTATATTTCCTCATTATAGAAACACCAACCAACGAGAAGATAATAGCCAAAGAACCATTCCACTGATTAATACTACCCATAAAATATAAGTACGAATCTGTATCTGGATACATTTCTTTTATTTTAGATTTCCATGGTCCCTCTAAAAGATTTATTGCAATCCCATATGACAAAACCAGCACAGCAATATATCCAATATATTTGGAAGAAAACACAACTTTTAAACTCTCTGATAGCGGTGTCTTCTTCTTCAGAACGCTACTTTCTTTCACATAAGAGTCCTTTGCATTCTTTGACCTCTTTACGATAGAATTATTCATATGCCTGAAAATAAACAATATGCATACCGCTGCAAAAGCTATAGCTGACAGTAAAAATTGGACCATAAATTGAGATTTCGCAGCAACGTCCAGAGCTTTTTGTAAAGTAGAAAAATATTTGATCGTACTACCGGAAACAAAATTACCTAAAGATCCAAGAAGATTCACCATAGGATAAAATCTTTTTGCTTCGTCTGTACCAACAATACGGTTAGAAAACTGCCAGAATAGTAAAAATGCCATTGTAGAAGACCAAAGCTCAGCCAGCACATAAAATACAACATATAACCATTTTCCATATAAAAGGAAGAACCATTTAAAATGTGTCATCTGAATTTTGAAACCAACTAAATTCAGCTCTTTATATATCAAAGAATTTATGGTTTCAGGGGCGGGATGTATGTAATCTTTAATTGGGTATAGTACAAACGCGAAAACAAGAAAATACACTACGTAGAATATACCTATACCGAAATATATTTGATGAAATCTGAACCTATTAGAAAGATATATATATAGTATCACAACCATGATCGCAGCTGGAACTACAAAGTAGAATTTAATGAAGCTAATAGCTTCAGCCCCAACATTAGGAACTATCAGACTATCCTTCATAGCCTTAAGTGTGGTGTAGCAGAATATTGTAAAAAACAACATGAAAGCCAGAGGGAAGAATTTAGAATTCTCCTCCTTCTTGATAGGCCATAAAAACGAAAGTAACTTTTCCATCTCTGAAACTTAACGCAATACTTAGATAGAGTCAATATGGTTTAACAGAAAAGTATCCCTTTATGCGCTTCAATAGCAAAATGTTACATTCTGACAATAACACTGAGTAAGAAGGTACTTAGCATGGAATTAATAGCTGCGGTTTAAAAAACACCCCTATTTAAGGAGCGCTATTTTTTTGCTACCCTGAGCTCATAAGATTTGTTCAGCACGAATATATTTACAATCCATATTACAATCAATAGGGCAAATAGCACCATAAAATAAGGAGCTAATGAATCAAATGTAGCCAGAGGGAATATCATAAATAACAAAGATTGAACCAATGCACCACCAGACTTCGCAAGTCTTGCACCAACAACATCCACAGCTGCCTTACCTTTAGACTTTATTTCTTCACTTGCTGGAATATACGTCATCTCCTTAGTTGCATCGAATAAAGAATATTTCGTCCCTTTAGTTAGCACATTCTGCACCGCGCCAAGAAGAACAGCAACAAATATTACGCTTACTCCAAAATCTGAAACAAAGCCCGCAAAGTAATCTCCAAATACTATAAACACAAAGAAACCCATTCCCGTAACAAGCATCATAATAGGCGTAAGTATAGCACCCATTAACCAACCTAGATTCCTTAGTATAAACCCTCCTAAGATTGTAAATGCTAGAGTGGAGATTCCAGTCCACTTCATTAAACTACCCATGAAGAAGGCATACTCCTTTGTGTTAGAATAAAGCAACCTTGCCTTGTCTTTCCATACACCTTCGATCAAGTTAATAGAGATCCCGTAACTAAATACCAGAATAACTATTAACCCCAAATACCTGGAAGAAAAGATTATCTTTAAGCTTTCTACAACAGTTAACTTCACCTTCAAAGTCTCTGACTTCTTCGTAACACCTGTTCTTATAGCTTTCCCCTGAACAACAAAATAATGCAAGTACATAAAAAAGCATAAAGCAGATATAGTAGCAAAGCTTACAATAAACATAGTCATAGAAATAAATCCATCATACGATCTACCAAACAAATAAACAGAGCCTATGCTGATAGTTGCCATACTTTCCATTACAGCTCCCCCTAAAGTACTTCCTATATGCCCCACAAAACAATACATAGGATATAATCTTTTTGCCTCTTCTGTTTTTGTAATTTTATTTGCAAACTGCCAATATAGTAAGAAGATCATCGCTGACCCCCATAACTCAGCAACTACATAAAATGCCACAAACGTCCATTTTCCATATAGCTTTAAAAACCATTTAAAATGGTCGAGATGAATACTGTAGGAGAAAAGTTTTATTTCGGAACCGGATAGAGACGCTATTGTTTCTGGATTCGGATGAAAGAAATCAGCATACGGATATAGCACTAAAGCGAATAGGATAAAAAACGCTAAAAAAAAACCAGCGATACAAACAAATATTCGCTGGAAGGACATCCTATTGGACATATACGTATATAACAACATAAATGACAAAGCCGCCGGCGTTATCACATACATCTTCACGAAGCTAATAGCCTCAGCGCCAATATTAGGCACCAAAAGACTATCTTTCATAGCTCTGAGAACATTATAATTAAAAAGCACACAGAAAAATAACAGCCCCATAAAAAAGAATTTCTTCCATTCTCCTTTTTGTATAGGCGCAAATATATAAAAAATTCTCTTTAACATCCGTGATTAATCTAAAGATTTGAGACATAATACACGCATTCTGAGTAGTTTCAATGCTAAATACATCCTCAGGGCCGTTTTTTTAATTATATACCTTATACCGAGTGAAAATAAGATCAAAGTTCACGCAACGTAGCTTTTATACAAAAATTACTACAAAAAAATCACACATTTTCTATATAGGTTACTTTTTAAATCCTAGCCCTTTACAAAGACTACTGAAACTCAGCGACTCCCGAATAAGCCTAACAGAGCCTTTCTCTACCAGAATCTCTGCCGCATAAGGTCTTAAATTATATGCAGAGCTCATAGATGCACAGTAAGCACCAGCCGTCAGTATCGCTAAGATGTCCCCCTCTCTTGGAGAAGCAATTTTCGCAACAGAAATCACATCCGTAGATTCACAAATATTCCCTACCACAATCACCTTCTTTTTATTACCCCCATCATTAGAAAGATTAACGAGATGATGATGAGCAGAGTAAAGTGCAGGCCTTAAGACATGATTCATACCAGTATCTGTGCCAACAAAACTACTTCCTGCATTCTTTTTTATATTAGTAACTTTGGTGAGCAAGCATGTAGATTCAGCAACTAAAAACTTCCCTGGCTCTACTATCAAATCAAATTCACACCCATTATCAATCTTGAATTTCTCTAAATCATCAGATACTGAATCAAAAAATCCCTTTATATCTATCTCTTTAGATCCATTCTTATATCTAACACCAAAACCTCCTCCTATATCTACGAATTTCAACCTTTGAAAATTACGTGCAATTTTGAGGATTGATTTTACAGCCTTTTTAAAAATCTTTACTTTATAAAAACCCGAACCAATATGGGAATGTACTCCTATAATTCTAAGGTGATATTCTGATACGATTTTCCTTGCATCCTTCAACTCAGACTCCAAGATACCGAATTTTGATTTACTCCCACCTGTAACAACATCTTTAAACTCTCCAGCTCCAATACCAGGATTAAACCGAAGCGAAACCTCAGACCCAGGGAACATATCACCAAAACGCTTTAGCTCCGATATAGATCCAAGATTGGGGATAATGTGATGTTTATGCACCTCCTCCAACTCATGGTTATCAGAATTATTTCCTGTGAATATAATTTGGTTACTAGAAAAGCCAGATTCCACGGCCATCTCAATTTCGAAAGGAGAAACAGCATCTATACCATCAACTCCAGCGACTTTTAGAGCCTCTAATATGGCAGGATTATAATTTGCTTTCATCGCATAGAAAATCTTACCGTTTTCTGGCATTGCCTCTTTTAAGACCCTTACCTGGTTTTTTAGCCCAGATACATCAGTAACAAAGATAGGCGTTCCAAATTCTGAAACAATTTTGTCAGCTAATTTTATATCAGGACAATACATCTCAACCCTCTAGCGCCTTAACATGAAACGATGGCTCTGATTCACCATTCAAAACTTTCTCACTAGCAAACATTCTATCGTGAAGCAGTTGCACAGCTTTTATCTTATTATGGTCATCTATCAAAATAGTGAAGTTAATGTACGATCCACTTGCACTCACGCCATGCACATCTATATTATGTTTCGCGCATAAATCAAAAATCCTCGCAACAAATCTTAAGTTTTTTACTATACCCTTAGAGATCACAGAAAGTTTTGTAATCTTTTTTATTATTTTTACATAAGCAAATTCCTTCAACTCCTTGATCATCTTCATATTCAAGTCTTCGCCACGCATTGAAAATGCAAAGGAAGTCTCAGAAGTAGAGCAAACATCCATAGAAACATTATGTTTCTTTACAATAGTAGTAACCCTAGCAAGAAACCCAACATGGTTCACTATGCTCGGATGCTCTATCACCAGAATAACATTTTTGGAATCACTAATAATACTTTTAACATTCTTTGTTTCCTTAGTAGTAATCTTTGTACCAGAAGATTTTCTGTTAAAAGTATTATAAACATATACAGGAATATTTTTCTTAATAGCCAGCTCAATCGTATATGGATATACCACTTTCGCTCCACTATATACAATCTCTGACATAAGATGTATGTCCACGTTTTTCCAGAAAACTGGTTCTTTTACTATCCTTGGATCAGCAGACATAATCCCATCGACATCTGTCCATATCTCAATAGCCTCCGCTTGAAATGCCATCGCAAGAATAGAAGCAGTATAGTCACTACCACCTCTTCCAAGAAGAGTAACATTACCATGAGTATCTTTACCTATAAATCCGGTCACAACCGGAGTAGTACCACCCAATATCAATGGCTTTAATATCTTCCTACATGCAGAGCTTGTGCTTTGAAAATTCACCTCTGCTTTCAAATAATTACTGTCTGTTCTAATGATTTTTTCAGACTCCACACACACACTCTTTACTCCCGCTCCTTCTAGAGCCATATCCATTAGGTAACTCGAAAGCTTTTCACCAAATGCACATATCCTAGCCTCTGTCTTGTTAGTTAAGTCTCCAACTAAACTTGAACCTTGAGCAATAGTTCTAAGCTTTAGGAACATAGGCTTAAATCTCTTCTCCCAGATTTGATCGACTGCAACTTCATTTTTAACGATCTCAGACAGAATACTCTTATGAAGTTTTTCCATCTGAAGGATAATAATATTAATCAACTTTGGCTTTTGCTTCCTTGCTAGATCTATGATTTTGACTAACTGATCAGTAGTTCCTCCTACAGCAGAAACAGTAACCATTACCTGAGAAACCCTGAGCTTCTGCTTCACTATATCAGCACCCTCCATTATCGATAGAGCGCTACCCATTGAAGTTCCACCAAACTTTAAAGAACGGATTTTCATATAAAATAACAACTAAAAATTCTACTCATTTGAAGCTAGACCAAATAAAAATTTTGTCAACGGATTTTGACTTGAAAATTTACTTAATAAAATTTGATTTTAATAACATTAGATGTGTTTTTTATTTGACTTTTAAATCGAAAAACACTCTAATCTCTTGATACAAAAAGGGGTTTGGATGTGAAATTACTTATTATTGGATACGGTAAAATGGGTAAAGCTGTTGAAAAAACAGCTCTTGCAAAAAATATACCCATTAAAAAAGTCATAAAAAATTTCAAAGAATTAGAAGGCTACACACCCTCTCCTGAAGATGTAGCAATAGAGTTCACAACTCCTGAGGGGTGCCTGATGAACCTTAAACTTCTTGCGGATAAAAGAATACCCACAGTCTGTGGCACCACAGCATGGCATGATCATATCGATGAGCTAAAAGAAAGAGTTCTAAAAAACAAGACCAGCTTTATTTATGGAGAAAACTTTGCACTAGGAGTACATATATTCTGGAGAACCCTAGAGAAAGTATCAACATTATTTGCAAATCAACATGGGTACTTACCTAAAATCAATGAGACACATAATAAAAACAAAAAAGATGCGCCTTCCGGCACAGCGAAGAAAACCCTAGAACTAATGAGACAAAACTCCATCACTAAAGATGTAAAAATAGAATCTCATAGAATAGAAGATGCAATGGGTCAACACATTGTAACCTTTGAAAGTGAGGAAGATATAGTACAAATCTCACATAAGTCAAAAGGACGTGAAGGATATGCATCAGGAGCAATAGAATGCGCTAAATGGATCCAAAATAAGAAAGGATTCTTTGATATATACGATTATTTAAAAGAGACTTGCTAATGTCAGATTTTTATAAATACCATGGATTAGGTAACGACTACATAGTCATCGACCCCGCAAAATGCTCTGTGCCAATGACCGAAGAAAATATAAAATTAATATGCCATAGAAATTTAGGAGTTGGATCTGATGGCATACTATATGGACCTATTAAAAAATCTGGAGGAATACATTTAAAAATATTTAACCCAGATGGATCCGAAGCAGAAAAAAGCGGTAATGGACTTAGAATTTTTGCTCAATATTTATGGGATCAAAAATATGTTACCTATAAATCATTCCATGTACATACTAAAGTTGGCCCCGTAGAAGCAACTATTTTAGATGAGCATCATAATCTAATTAAAATAGACATGGGCGAATTGTCTTTCACTCCACAAGATATACCCATTGAATTAAACGTCGACGAAGTCATAAACCATGAAATAACATTAGACAATAAATCTTTCAAGATAAACTGCGTGTCTATAGGAAATCCTCATTGTGTTATCATAGCAGATTCAGTCTCAAAAGAATTGGCAACAAAATACGGACAAAAACTAGAAACGTACAAATTATTCCCCAACAGAACAAATGTACAGTTTGTGCAAGTCATAGATAGAAAAAATATCAAAATAGAAATCTGGGAAAGAGGAGCTGGCTACACCCTCGCCTCTGGTAGCAGCAGCGTTGGCGCAACAGCAGTTGCCCACAAACATGGATTGATAGATTCGAATGTAACAGTGCATATGGCTGGGGGAAATGTAAATGTTAAGATACAAGAAAACAGAGCTCTATTAACAGGAACAGTAGAAAGAGTTATGGAAGGTAAATTTTATAATCAATTTCACGAGGTGGTATCATGAAAACAAAGATGAAAATAGAATATTCAAAAAAAATATCAAAAGCAGGCGAATATGCGTTTGCAGAAATCGACAAGAAAGTTGCAGAATTAGAAGACAAAGGAATTGACGCTATAGACTTCGGAGTTGGAGATCCAAAAAGCCCGCCACCTTCCTTTGTTATCGAAGGATTATCTGAAAGCGCTGAGAAAAGAAAATTATATGGCTACCCAAGCTATGTTGGGGACTCCTCTTATAGAGAAGCGTGTGCTGACCACATGATGAATAACTTTAACGTGAAGCTTGATCCCAATACTGAGATCTCTGCAACATTAGGATCAAAAGAAGCTATCTTTAATTTTCCGATCGGATTCATCAATGAAGGGGACATAGTAATATGTCCTAGCCCAGCATACCCGGTATACAAAACTGGAACTGAATTTTGTGGTGGAATTCCTTATCTGGTTCCACTACTGGAAGAAAATAATTTCCTCATTGATTTTAAAAAAATTCCACAAGATATAGCAGATAAAGCAAAAGTGATTTGGATCAACTACCCAAACTCTCCTACGGGCGCTATAGCTCCTTTATCTTGGCTCAAGGCATTTACAGAATGGGCTGAAGAACATAATATTATTATCGCATCCGATGAAGGCTGTTATATTGATCTGTATTTCGAAGATAAGCCCCACTCTGTCTTGGAAGTAAAGACAGACGGAATCATAGCATTCTATTCGCTATCCAAAAGAAGTAACATGACTGGTTACAGAGTAGGATTTGTTGCGGGAGACGAACAAATAATCTCTGGATTTAGAAAAGTAAAAACAAATATAGACTCAGGAACCCCTATCTTTATACAGGATGTCGCAGCAAAAGCATTGCGTGACTCCAGCTATACAGAAAAAATGTGCGCCGAATATAGACAGAAAAGAGATATCATAATCCCCGCTTTAACATCCTTAGGACTTGAGAAAACTCTATCAATCTCAACTTTTTATCTATGGCAGAAAGTGCCTTCTAATATGACAGATGTAGAATTCTCCATCAAGCTTATTGAAAGAGGGATAGTGGTCACACCAGGAAGTATGATATCTGATGAAGTAAATGGAGCAAATCCAGGGAAAGAATTCGTAAGATTTGCACTAGTTCCAATAATAGAAGATATAAAGAAAGCAGCAGATATTATTAGAAATATGGACCTTTAATTCAAAGCTTCTATTTCTTTTACAATCTTTTCAGTGATCTTTTTTGCATCAGCAAATAACATTAAAGTATTGTCTCTAAAGAATAATTCATTCTGAATACCGGCATATCCAGGAGACATCCCCCTCTTCACAAATAATACTGTTTTAGCTTTTTCAACTTCCAAAATAGGCATGCCGTATATAGGGCTTTCTGGATCATTTTTAGCAGCCGGATTTGTAACATCATTTGCACCAATCACATACACTATATCAGCAGTAGCAAAATCTCTGTTCACATCTTCTAATTCAAAGACTTTATCGTAACCAATACCAGCTTCCGCTAGAAGAACATTCATATGACCAGGCATACGGCCTGCAACAGGATGTATAGCATATTTCACCGACACGCCTTCTTTTTCCAAAAGATCATCTAGCTCTTTCAAAGCATGCTGTGCATGCGCAACTGCCATACCATATCCAGGAACAATGATTACAGATGAGGAGTTCTTCATCAAGAATGCAGCATCTTCTGCGCTACTTTCTTTTACCACCTTATCTCCATCATCTGCTCCGGATACACTGGCTGAACTAACCATTCCACCAAATATCACATTGATGATAGACCTGTTCATAGCTTTACACATTACATAACTTAATATGGCACCAGAAGCACCAACTAGAGCACCAACGATGATCAATAATCCATTAGCAAGCGTAAACCCAATACCTGCTGCTGCCCAACCAGAATAAGAGTTCAGCATTGATATTACTACTGGCATATCTGCACCACCAATCGGTGTCACAAGCAATATACCTAATAACGAAGATACACAGATTAAAGATATGAAAGATGAAAAAGATTCTGTTTTACAGAAATTCACTGACAGAAAAATTATTATGCATAGTAGCATTAAGTTCACAGCATGATGCCCCGTAAATCTCAACGGCTTTCCGGATAAAATCCCCTGCAGCTTTGCAAAGGCAACGATAGAGCCTGTAAAAGTAATGGCGCCAATAGAACCGCCCACTGAAAGCTCCATTAAACTAGACACCTTTAATGCTCCTTCTTGCCCTATTCCATATCCTTCTGGATCAACCAAAGCACCCAGCGCTATAACCGTTGCTGCAAGACCAACTAGAGAATGAAAACCAGCAACTAACTGAGGCATAGCTGTCATTTTTATCTTCAAGGCAACAACACTACCAATGATCGCGCCAACAGCTATAGCAGCAAGAATCAAAACGTTATTTTGTATATGTGGGAAATACATAGTTGCGGCAACAGCAATAATCATACCAACAACACCCATAACATTTCCTTGCCTTGCATTCTTTGGCGAGGACAGACTTTTCAATGTCATAATAAATAGAAAAACTGGAATCAGGTAGATAAGGGATATATTTGTAGGAACCATTTATTTTTTCTTCTTTTTAAACATTGATAACATTCTTTGTGTCACGATAAATCCACCAAAAATATTGATAGATGCAATCATCACAGCAAAAAAACCAAGACCTTGCGACATACCAAAACCCTCAGTACCTAGTATCAATACTGCACCAACAATTACGATTCCAGAAATCGCATTAGTCACAGAAACCAAAGGAGTATGAAGAGCTGGAGTAACATTCCACACAACATAGTAACCCACAAAGCAGGCTAATAAAAAGATAGTTACGGAGAACACAAAGGGATCTACACCAGAATGAGTTACATGCGATACCACAGCTTCCTGAGAAGCAGAACCAAGATTAATCACCTTCTTAGATAATATATGCGCATAATCACTAATATGCTGCATCTCCCTTGCAATTGTTTTTGTTTCGTGCATTTTATTCCTCACTTATAACGTTGTTCACAATATGCCCCTGATGAGTAATCAATGAAGATTCGATAACCTCGTCTTCTGTATTAATTTTTACTTCACTAGAGTCTTTATCCACTAGAATCTTAACAAAATTCAGTATATTCTTTGAGTATAGATTACTTGCGTCAGATGCCACTCTTGAAGCATAGTTTGAATAACCAACAATTTTAATATTATTATATTCAACTACTTTACCTAATTCTGTAAGCTCACAATTCCCTCCATTAACAGCTGCTAGATCCACTATTACAGATCCCATTTTCATAGTATCAACCATTGTTTTTGGCACAAGTATTGGAGCTTTACGCCCTGGAATCAAAGCTGTACATATTACAATGTCTGATTTATTAATTTCAGAATGTATCAATGCAGATTGCTTCTTCTTATATTCTTCACTAGTATCTTTGGCGTACCCTCCTTTCGTTTCCAAATCTTCATTATTTTCTACTTCTATAAATGTGCCACCCACACTTTCTACTTGCTCTTTTGCAGCAGCACGGACGTCAAATACACTAACTATTGCTCCCATTCTTTTAGCAGTTGCAATAGCTTGAAGACCAGCAACACCAGCACCCAAGATAAGAACACGAGTTGGTGTAACCGTACCAGCGGCCGTGATCATCATTGGAAATATTTTTCTATACTCATACGAAGCTTCGATAACAGCTCTATAACCAGCCAAATTGCTTTGGGATGAAAGAGCATCTATAGATTGAGCACGCGTTATACGAGGAACCAACTCCATAGAAAACGAACTAATTCCCTTCTTGCAATAGCTTTTGAGAAGATCGCGATTTTCAAACGGAGACAAAAGACCAATAACAGCTCCACCTTTTTTCATGCATGTAAGCTCAGTATTTTTGCTATTTAGTGGAGATGGCTGCACTTTCAGAACTAAATCGGCATCACTCAAGATTTCCAAAGGAATTTTTGATATTCTTGCACCAGAGGTCTCGAAATCATTATCTGAAAAACCAGAACACACCCCAGCGCCGGATTCTATAAAAACTTCAAACCCCAAATCAACATAAGAACGAACTGTAGCAGGTGACACAGCAACTCTTTTCTCATCCTCCGCCCTCTCTTTTAATACGCCTATTTTCATAACTCTCTTCAAAAAAATTTTTTCAAGTCTATATATAAATAAAACCTTTGCAAATACTTTTTATAAGAAAAAGAAACTTCAATTTGATCAATGGATTTTTTTTTGCTATGTTATCGCACATCTGGTGCGGGTGATTAGCTCAGGTGGTTAGAGTGCTACCTTGACATGGTAGAGGTCAGAAGTTCGAGTCTTCTATCACCCACCATAAACAGTTGTGAATAATTTGCTTTATAAAGTCTTATAGCCAACGCATGTAATGATCTCAAAACTGCTATCCACACTGGAGTCTTTCATCCCAAAAAGCTTTCGATATTCGCCGCTGAATGCATTTAAAACATCTTTGCGTAGATAGCGGATATTTCCTCCCCCCATGCAGTTAGACTCCCCCATCGCCTGTAGATCTTTGAGAATTTTCAGGGGATCCTGGTAATTTACTTTTTTTAAAGTCTTATCAACTACAACATCTTTGAATCTTGCTTTCTGCATCAATTCCGCTAGAGATTTTGTTGCAATCATTGGAGGAACATGGAAATTCACATTTATACCAAGTTTGGATTCAATTTCTACGAATACCCTCTTCACTTCACTCAAAGAGCTGCCTCCTATAAAACTCGCAACGAACAGACCTCCGGGTTTTAAAGACCTACGTATCTGTATCAATGCTCCCAAAAGATCATTTACCCAATGCAAATTTAAAACACTCATAACTAAATCAAAGCTATTATCCTTAAATGGTAAAAACTCTTCATCTAGCTGCACTCTCATTCCGGTAAATTTTTGTAGCATCTTCATTGATAAATCCGCACTAACAAGGTTCTTAAAATTTGCATGACTTAAATCAAAAGTCTTTGAGCCAAGATTCAAAACGCTATTATATTCTTTCTGCAGAAAAGAAACTCTATCTAAAACATCTACAAAAGAATCTTTAAACAAGAAGTTTGCCTCATCTATCGTAGAAGCAGATGCGTCACGATGAAGCTTCAGTATGTCTCTGTTGAAAATTTTTGTCATTCAAACCTCTCTTGTAAAGCATACATTATATTTGTCAGACAGCTCTTCATCAAACCTGTATCCATCTAAATTAAACTTTTTAATACTATCCACGTCATTCAATCTATTTCTAATAATAAAATTGATCATTTTACCTCTAGCCCTTTTTGCAAAAATACCTATTGTCTTGTATTGTCCTTCTTTATTCTCCTTAAAATCCACATTAATAACCATACCTTCTAAAGTTTTTCTATCAACCGCTTTAGAGTATTCCTGAGAAGCAAGATTTAAAATCACGGTATTTTTTTTTGAACCCATATTAAATTCTTTAGATATTTGATCTCCCCAAAACTCATAAAGATTTTTACTCTTTCCCACAGAAAGCCTTGTTCCCATCTCTAATCTATATGGCTGAATAAGGTCCAATGGCTTCAATACACCATATAACCCAGAAAGGATTCGCAGATGCTTTTGTGCAAATCTTAATTCTTCTTCAGAATAATCCTCTACTTCAATTCCTAAATATACATCTCCCTGAAAAGCAAATAGTGCTGGTTTTGCATTTGATTCACTAAAATGATCTGAAAAATCTTTGAACCTATTAAAATTCAATTCAGCTAATTTATGACTAATTTTCATCATAGTTAATATCTCATCCTTAGTTTTCTTCTTCATCTCAGATATAATGCTCCCAAGTTGCTCTTGCATCACAGGTTCACTTGTTTTCACCTTATTAGACATAAGAGAAAAATCTTGAGTTTTTGAAGGAGAGGTAATAATTATCATAATTTTAAAAATTCGCTTGAGTCACAAAGATAAATATATTGATAACATACTACAATTATTTTATTATCCTTCATGAAAAATAGGTACATTCGTGAAGACTTTATATTTACTGAGACACGCAGAGGCGGAGAAAAGAGTCCTCTTAGAAGATCTAGAAAGAAAGCTAACCGAAGCTGGCAGAAATCAAGTAATAGACCTAGCAAAAAAAATAAAAAAACAGAGTATCAACTTTGATATAGCACTGTGCTCGATATCTCAGAGAACAATAGAGACATGCGATGCTCTACTAGAAAATTCTGCACCTAAAACACCGGTTGAAAGAAGAGCATCTCTTTATAATCCATCTATAGAAGATTTGATATCAAATATAGAAATGCTAGACAACAACGTTAACTCTGCACTAATAGTAAGTCACAACCCAGCTATTAGCGAACTTAGAAACCTATTGTCTTCGGAAGAGTCTGGGCTCACATATTTCAACCCCGCAGATATGGAAATATTAAAATTAGACATAGATACTTGGCAACATGTAAAGGCAAATTGCGCTCGTGCCAGTAAAGTTTAAAAAATCTAATGAATCAAAATATATATCAAAAAGCATCCGACCCACAGAAGAGCATCTGGGTATCAGCATCAGCTGGATCTGGAAAAACCAAAACTTTAATTGATAGATTTCTTAGGTTGATACTTTCTGGAACTGCACCAGAGAAAATATTATGCGTTACATTTACTAAAGTTGCCGCATCAGAAATGCTAACTAGAATCCGTGAAATACTTGCACGGTGGACATATATTACAGATGCAGAACTCAAAAAAGAATTAAAAGAACTGAACCAATATAGTTCTCTCAAGGGTATAAAGAAGGCCAGAAGTTTATTCTCACATTTTATTGGAAACCAAGAAAATCTTCAGATTCAAACCCTTCACTCTTTCTGCCAAAAACTCATTAGTACCTTCCCTTTAGAGGCAGGACTGAAAATCAACCCTGAAATAATCACTGAATACCAAAGATCTGCACTAACTGAGCAAACAAAAAACTTCCTCCTAGAGAATTACGAAACAGAAACAAAAGACCCAACAGCCCTAAATTACCTACTAAGCAACATACATGAATCCACGCTAGACAATCTCTTAGAGAGAGCCTCTTACATTTCTCATATATCCAATCTTTCTGCAAAAGAGGGTCATCTCAACACTTGCTATAAATATTTAGGTGCCACGCCAGAAACATGCAAGAAGGCTTTAATGGCTTCTCACAATAATATACTGAATTACCTTAAGTCTAATATCAATATTTTAAAATCGAACTCTGCGCCTGAATTAGACCTTTTTATAAATCCCTGCTTAACTTTCATTCAAGAAACGCAGTTAGACTCTCTCAAATCGACCTTTCTAACTTCCACCGGCTCTCCAAGAAAGACATTACTTAAAAAGAAACATACTTCTCTATTCACAGAAGTTTCTGAGATATTATATCATATCCGAGATCTAGTTTATCAGCACAGCCAAAATGAAGCTATCGAACATACATTGTACTGTAGTATTGGATTTATAGATCTTTTATTTCTCTTTAACAAATATTTTTCTGACCTCAAAAAGGAACTAGGATACCTAGACTATGACGACATTATCAGCATTAGCCTAAAAATGCTTGAGAATGAGGGATTATCTAGATGGATTGAAACCAAATTAAACGCAAAAATAGAACATGTCATGGTTGATGAAAGCCAAGATATAAACTTAAAGCAATGGCAAATAATACATGCATGTATCAAAGATTTTTTCTCTAGTAATCATAATACTTTATTTATCGTAGGGGATCATAAGCAATCCATATACAGCTTCCAGGGATCCTCTCCTGAACTTTTTGCCGGCATAAAACAACTCTTACACAACAAAGCATCTGAGTTTGACCAAGAACTTCATTCATTAGATTTTAAAAAATCTTTTCGATCAGATAAACTTATTCTAGATTTTGTTGATTCTGTTTTTAGCACCATAGAGAAAACTAACACAAATTATTTCTGTGAAAATAACCTTAAGCATATCTCACATCAAAACTTTGATCACGCATCCATAGAGTTATGGCCCCTCTTTGTAAATGCAAAAGAAAAAAACAAAGCAAATGAGTGGGATATAACCACCAATTACCAAGACACTTATACAGCATCAAAAACCCTTGCAAAGGTTATCGCTAAAAAAATAGAAACCTTAATAAACAAAGAATGTTTTATACCTGCAGATTTTATGATCCTAGTAAGAAAAAGAGATTTATTTACCAACTATATGGTAAATTCACTGAAGGAGAAAAATATACCTGTAAGCGGAATGGATAGAATCCTGCTACAGAATAATATTGCTGTCAAAGACTTAATATCTCTTATGCAGTTTATAGTTACACCAGAAGATGACTATAATTTAGCATGTCTATTGAAGTCTCCTATATTCAATATCAGCGAAGATGACTTATTATATCTATGCCAGAGAGAAAAGAAAACTTTATGGGAAAAGCTAAAAAAGAAGCCTAAAATACAAAAATACCTATCGAACCTATTAACAAATACTGCAATACACCAACCTCATAAACTAACGTCATACTGCTTAGATATACAAGGCAAGAGGAGATCCTTCTTGTCCTCTCTAGGAATGCACGTGACTGAAATTTTAGATGAGTTCCTAGAGATTTGCTTAGAATTTGAAAGCACAAAAACAAGCTCTCTTTTATCTTTCATACAATGGTTCCGTAGCTCCAATATAGAAGTCAAAAAGGAATTAGATGTAGTAAAAAATGAAGTCAAAGTCATGACAATACATGCCTCTAAAGGCCTGCAATCTAAATATGTAATTCTCCCTGACACAACAACTGTTCCAAAAAACAAAGACCAAATATTATTTGACCAACTAAACGATATAATACTTTATAATGTCTCAGAAAATCATGATAAAAAATACCAAAATCTTTTAAAAAACACAAAACTGCGCACACTACAAGAATATTATCGGTTACTTTATGTGGGGTTAACTAGAGCAAAAACTCATTTGCTCATATGTGGGCATAGCAGCATTGAAACTTTATCTGATTTGTCATGGTACAGCATCATTCAAAAAACTCTTCAAGAAAACTGCGAAAAAAAATATTGTGATTCATTATATGGATATAAAAACTCAGCAGAGAACATTGAAAATGAATGTTACTTTATATCTAATTCCGATTATACCTATCAAAAAAAGCACGGGGAACAATCCATCTCAGTAAAAAAAGAGCAGATTGAAGAATCCACTCCTTTGCCTAATTTTCTCTTAGAGGAATATCAAGATTATAAACAACATATCTCCACATCACCTTCTGAGAAAGCAGCAGTGCAATACACTCCATCTTTAGAAATGGGTAAGCTAACTCATAAGATGTTAGAGTACTTTGTTCCTTTAAAAAGAAAAGTGTCTAAAGAGGAGATAAAATATTTCTCTAACAACTTCCGTAACGATAGTTTTAATCTTAGAATTGGAGAGAACCTCATACAAAATCTTTATACCTTAATCAATACAGAACTACTGCCTCTAACATCTGGCAAAAAAGTTATTCCTGAACTAAAAATTTCTAAGAAATATTCATCTAAAAACCAGGTTTATAACATGCTTGGAGCAATGGATCTAGTAGTGTTTTCAGAAGACACGATCTATATAATTGACTACAAGACTGATAAAAATATCCCTGAAAGCAGCATAGACATCCCAGCACAATATATAAAACAACTGTCCTTATATAAGGATATGCTACAATCCTCATACCAAGATAAAAAGATCGTCTGTTATCTAGCTTGGACACATATCCCTGGACTCACTAAACTAGATGATAATCTTCTTTTAGAATTCAAAGATTTAGAATTGATTTAATAAAGGGTATAGAAATACTCTTTTGAGACTCCAGAGAGCTTATATCTAATTTTTCAACTAATGCAGAAATTTTCTTATAGCTAAACTCTACCCTGGAGACCAAGTACTTGACTACAGGTTCGCTCACAGAGACCTGTCTATCGGAAAAATATTTCACCAGAATTTGTTCTACCATTACTGAATCTGGCTTTCTGATTTTTGTTAGCAAAAAACTATTAAGCCGTGAACACAGATCTGGAAGAGTGAATAGGTCTCGTAGTGACTTCTCTGAAGTTATTACTAAATAATTTTTATTATTTATCACATGTTCAATGAAGTGGAATAACTCCCTCTCACAACCTAAAAGATCTACATCTTCGAGTACAAAATTCTTATCCCCATGATACACATAAGATTTAGAATTTAGATCTTCTTCTGTGATATATATAGCCTCAGACTTCTTGGACCATATTCGCGATAGATGAGTTTTTCCAGAGCTACCCTCACCAACAATAATTGTAATATTATTGTAAATACCATCACCCCAATTAGGCCACTGAGATATCCATTTTATGACCTCTATATTAGATTCGGTCACTATATAGTCATCCTCATCAAACGAGTCCAACTTACCTATATCAAGCAAATACTGCTTCACCTTACCTAACTATCTTGAAAATTAATGTTTATATAAAGAGCTCTTATAGTACTTGCTTACCAAGAATTTAACCATGATAGCTAAACTTGCTCCCACAGGAACCGAAAATAACATACCTACTAAACCAAAAAGGCTCCCTCCAAGAAGCACAAAGAATATAACCCACACAGGGTTTATTCCTATTTTCTTCCCAATAAGCTTTGGAGCCACCAAGCTCTCCAAGATATTTCCAACTAAAAACACCGCAACAACCATCAAAAAACCATTCCAGCTTTGGAACTGGAATAAGACCACTATAGTCGCGCTAATAAACCCTCCCAAAAGACCTAAGAACGGAATAAAAGAAACAATACCTGTAGTAATGCCTATTAGGATTCCAAAATTTAGATTTATCAAGTAAAGAGCTGTTGCATAATATGCGGAAAGAATAATACAGACATTCATCTGCCCTCTGACAAAGCCAGAAATTGCCGTGTCGATATCACGAGCAAGCTCTGCAAAAGAATGCTTACCATCTTTAGGCACTAATCTTCTAACTGTATTTCTCAAGCTCTCCCAATCTTTTATTAAATAAAATGTAATTAGTGGAACCAAAATCAACATAACAATAGTGTTAACAAAAACAAGGCCCGATTTCCATATCTTTTCAATAAAAATCACCGTACTCTTTGAAATCTCAGAAAAGATATCATTAAATACACTGTATAGATGAGATTCAGTCCCAACATCCAAATAAGCTAACGATGGGGAGAGGATGTTTTTCAAAAATAACTCTTTATGTTTAGGCATAAATTTTACAAACCTGGTAATTTCCTCATAAATCACAGGTATGAGTATTGCCCACGCAATGATAAAAATGACCGAAACACCGCATACCAGGATCAAAGCAACATATTGACGCTTCATTTTAAATTTACCCTCCAGATGATCCGCAAGAGGTGAAATAAAATATGCCAATATCAAAGATGTAACGAATGGCATCAAGATACCGCTTGAAATATAGACAAACCAGCAAAATAACGTTATTATAACTGCCCAGATCAATGTTTTATTCATGACACCACTAAAATATATCCACACAAGAAAATATTAGCTTCCTTTTTAGGATTAATCAAATTATTTCAAATGTTATACAAGAAGTTTGAATTAGAATTGAAAAAATTCTCTATACCTTCCTCTGCTAAAAAAATTGCAGTAGCTGTCTCTGGTGGCTCGGATTCTACAGCTCTTGCTCTGCTTTTAAGAGATAGCCGCAGAAAATTTGATATCACCACAATAACCATTGACCATGATTTGCGTAGTGAATCTAAAAAAGAATCAGAGATTACAAAAGATCAAATGGAATCCTTGGGGATCACGCATACTACGCTTAAATGGGAGCATGAAGAAATTAGATCCAACATTCAAAAACAAGCTCGCTCTGCAAGGATAAATCTACTGACACAATACTGTAACAACAATGGTATGGAGTATCTGTTCCTAGCGCATACTAAAAATGATGTAGCAGAAACATTCTTGATGAATATGCTCAGGGGCAGCGGAGTATATGGACTATCTTCAATCCCTCATAAAACAATCTTTAATGGAATATCTATATTAAGGCCTTTGCTATCTGTACACAAAAATGATCTGAGAGATCTTTTAAAATCTCAAAACTTAACTTGGGCAGAAGACCCTTCTAATCAAAATCCTAGTTTCTTGCGCACAAAAGTGAGAAATCTTATGGCATCCAAAGAGATGAAGGAAATTATGGATGATCATAGAATGATAGTTGATAGAATTTCTTTAAATGCAAATAATGTCTCAAGAGCAAGAGAGGCATTAGAAGAAACTCATAATAATGCTATAGAACAAATCTCAACTTTGCATAAAGAAGGTTATATTACAATTAACTTAGAAAATTTTGTAGGTTTATCTGAAGAAACCGGACTAAAACTACTTTCTTCTTGCCTGACAACTGTTTCTGGCACGCAAGAATACACACCTAGAATGGAACCTCTGAAAAGACTATACGAGAACATTGACTCGACTAAGATTAAGACTTTGTGGGGATGCGAAATAATATCAAAAGATGGTTTAATATATCTCTACAGGGAATTAGGCAAAAACAAACCCTCAATGAAGCAATTATCCAACAATGAATGGTTATGGGACGGACGGTTAAAAATTATAGCAGAAAGCAGCAAGGTAATAAAATCCATGGAACCTGTAACGCTAGAAACTATAAATAAAATCAAAGAAATCCATTCAAAAAAAATACCAAAAAGAATCTGGAAAACTTTGCCTTTAATCACTACATATGATACTAAAGTTTATGTACCTTTTTTAAACGATGGAGATTCTAATAAATTTAGTGTAAAATTTTTACCTCTTGTACCACTTAAAAAAACAAGTTTTTTCCATTGCAAATAATTTAACACCACTTCGAGGCTATTATGAATTTAAGAAAAAATATCTTTCTATGGGTAATCATAACAATAATTATCTTAGCTCTTTTTGATATTCTTGGAAGTGGAGGGAGAAGTGACCATAATAATGTCTCTTTCTCTGATTTTCTTCATAAAATAGATTCACGAGAAATTTCCAGTGTTTCTATTCAAGGCAGAAGTATTGATGGACATTTCACAAATGGACAAACTTTCTCAACATACGCACCAGATTACCCAAACCTAGTAGATAGATTAAGTAAATCTGGAGTTTCAATAAACGCCGTACCTATGGAAAGTAAAATGGGTTCATTATTCGGAATCTTAATATCATGGTTCCCTATGATATTGCTTATAGGGGTATGGCTATTCTTCATGAAGCAAATGAATTCTGGCGCTGGTAAAGCAATGGGTTTTGGAAAATCAAAAGCAAAACTTACAGGGGACACAAACACAAAAATCACCTTTAATCATGTAGCAGGAATTGATGAAGCAAAAGAGGAATTAACTGAAATAGTCGATTTCTTGAAAAACCCTTCAAAATTCCAAGCTCTGGGAGGGAAGATTCCTCGTGGTTGCCTTCTTATTGGTTCGCCAGGAACTGGGAAAACATTAATTGCTAAAGCTGTAGCCGGTGAAGCGCATGTACCTTTCTTCAGCATATCTGGATCTGATTTTGTGGAAATGTTCGTTGGTGTCGGCGCTAGCCGCGTTAGAGACATGTTTGCTCAAGGTAAAAAAAGTGCACCTTGTATAATTTTTATAGATGAGATTGATGCTGTTGGTAGACATAGAGGAATGGGAATGGGAGGAGGAAATGACGAGAGAGAACAAACCTTGAACCAGCTTCTTGTAGAAATGGATGGGTTTGAGCAAAATGATACAGTCATAATTATCGCCGCAACAAACAGACCTGATGTTTTAGACCCTGCTCTATTAAGACCAGGAAGATTTGATAGACAAATACATGTTCCTACACCAGATATCAAAGGCCGCGAGCAGATTCTTTCCGTTCATTTAAAAAAAATAGTCACAGCTCCAGATGTGGATCCTAGGGTTATTGCGCAGGGTACTCCTGGATTTACTGGAGCTGATTTAGCAAACCTTGTAAATGAATCAGCTTTGCTTGCAGCTAGGTTAAATAAAAAAATTGTTACCATGCATGAGCTAGAAGAAGCAAAAGACAAAGTCATGATGGGGCCTCAAAGAAAATCACTGATTATGAGTGATGAGGAGAAAAAGCTCACAGCATACCATGAGGGGGGGCATGCTTTGGTAGCCATGCATTCCCCTGCTTCTGATCCGATCCACAAAGCCACTATTATCCCAAGGGGACGAGCATTGGGATTAGTAATGAGACTACCAACATCAGACCAATTTTCTATTACTATAGAAAAATTAAAAGCAGATCTTGCCGTTGCTATGGGTGGTAGAGTTGCAGAAGAAATGATTTTTGGTTACGAAAAAGTCACAAGTGGAGCTAGCTCCGATATACAACAAGCTACCCGTATGGCACGCGCCATGGTAAGAGAATGGGGAATGAGCGATAAAGTAGGACCTATAAATTATAACGGGGATTCTCAAGAAATCTATGCTCAACAAACACACCAGAAACCACATTCTGCAAATACAGAAGACCTTATCGACAAAGAGATAAAAAGTCTTGTGGAAGAAGGATATAAAAGAGCAAAGAAAATTTTAACTACCCATAAAAACCAACTACATAAAATTGCAAAAACTTTGCTTGAAAAGGAAACATTAACAGGGGTGGAGTTAGAAGTCTTAGTATTTGGCAAGCAAATAAGAAAAGATACTGCTAAAGCTAAAGCAACAAAAACCATTGCAAAAAAGTCCTCTGTTAAACAGAAGACTACCACGAAGAAAACAACAAGAAAGGATAAGAAATGACCAAGAAATCCTTTTTTGGAACAGACGGGATACGGGATATCTCAAACCAAGGAAATATTACAGCAGAAGTAGCGCTAAAACTCGGCATTGCTGCTGGCAAAATCTTTCGCAACGGAGAGCATAGACATCTAGTTGTTGTTGGTAAAGACACAAGGCTTTCAGGTTACATGTTAGAGCCTGCTCTGACTGCTGGATTTATCTCAATGGGCATGGATGTTTTACTTGTTGGCCCAATGCCAACGCCGGCAATTTCTATGCTAGTAAAATCTCTACGAGCAGATCTTGGTATAATGATTTCTGCATCACATAACCCATACCAATATAATGGTATAAAAATCTTTGGCAAGACAGGGCATAAGCTTGATAAAGAAACGGAGAATAAAATTGAGACTCTAATCAATGGTTATCCTGAAAATACCTCTCTATCTTCTCCAGAACATCTTGGTAAGGCAACAAGATTAGATGATGCTCCCGGCAGATATGTAGAATTTGCAAAAAACACATTTCCAAAAAATCTAAGTCTAAAAGGATTGAAGATTGTTGTGGATTCAGCGAATGGTGCTTCATACCATATTGCCAAGAAAATCTTCTGGGAGTTAGGAGCAGAAGTAATGCATATTGGAGATAATCCGGATGGTTTTAATATCAACGAGAATTGCGGGTCTACAGACTGCAAGCTTGCCGTAGAAAACGTTCTTTGTAAAAAGGCCGACATAGGAATAGTTCTAGATGGAGATGCAGATAGAGTCATTATAATAGACGAAAAAGGTAGTATTGTAGACGGAGATAAAATCCTTGCAGCAATTGCCTTATATATGAAGAAGCAAGGAAAACTCAACAGGAATAGCGTGGTTGCAACATCTATGTCTAATATAGGATTAGAGAAATTTTTAGCACAGCATGATATCAAGCTTTTAAGAACAGATGTAGGCGATAAAAATGTTTCTGCACTTCTTCAAAAAGAAGATTACTCAATTGGAGGTGAGCAATCCGGACATATTATCATACCAAAATTCTCCGCCACTGGAGATGGTATTGTAGCTTCCTTAAAAATCTTGAGCAGCCTTTTAGAGAGTAATGTCAAAACCGTTTCAGAATTATTTGATCTCTATACTCCTGCACCTCAAATACTACATAATATAAAATATTCAAACAACAAACCCTCTATAGAAACCTCCGAAGAAGTAACAAAGAAAATTCGAAGTGCAGAAGATAAACTTAAGAATGAAGGGAGAATTCTAGTAAGACGATCTGGCACTGAGCCCCTCATTAGAATAATGATAGAATCTAAAAACCAAGAACTCATAAAACGAATCATCCAAGATCTTGAGTCCGCAATCCTTACATTATAAAACATGCAAAACATATTGATATCATCCGACCATAAGGGGCTTTTCCTTAAGTCATCTATAATAGAACATGCCGTACATGGAGGTTACAATATAGTAGATTGTGGTACAGATTCGTCTGAATCTTGCGATTATCCGGATTATGCGCACAAGCTCTGTAAGAAAATATCCGAAGGTGACCTCGGAATACTCATATGCCACACAGGTATTGGTATGTCTATAGTGGCAAATAGATATGAATCCATTAGAGCTGCTCTTTGTAGAAGCGAATCAGATGCAAAGATGTGCAGAAAGCATAATGATGCAAATATTTTAGTACTGGGCTCCAATAATCTAAGTAGAGAAGAAGCAAAAAATATTTTACAAATCTTTATCAATACTCCCTTCGAAGGAGGAAGACATCAAAACCGTATAGAGAAAATTTAACTTGTACTAACCCCCTATATATACAATAGCATTCCCACAAACAAATTGAATACTTGCATGTCGGACACCATGACTAAATCATCTCTATTAAAAAGCATAGAGAATGCAGAAATACAAACTTTTCCTTGGGAGCATTTCTTCTACTACAACCCTCTGGATGAAGATCAGATCACGGAGATCAATAATGCTGAACCTCCAAAAAATATACAGATCTTTGATGGAACTAGAGCAGGTAATAACGGTATAGATCTAGACAGAAACCAACCCTCCCAATTATATGTCACAAAAGAAAATTCAGATCAATTTCCGGCTCTCACTAGATTCATAAAAGATATGATGTCAGAAGATATACGTAAAGCCTTCGCGAAACTTATCGGAAGCAAGGATAACCTTGAAGACTCTTATATTAGATTAGAAATAATACATGACACTAAAGGTTTCTGGTTAGAGCCACATTGTGACATACCAGAAAAACTTATTTCGAGCTTAGTATATATTAATGAAACAGAAGAAGATTTAAATCTAGGAACCGATCTATACGATGAAAAAATCAATCTAGTAAGAACCGTCCCCTTTCAACATAATTTAGGATACTTATTCTCCGGGCCAAATAAATGGCATGGTATGGAAAGAGGGAAAAGAATAAAATTTGTGCGCCGAGGGCTACAAATAAATTACGTAACATTTAAAACAGACTGGAAAGCAAGCTAGTAGCACATGCGCAATACTTGCATTTGATATCCATCTAATGTACGATCTGTTGAATTATTTTAGCAGGGAATAAGCATGACGGATATAGCGTCTAAAAAAATCAATTTTTTTGAATCACCACTAGAGCAAGTTGACCCAGACATAGCGTTCTTCTTAAAGAAAGAACTTTCAAGGCAACAGTCTCAAATTGAACTAATCGCATCTGAAAATATTGTAAGTTCTGCAGTAATGTCCTCTCTTGCATCTGTACCTACCAATAAATATGCAGAAGGATACCCAGGGAAAAGATATTATGGAGGATGTGAATATGTAGATGAAATTGAAACAATAGCAATAGAAAGAGCAAAGCTATTATTTGATTGTGAATATGCAAATGTCCAACCTCATTCAGGATCTCAGGCTAACCACGCTGTTTTCTTTTCCTTGCTAAACCCCGGAGATACAATCTTAGGAATGTCACTTGCCGATGGAGGGCATTTAACACATGGCGCATCACCAAATTTCTCTGGAAAATGGTTTAATGCAGTACATTATGGCGTCTCAGAAAAAACAGGACTAATAGATTATAACCAGATAGAAGAACTCGCAATCAAACATAAGCCAAAAATGATTATTGCTGGAGGGTCTGCATATCCAAGAAAAATTGACTTTTCTAAATTCAGAAAAATTTCAGATAAAGTTGGAGCGTATCTCTTGGCCGACATAGCTCATTATGCCGGACTGATAGCATCAAAACTATACCCTTCTGCATCTAAATTTGCAGATGTCATGACAACTACTACCCACAAAACTCTGAGAGGGCCTAGAGGGGGAATGATCATGTCCAGCAATGAATCTTTATATAAGAAACTAAACTCCGCTATCTTCCCAGGAACTCAAGGTGGTCCTATTATGAATATCATAACTGCAAAAGCTGTAGCCTTCAAAGAAGCTCTACAACCTGACTTCAAGCAATATTCTAGAGCTGTTATAAATAATGCGCAAGCAATGGGAGAGTCATTAAAAAATAGCGGATATAAGCTTGTTACGGGTGGAACTGATTCCCATTTGCTACTTATTGATCTAACAGACAAAAATATTTCTGGTAAAAAAGCGGAAAGAAGCTTAGAGAACGCAGGAATAACATGTAATAAAAACACAGTACCTGGTGAAACACGATCTCCATTCATCACATCTGGTATTCGCGTTGGATCCCCTGCGGGAACCTCTAGAGGATTCAATGCGAGTGATTTTACAGAAATAGGTAATATGATGGCGTATGTATTAGATAATCTAGCAAATAACCCAGACGATAATGGCAAAGCTGAGCGAGAAACATTATCTAAAGCACAAGATCTGTGCAGTAAACATCCAATTTATCCAAACCTTTAGAATATGCATTGTCCTTTCTGTTCAGCACCAGACACCCAGGTAAAAGACTCTCGACAACGAGTTGATGGCAAATCTATCAAAAGAAGAAGGTATTGTGCAGATTGCGAATCAAGATTCACTACAATAGAAATGATAGAGCCAAAAGAGCTAACCGTATTAAAGCGAGATGGATCAAAAAGACCTTTTAATAGGGATAATGTGATAAAAGCAGTCACAATAGCCACAAGAAAACGCGATATCGCTGAGTGGCAAGTCGAGTCCTTGGTAGATAGAGTCATAGATAAAATAGAAAAATCAGGACAGGGAGAGATTCAAACAAACGAAATAGGAAAAATTATCATGGAAGAATTACAATATCTTGATGAAGTATCTTATGTGCGCTTTGCCTCTGTATATAAAGAGTTTTCAGAAGCTAAAGACTTCGAGAAGTTCTTAAATAAAATGAGTAAATCAAAAAACAAATAACAATCTTTTATTTTAATAGTTAGATTATAGTGAGCACAATCTTTTTTCTTTAATAAATAATATTTTAGATATATCAAAATTTAACTCAGGGAAAATGCTTTTTGATATACATAGAAAAAAACTGATCTTATTTTATTAGATATATTCATTCCTGACCTTAGAGGTACCAAACTAGTAAAACTCCTCCGATCTCATATAAAATATAAACACACGCCTATTATCCTGCAGACCAGTGCAAAATACGACATCGATACTTCAGAAATGCATGAATATGCACCGATTGGATATTTGTATATACTGCAAAGCCTTATAATAAAGAAGAGCTAAATATCGAAATAGAGCGTTTTCTATCTGCACATGCTTAAAAAAATTATAATACACACATATTCAAAAATCTTATATGATACATACTGTAGATAAAAAATATGATTTATGAACAAGAAAGAGCCTGTAGTATTATGTATTTTAGATGGATGGGGAATTGCACCTCCGTCACCTCATAATGCAATATTTAACGCAAAGCCCGAATTTTTCAATTCCTTGCTGCAAAACTATCCTCATTCCAAGCTATTTGCTTCTGAAGAAGAAGTTGGATTGCCAAAGGGCCAAATGGGAAATTCTGAAGTAGGACACATGACCATAGGTAGCGGCAGAGTGATCGAGCAGGACCTTATAAGAATAAACCGATCGATTTCCGATGGATCATTTGTCAAAACTGAAGCAATTACTGAATTCATAAATAATTTCGACAAAGAGCAACATAACTGCCACCTTATAGGATTAATCTCAGATGGAGGAGTGCATTCGCATATTGATCATACTCTTCACATCGCAAAATTCTTGAATTCCCTAAGAATAAGAACCCATATTCATATAATCTGCGATGGCAGAGACACGCTACCTAAATCCTCCAAAGGATTCATATCCAAAATCAAAAAACTCATTGAATCTCATCCCTATATTTCCATTGCAACACTTAGCGGGAGATTTTATAGCATGGATAGAGATAATAGAAATGAAAGAACAGAAAAAGCATTAGACGCTATTATTGACGGAGGAAATAAAACTTTTGTTGATCCCCAAGATGCAATATCCAAATCCTATGAAGGCAAAATAACAGATGAATTTATTACTCCTCAATCCAATAAAAAATTTAATGGAGTACAAGATGGAGATTCAATTATCTTCACAAATTTCCGCGCTGATCGTATGAGGCAAATTGTTAGATCGATCACTACGCAAAAAAAAATAGTGTTATCCCATATTCTTACGATGACATCATACGCTGAAGATCTAGAAAAAATTGCACAGCCTATTTTTATCAGAAAACCAGTAGAGCGCATCTTATCCGAAGTCATTGCAAGCCAAGGTCTTGCACAGTTAAAAATTGCAGAAACAGAAAAATATGCCCATGTAACTTTTTTCTTAAACTCCGGAAGAGATCTACCATATAAAAAAGAAGACCATATATTGATTGATTCCCCAAATATAAAAACATACGACCGAAAACCAGAAATGTCTGCAAACCAGATAACCTCTAAGTTAATTCATTCCATAAAAGAAGAAAAATATGATTTCATAGTAGTTAATTATGCAAATGCTGACATGGTTGGGCATACAGGAAATTATGATGCAACCATTAAAGCAATAAAATACTTAGATCAATGTATAGAAAAATTAGCTAACATAGTAACAGAGAAAAATGGAAGCCTGTTTATAACTGCAGACCATGGTAATGCAGAGATTATGTTTGATAATAAGAAAAAATCTCCTTATACTTCACACACTCTAAACCCCGTACCATTTATCTGCGTAAATAACAACAAAAGAGACACCAAAATGAGGGATGGAACTTTATCGGATATAGCCCCCACTATATTGAGAGCTCTTAACCTTAAAGTTCCTAGAGACATGACAGGATCCTGTTTAATAGAAGAAATGCATTATGAAGGCCAAAAAGAAAGATAAAAGTTTTATAGAGAATCTATTAGAAATAGTGGCTCTTGTATTCATCGCTCTGATATTTAGATCAGTACTTTATGAACCATATGTAGTACCTAGCTCCTCTATGTTGCCGTCTTTACTTATAGGTGACCGCATAGTGGTGAGTAAGTATTCTTACGGAATTAGCAGATACTCCTTTCCCTTTTCCCCAAATTTATTTAAAGGAAGAATACTTGTATATAACAAACCTCAGCAAGGAGATATTGTTGTTTTTGAAACAGACAAAATATATGTGAAGAGAATAATAGGAACTCCTGGTGACAAAATTCAAATGATAGATGGAGTGCTATATGTGAATGACCACAGAGTACCTAAGGTAATCAGTGGATTATTTAAATATCATGACAATATAGATGTCCCTCAATATCTTGAAGCACTACCTAACGGAGCACAACATAGAAGCTTAGACCTGTATAGAAACTCGAGGTTCGATACAACAGAAGAGTTTACAGTGCCCAAAGGGCATTATTTTGTGATGGGAGACAATAGAGATGATTCTAGAGATAGTAGAGATCAAAACGGCCCCATTGGCTTTGTCCCAGAAGAAAATCTTTTAGGAAAGGTAAGCACTGTACTATTTTCTTCTCCTGAAATAAGTTGGTGGAATATACCGAATATATTACTTAATTTAAAATTAGATAGATTTTTTTATTCGTTGGTAAAATAATATGTTTTCAGATTTTTCTAAAAACCTTAATTATACTTTTAATAATATCGCTCTACTAAAGGAGGCACTGACTCACCCTAGTGCCAATGAAGAGAAGAACTACGAACGCTTAGAGTTTTTAGGTGATAGCGTTCTAACCCTAGCCGTAACTGCAATATTGATCAGTAAGTTCAAAAATGAGCAAGAAGGCGATTTAGCAAAAAGACGCTCCGCTGCAATCAATGGAAAGGTTTTATCCAAAATTGCAGAAAGATTAGGGGTTCAACATCACGTCATTCTATCTGATAGCGAGGAAGGAACCGGAGGGAGAGATAATATAAAAATCCTAGAAAATACTATGGAGGCGATTATAGGAGCCTTATATTTAGATGGAGGCATTGAAGCTCCAACTGCATTCATAAAAAAACACTGGATCCCGGTAATAGAACAAAACATCTATCCACCTGTTGATGAGAAAACATTTTTGCAAGAATGGGCACAATCACACCATTATAATATTCCCGTGTATAATGTCTCTGAGAAGGGCGGACCAGATCATAATCCTCATTTTACAGTCACCGTTTGCGTGAGCAATCTTCCTAAAACTACTGGACATGGTCATTCTAAGAAAGACGCAGAGAAAAATGCTGCTGCTAACATTATAAAATATATAAAGCAAAATGACAAAAAAAACTAAATTCATCACATTTGTTGGCGCTCCTAATGTTGGAAAATCAACATTACTCAACCTATTGATGGATCAAAAAATATCTATAGTTACACCAAAGGCGCAAACCACACGAACATCACTAAAAGGTATCAAAATCTTTGGAGACACACAACTGATATTCATCGATACGCCAGGTCTGTTTACCCCCAAAACCTATACTGACAAAGCAATGGTAGATTGCGCTCTACAGATGATCTCTGGTACAGATGAGGTCGCTTTATTGATAGATGCAAAACACCCACTTACCGATGCAAACAAAAAAATAATAGAAAACATCCAAAAAGAAAAAGTGCCCGCTATACTCCTGATCAATAAAATTGATCAGGTGAAAAAGCCAGATTTACTCGCAATCATCAGCAAGCTTAATGAGTTACATAATTTTAACCAAACTTTTGTGATCTCAGCTCTAAAGAAAAAAGGAATAGAGTCTTTATTAGATTATTTAATATCTTCTGCTGATACCTTCCCATGGCCTTTCTCAGAAGATGAAATCACCACAGCACCTCTCAAATTCATGATCTCAGAAATTGTTAGAGAGAAAATATTCTTATTCACTAACAAAGAAATACCGTACTCAACATACGTAGAAGTTGAGCATTGGAAAGAGCAAGAAAAAACCGATGTAATAGATATACTGATCAGAGTTAGAGACCGTAACCACAAAAAAATAATACTAGGAGCACAAGGAGATCTAATAAAAAAAATTGGAACAAAAGCAAGGGGAGAGATAGAAAAACTATTAAACAAGAAGATCTTCTTAAGAACGCATCTAAAAATCTCCAGTATTGATCAGATAATGCAATACAAACCCTATTAAACTAAATTTAATTGTAAAAAATTAAGAATTTGCTTTACTTATTTTCTATAGATTGTATTTTTCCTCTATATATACCACAAAGTATTTAATATGAATTTGCACTCTTCTTTGCTTGATCTTTTAGCTTGTCCTATTACAAAAGATAAGCTAATCTACGATCATGAAAATCAACAACTCATCAGTATAAAAGCTAGACTTGCTTTTCCTGTTGTTGATGGGATTCCGATGTTACTTGTATCTGAGGGAAAGAAAGTCAGCGAAGATCGTCTTGAAAAACTACAAAAGAATGAGAGCGCTTAGAATCTTATGAGTAAAAATGCCCGCGTGATGGAATTGGTAGACATAACGGACTTAAAATCCGTGGAGCATTAGCTCTTGCCGGTTCAAGTCCGGCCGCGGGTACCATCCACCCCATCAATATAAAAAAATCAGAAGGTATAGAAATTAAGCGGCTTGCTTTTCTTTGATTACACTAAGCAATTGCTCAGATGCTTTCTCAAGGGAAATTTGATAAATTACAGAATATTCCTTCACCAATCTTGAAAGGGCAGATTCGTATATTACTCTTTCGCTATAAGAACGGTTAGTATCTTCAGAATTTTTGAATAAGTCTCTCACTACTTCAGCAACAAGAATTAATTCACCAGAATTAATCTTTGACTCGTATTCCGCAGCCCTTCTACTCCACATTCCTCTTGCAGCTTTCGGGGTACTCTCAAGAACATCTAACACTCTGTCCATTTCTTTTCGTGTAACCAAGTGACGCAAACCTACTTTCTCAGCTTTTTTCATAGGTATCCTCATGGACATCTTGTCTTTCTCAAAATTGACAACAAATAATTCAATTGTCAAATCACTGATTAGCTGCTCCTCGATATCTACTATTTTACCAACACCGTGGGAAGGATAAACAACTGAATCGCCTATGTTAAAAGACACTCCGATAGCCATAGAAACCTCTGAATTGAATTAAATGAACAAGTTTTCGTTTAGACATGCTAGCACAAAATCGCCAATCAATAAAGGTTTAATTTTTAAGCTATTCGTATTATATGCGCAACACCAAGGATGCCATTAGAAAGAAGAGCATTAGAATAATTTTTTATTAACTTTCCTCTCTTGATTTTATCTCTCTCAGAATCTTTATGCTCACCGGATCCACTTTGTTCTTTTTCACATACACCCTCTGTTAATAAAGAGCAAATATCCTTACCTTTGGTTGTGCTTTAGAAGATGCGCTTTTTCTCGCTTCCACTCTCTTTCTTTGACAGTCTGCCTTTTATCCGAGTTATCTTTACCTTTAGCTATAGCAATTTCTAATTTTATTAGATTCCTTGAGTTGAAATACGCCTTTAGTGGAACCATTGTGTAGCCGGATTTTTTTATCTTCCCCACTATCTTATTCATTTCTCTCTTGTGCAGAAGAAGTTTTCTATATCTATTCTCCTGATGGTTCTGCATTGTAGCTTTCTCATATCTAGGAACATGAGAATTCATAAGCATCATCTCTCCTTTGCTAATACTAACAAAAGAATCATTGATATTAATTCCGTTCTTTCTAATAGACTTCACCTCGGTTCCAAGCAAAACTATCCCCGCTTCAAAACTATCTTCAATAAAATATTCGTGACGTGCTTTTTTATTATTGGTAATTAGCTTCATGTCAGCACTGTTAATTCGGACATAGCCTTATTAATAAGATCCTTATTATGCTTTTGCAGAGTTACTAGAGGCAATCTTACATTCTGAGAACATACACCCATTAACTCAGCGCAATATTTTACAGGCACAGGATTTATTTCACAACCTAACAGCTCGAAAATATCAAAATACCTTTTGTATATCTTTAGCGCCTCCATAGTATTACCTTCAGAAAATCTTTTATATATCTCAAGCATTTCCTTTGGGAAAATATTCGATGCAACAGATATAACTCCGTGTCCTCCATGAGAGTAGAATGGCAATATATTAGCATCATCTCCAGAAAACTGCACAAAATGCTCCCCTACTCTTTTCTGAGTATCCAATATCCTAGATGTTTCGCCAGAAACATCTTTGATTCCAATAACATTTTTGAGCTTACTTAGCTTTTCTAACATACTCACATCTACATCTACACTAGTGCGACCCGGGTGATTATAAACTATTATAGGAATATCAACCTTACTATCTACCTCTGTAAAATGGGCAATAATACCCTCCTTAGAGGGCTTATTATAATAGGGTGCAATTATTAGAAGCCCATCTACTCCTAGATTCCGAGCTTTCAATGCATTGCTGCATGTTTTAGCAGTATTATTTAACCCAACACCCGCAATAACTGGAACCCTTCCATCTGAACATCTTACAGATATATCTATTAGCTTGAAGGTTTCCTCTTCAGATAAGCATGGGCTCTCCGCAGTAGTGCCGCATACTACTAATCCATGAATCTTGCTGCTCATTTGAGACTTAAGAAGATTCTCGAACTGATGAAAATTTACTGATCCATCAGAGTTAAAAGGAGTGATCAGTGCTGTAAAAACACCGCAAAATTTATTGCTCATCATACTAAAACCATTTTAAGAACGTGATAGATGTAACGACACCGCACCTTGCGATTCCTCAATATCTATAGCATATTTCACAGTTTTTGCTAGTTCGTAAGTATAAAAAAACTGAATATTACGTGCATTTTTCCCAATACCAGCACCATCTCCTCTTAAAATCATGGTTAATTCAGAAGATATCTGCACCGTGACAGCATAGACTTTAATCTTTACCCTGCCATTATTGTGATTAAATGTAATATCAAATTTTCCCCCTCCCATAACAGATCCAGAAAGTATGATTATAGCATTCATTATTAACTTTCCCAAAGAAGCAGTCACAGATATAGAATCCCAAGGCTTTTTAAAAATCACCTCGAATCTAGAATCGTCTAAAAATGCCTTTGTAAGAGTTTTGATATCAGTCAAATTTGCATCTGCAGAGTGGGATGCAAATCCATAAGCGCGTCTAAAAAACGATACACGGTCCACTGATTGCTTAGCACTGAACTTCACTAGCTCTAAGGCTTTTTTTCTCATTTCTTCGTTTTTTGACTCCAAGAAATCAATAGAGTTATTCACTGCTCCGATAGAACCAGATAAATCATGGCAAAATTTTGCACACATCAATTCTGAAAATTGCATATCTTTCTGCATCAAACTATCCCATTAAATTCAAGTCTAAGTAATAAAATTATAAAGGTCTTTTAAAGAATAAACACCAAAAATGTTTTTAATGTCTACGAATATAGCAACCCATCCTCATTACTTTACAGAATTACAAAAACAACCTATTCTCGCTTTGGGTTAAGTATATTAGGGCATTTTATGTAAAAAGGGTTTGTAATATTAAATGAACTAGATAGAAGGTATTAAACCGTCAATAAGGTGTAGAATTCCATATCATTTCATAGGAACACCAACACCAGGATACTTCTCCGATAAATCAGTCATTATTTATGAAGCCGACGCCACTCATTTAATGTAAGTTCAAAAAACACTTAAGAACGATGGTTTCATTTAGTATCGTATGATGCATTCAGACCTCAAAAAGCCTCTTATTATTTTGCAAAATGGTCACAAAATAATAGTCTCAAAAACAACGATACATTCTATCCAAATTTCTCAAAAAAAGAGTTGTTTGATGTGATTAGCTTTATCAACAACACAGAGCTCACAAAGAGGCAGAAAGAGTCAAGACTCTATCTCAAAAATACCCCTGATAGAGAATGACTTTGATCCTTACGATCAGAAATTGTGGTGTTTTCCCTTTAAAAAACGAACCCTTCCCAGATGCATATTTTGACTTTGATGTCGTTTATATGCTTCCAGAGTAGACGGTAAGAAGCTTTGTGCCCGTAGTAGAAACATTAACCTTACCCGATTTGGACCTGTTTCTAGCAGCGGATGCTTTCATCACGTGATATTCCTTATCTTCTATCTCCCAATTCATTCCTTTAGTGTTGATTTTCCCCTCATCAAATGAAAATAAAGAAATAACTTTCCCTTCATCAATATCCAAATCCATAGATCCATTAACGGCTCTGCCAATCTTGGATTCTCCAAAATCTGGCTCATCGTAAAAGAACATATCAAATTGATCAGAGTATCTCAGAAAAGTTTTGATATTGTTTATTACGTGATCTATCTCCCCTCCATTTACACCTAGTACTAGTATTTTTTTGATATTTCTATCTCTCAAGAAAAATAAAGATTTCTCAAAATCGTTTGAATCCTGTCCACTGTCTCTATGAATTTTTGTGTCGCATATACCTTCATAGCCTTTCAACGAATCCATGTCCCCTACTATAAAGTCTGGTATAACATTCATTTCCATAAGCCTACGAGCGCCTCCATCTGCAGCAATAACTGTAACCTCGCTACTTTCTGATCGATCAAAAAAATTCTTTCCAGGCAAACTGCCCTTAAGGCATATAACAGCCTCAAAATTTTCTAACTTAATCATCTTCTCCTTGATATTTCAACTTAAAAACAACCAAGATTATGGAGCAGACTAACATAATGATGTTAGTAACCCATACTGTTGCGCTATCTGTTGTAAAACCATAAATTATCCATAGTAACGAGCATATACAGAAATTCCATAGCATAACCGACGAAAGATCTGCAACCGATTTGGTTTGATATGCTTTATAGATTTGTGGTATTAAAGATACAGTGCTAGTAAGGCACGCTAACGTACCTATGATAAAAATAAACATTTCAAATTCCTCCGCCAGCATTACCTGGATCAAGTTATACGGGTTGGTAATAACCTCTCAGCAGCCGCACCCCGTTTAATATGTTTTAAAAAATTATGTGGAACCTACGCTTTTTTTGTATAGAATAACACACTCGTGTCTTGTATCACAAACTCAAAAGGATTGGAAGGGAATCTATGAATTATTTTTTATTTTTTGGTCTTTCTGGAGTAATACTAGGATACTCAGTCTTTATAGGGAAACAAACTGCAAAAGGAATAAAAAATGACTCAGACTACTTCTTAAGCGGAAGAAACCTAGGCTTCTTCAAGGTGTTCATGACCATCCTAGCAACGCAATTAGGTGGTGGAGCAATTATCGGAACAGCAGAAGCTGCGTATTCCCACGGATGGAAAGCTATATCCTATTCCTCTGGAATTGCGTTAGGTTTAATCTTGCTATCACTTGGCCTTGGCTCTAAATTCCGAAAAATGCACGTATCAACAGTGCCGGAGATTTTCAAAAAAACATACAACTCCGATACTTTAAGAACATTTGCATCTCTTTTATATATATTATCAATGTTCTTACTCTTGGTTGCAATCGGTGTTTCCGCAAGAAAATTTGCCCTTTCTATAGGCGCAAATAGCAATATCGCCTTTGTAGTATTTTGGACAGCCATCATTATATACACAACCACAGGTGGGCTAAATGCAGTTACAAAAACAGATGTCCTGCAAATTATTTTTGTTCTTGTAGCATTCTCTATCACCTTTTCCTTCTTGCCTCATAAGCTCACTTCAGACGTGCCCTTAAATATCAACCCAACTCTTGCAACTAATATTCCTTGGATAAATTGGCTAATTATTCCATGCCTATCGAATATGATAGGGCAAGATATGGCTCAAAGATGCTTTGCGGCAAGATCCCATAAGTCCGTTCCCTACGCAATGATCTTTGCAGCAATCTTATTAGTCATCGCAACTTCTTTACCAACATATCTAGGAATTTTAGCTAGGGGAATCAAGATGCCTGTATTTGGAAGCAGTGTTTTAATAGAGGTTGTTTCTAACTTAACAAACCCATATGTAACAAGTATATTCGCAGCAGCTATATTGATGGCAATACTGTCAACAGCAGACTCTATCCTATGCGCGCTTAGCTCTAATATCTCGTTAGATTTTGATTTTTTTAAAAGCAGAACAAAGGAGAAAACCACAAGATCTTCTAAGTTAGTAACTATTGTTGTAGGTATGGGCGCAATGCTATGCTCCTTCTTTGCAAGTGAAGTTATCCCTATCATGATCGTTTCATACGAAATAACAATATCTGCACTCTTCATACCAATCATGGGAGCATTGATCTTGAAATCTCCAGATATACGATCAGCATATGGAGCATGCTTCACTGGGTTTGGAGTATTCTTATGTTTTGCTCTTCTTTCTAGCTACGAATATAGAACTATCTGCTGTGTTCTGCTTTCTGCGCTAGTCTTTATATTCTCAGAGCTATTTGCTAAAAAGAAACCAAGTATACTGCCCTAATACTTAATATATATTAAAGATTGACATGCTCACCAGCCAGAATTTTGTAAATTCTTCTATTACCCGATCATAGCTACAATATCTATAAATTGGTTGATCATTCATCTAGAGTCCACATATATCATGTAACGACACATAGCTTGAATACCCCTCCACTAAGCCATAGTACCCCACAATATCATTAGTAGCTCCAAAGCACTCGTCTACTGACTCACCTTCTATCTTAACTAACGCATCAGTATTGACAAGCCTGTGTGATGCATCTTTTAGATCTTTATTGAGAATATGGACACATACTCTTGTATATACTTCATTCTAAATAAATTCGTTCTTGTGTGCTATTTTATTATAGAGGTTTAGTGCCTTGTTTAATTTAGGCATAGCATCGTATTGTCTGTCTACTGAAATACCTTCGGCTACTACCTTTACCTCCTCTGCCACTTCTGAGCATACTTTATAAACACCTAATGTCTTCGATGTTTCCTCTATATCAGCCTGAGTAATCTTTTGATCCGATATATTAGACATTTTTCTTTTAATGAAATCTAAATTCTTACAGTATTCCTACTTGCGATCACTGCTCATTCGCTCTCTCGTTTCTTTTGTTATTTGCTTGCGGTGCAAATAGCTACCCTACATGCACTCAAGATTCGTATGTCTAATATATTCTATACTTTTTTGCAAAAAAGGTATATATACTTCTAGCGTATTAATGTTTTTGAAAAATCTATGAGAAATGCATTTCTATTTCTATGGAAAATGATTAAGCCATATAAATGGCAATACTTTATCATGATGTTAGCTCCCATCCTTACATCATTCTACCCTTTTCTCTACAATTATTCTGTTAAATTGCTTCTGGATGCCCTAACAGAGTCAAAAAGTTTTTTATATACAGATCTATCTTACCCAATAATATTATTTATATCCACTCAGATATTGATTAGTCTTGCATGGAGAGTAAATAACGTTTTAGAGTGGAAAATCGAACCCAAAGTTAGAAAAAACATTGTCACAGCATCTTATGACTATGTTCAAAACCATTCTTATAAATTCTTCTTAAATAATTTTCCTGCGAATGTCACAAGCAAGCTAAGGGGAATACTGGATGGATACGATACTCTTTGGGAACAGTTTCATCATGGCATCTCTATCTCACTACTCTCTAATGTTATAAACATGGTTGTATTGTTCACAGTGAGCTACCAGATAGGTGCGTTTATGTTCCTTTGGGGAGTTGCATTTTTCATTGTATTCTATTTTATGTCTAAGAAAATGAACCTATATTCCTTTGAAGAAACTCAGGCAAGGCATAGGCTAGTAGGAACTTTGGCAGACAAGATAACAAATATCGCCTCTTTGTTCTCTTTTGCGACAAGAAAAGTAGAATTAAAAGATCTAGAAAAAAATATCTCAAAAGACTTTATGCCAAGACAAGTAGCATTATATAGATATGATTTCGTTATGCAGTTAGTTGCGAGCCTTTTCTACCTTGTAATGTTCATTTCTATTCTCTTTATGATGATAGAAGCCAGAAATCAGGGTCTAGTTTCTATAGGTGATTTTGTATTTGTATTCGGAATAGTTTTTGCTATTTCGAATGATTTGATTTCTCTTATTTCTAAACTTCAAGTATTCGCGCAATTCGTTGGAGACTTTACAAGCTCTTTTGAATTCTTAAATACACCTCATGAGCTTAAAGACAAGCCTAACGCAAAGAATATTAAGATTACAAAAGGAGAGATCATCATAGAAAATATGTCCTTCTCTTACGATCAGAACAAGAAAATGTTCCAAGATATAAATATAAAAATCAAACCTGGAGAAAAAGTAGGAATAGTGGGGCATTCCGGGGCAGGTAAATCTACACTTGTAAATATCCTACTAAAATACTTCCATATTAGTTCAGGGTCCGTGAAGATCGATGGACAAAATATCGCCAATGTAAAAGCCGACTCCATACGAGAAAAAATAGCTGTAATACCACAAGATAATATGCTGTTCCACAAGACAATTATGGACAATATACGTTATGGCAATCCTGTTGCAACTGACCACGACGTGGTCAAGGTGAGTAAAGAAGCTCATATTCATGAAGATGTAGAAGACCTTCCACAAGGATATGATACCATTGTAGGAGACAAAGGATTCAAGCTATCCGGTGGGCAAAGACAAAGAATTGCTATAGCACGTGCAATCCTCAAAGACGCTCCCATACTAGTGCTAGACGAAGCAACCTCATCTCTAGACAGCAAAACTGAAAAAAAGATACAAGACTCACTGAGCATCTTAATTGAAGATAAAAAAACTACTGTAGTGGCAATCGCCCATAGACTATCTACATTGAAAAACATGGATAGGATTCTAGTTCTTGACCAAGGTCAAATCGCAGAAGAAGGGTCTCACGCAGAACTACTTCTCAAAAAGAATAGTCTTTATAACCAGCTCTGGAAATTACAAAAGATTTAACTTCTTCTGCATACTTTTCAACCTAAGTTTCCCTTTTTTCTAGAGATCTCTACCCTAAATTTAGATCAAGAAAAAAATAATAAATTTACTCATTTTAAGCATTGATTAATACATTAATTTATATTAATTCATTCCTTATCAATTAATAAAGATTAGAAAATGCCTATACATAGTAAAATTACTAAAGCTGTCTTTGAGGACGATATCGCAGAACTAAAAAGAATACTAAAGACTAATGACGTAGATTTAGCTTCCATTGTAAATAGCTTTGGATCTCCGTTAATTCATGTTGCTGCTGCAGCTGGACACCAAGATATGGTTCTAGAGTTAATCACACAAGGCGTTAACATCAATGCAGTAAATGCAGTAGGAGCAACCGCTTTAGATGTTGCTTATACCCGTGCCTATGAATATGTAGCAAGAGCACTCCTTGAAAATGGAGGGGTAGCAAATGTAGCACATGCTCCTGCCCAGGGTATTGTTTTTAATAATATTGCTGGCAATCATGGCAACGGTAACCATTATTGGGAGGACTCCGACTCAACAGATGTAACACATGAGTATACTGTTACAACAGGAGAAACACCTAAATTTTGCGGAGGCGAAGCATTTTAATTATAACGACTTTTAAGATCTTAAAAGAAAAGCCTCGCAAATTCCGTGGGGCTTTTCTACGATTCTGCGTACTCCTGCATTACCTCAGACCCCCTCACCCATTCCCCAAAATTCTTATCACTAAAATACTCTCTTGCATGCGTTAGTGCTTTTTTCGCCAATTGCTCCCTGAAGTTCCGATCTTCAATCAACCTATTTAATTTCTGTATTGCATCCTCCAAATCTGGATCTGCCCATTTTCCCTTATTCTCATATTTACCTTGAGGATCATCTACATCAATAAGTTTGTATTTTATATATGAAGCGCACTCTTCAGGCAAAAATGTTGGTGGAGCAGACCACCCCGTGCATAAAATCGACGTTCCTAAAAGCATAGATTCAGCTAAAATCAAACCAAATCCTTCGCTTCGATGCAGAGATAGTAATATATCTGCAGAAGATATTAAATCATCCTTCTCCTGATCTGAGAATTTCCTATCTATAATAGTAAGATTCTGAATATTTGATGCGGCATCTAAAATCATATCATAGTATTTTTGATTTTTCTCACGACCACTAATTTTTAATATAAATTCAACATCAGGATTATCAACCTTAGAGAATAGTTGCAACACTGCCATTGGATTCTTTCTATAAAAACCCGAATTTATATCGATAATAGATAGTACTTTTATTGATTTATCGTATTCTACCTTCCTCTCTGGAGAATCTACACAAACGAAATGTGGAACCATACGAATTTCTTTCCCAGGAATAGACCTTCTATAAGCTTCTGCGGCAAATTCAGAAGGCGCCCATATTTCATCAACCAGTTCACATGGCTTCACCCAAGATTTAGGAATATCCTTCATCTCGTAAACCGCATATAAAATAATGTTCTTATTTTTTAATTTAGTAAAACCAATGAGGAACAATATTATAGGCAAATGTATTGGGTTGTTTTGTATTACAAGAACCCCTCCTTCTTCTTTTTTTAACTTCTCCGGCAAGGTAGTGGTTATGCAGTTCTTTGTGAATAGCTTACTAACGTCAAAATATGTCGCGTTAAAGCTAAGTTTATGAAATGTTTCTAATGTAAGGCGAGCAGCGGCACCAAGGCCAGTGGCGGTTTTCAGCATGCCAACAATAGTTACAGGACCAGGTTTAGGCGTTCGCTTTCTCGTAGAGAAATAAATAATGAGAATACAGTTTAATAAGCCTAATACTGCCTTTTTGGTAATATTTTTCATATATAACCCAATAAAACTGGCGGAGAGAGAGGGATTCGAACCCTCGGTAGAGCATAAACCCTACAACGGTTTTCGAGACCGCCCCATTCGACCACTCTGGCATCTCTCCTTCTTTTATAAAAACTCCATCTTTTTATATCCTATATCTCAAAAATAATGAATTCTTTATTTGACATTTATTGCATATCGTATTAAAAGTAAGTCCTTCATAAAGAATTTTGAGTTATGTACGCAGTAATAGAAACAGGTGGTAAACAGTATAAGGTCTCAGAAGGAGACAAAATTACTGTAGAAAAATTAGGTGGCGAGTCCGGAAGCAAAGTTATTTTTGATCAAGTTCTTCTTTTAGGTGGAGCTGATAAAATTGTTGCTGGTGCTCCAGTAATTGCAAACTCATCCGTTCACGGAGAAGTTATAAAGCAATTCAGAGGAGAGAAAATAATTGTTTTCAAAAAGCAAAGAAGACAAAATCACAGACGTAAAAATGGTCACAGACAATCTTTGACTGAGATCGAAATAAAAGAAATAAAAACTAAAGCTTAAAGAGTTAGAGATATGGCACAGAAGAAAGCTGGTGGTAGTTCGAAGAACGGTAGAGATTCAGCCGGTAGGAGACTTGGAGTCAAAAAATACGCAGGCGAGCAAGTAATCCCAGGAAATATTATCGTACGTCAGCGTGGTACAAAATTTCACCCAGGTGCAAATGTAGGCATGGGTAAAGATCACACTTTGTTCTCTCTTGTAGAAGGAGCTGTGAGATTCTCAAAAAAAGGGAAAAACAAAAATTTCGTAGAAGTTATAAATTCCTAATCACCCCTACTACACTTCCTTATATTTAAATTGGAACCCATATGAAGTTTCTAGATGAGGCTAAAATCTATCTGAAAGCTGGAGATGGAGGAAGAGGATGTTTGAGCTTTCGTAGAGAGAAGAACATACCAAAAGGCGGCCCAAATGGTGGTAACGGTGGTAGCGGTGGTTCAATCGTTATAGAAGCCGTAAATAATCTGAACACCCTAATAGATTATCGTTATCAGCAGCACTTTAAAGCAAAAAAAGGTGAGCACGGAAAAGGAAGGGATCAGAGTGGAGTCACTGGTGAAAACCTCCTATTAAAAGTCCCTGTCGGAACACAAGTTTTTGCTGAAGACAACCAAACTCTTATCATAGACTTTGTAAAAGAAGGACAGGTAGAAACAATCGCATATGGAGGAAGAGGAGGATTAGGAAACTCGAATTTCAAAACCTCAGTAAATAGAGCCCCAACCAAGACCACCTTAGGGGATGCAGGTGAAGAGTTATGGGTATGGTTAAAATTAAAACTTATATCTGATGTTGGAATTATTGGCTTACCCAATGCTGGGAAATCAACCTTCCTATCTGTTGTAACTTCTGCAAAACCAAAAATAGCTGATTACCCATTTACCACCTTAAAACCTCAGTTAGGCATTGTATATGTTGACCAAGAAGAATTTGTTATTGCTGACATTCCTGGGTTAATAGAGGGAGCTAGTGATGGGATTGGGCTTGGCGATAAATTCCTAAAGCACATCGAAAGATGCAAAATACTTCTGCACCTAATAGATATTACTTCAGAGAATCCCCTGGAAAATTACTATACTATACGTAAGGAACTAGAGAAATATAGCGCCACCTTAGCAGGAAAAATCGAGATAATTGCGCTTAATAAAATAGATGCAGCATCAGAAGAATTCGCAGAAGAAAAACAAAAATTCTTCAAAGAAAAACTACAAAAAGAAATCCACCTAATCTCAGCTGCAGCAAAAAAGAATGTGGAGAATTTAACACAATCTTTACTACACTCGATTTAATAATATCTTACTATCCTTCCCTACAAACCTTACTGTACTTACCATTTTAATACACACCCCTGAATTACTATCTTTTGTTTACAAAAGAGTTAAAACACTAATATTGCTTAACCATTGTTTTTTATCGTTGACATGAAGTTTCTGCATATGTAAACCTTCCATCTATGTATTTATATTAAATATATTTTTTATTTTTAATTAATTTTAACCTAACACGAGAGGAATAACATTTATGTCTTATACAGGTAAACTTGCTTCTTACGAAGCAAAATTCGAAAATATAGCAAAAAAATTCAAGAATGTTCTTGAGTTAAATTCAGAGAACTCAAAAGAGGAAATCTTTGCTAAAGCGCTACTAAACCCAAACAAAGCACTTCTAGAAAGCGAGAAAAGCGAAATTCTTGAATTTGTCAAAGCTGCTTGTGAAAACGGTTTGCAAGCCGAAATCAAAGAATGTAAATCTGTTAAATCACACGAATCTATTGACGACCTTTTGTTAATAACAAAGATTAAAGAACTAGTAGAAGGAGGTGTTGTGGATACGTCTGCATATCAAGACAAGCAACTGTCTTATGAAGACCAAGCTAACCACCTAGTAGAGCTTCTAGAATCTGCGGAAGAAGCAATGCTTTATAATAAAAAATACCCTGCTATTACAGAAATGAATACCGCTGTAAGAGAATTAAGAGATTCTGTATTTAGTTTGAACTCAGAGTTCAAGCCATCAAATCAAAATGAGGAATTTGGTGCAGATGCAGGTAAAGTACGCGACTCCTTTGACTCGGATTTCAAAAAAACTGCTGAAGTTCTAAAAGATGTCTGGGGATCTGGAGAAGATCAGAACACAGCTCTTGCTGTGTATGCAGATAACCCAGTGTCTATCCACAGACCTGAATTCTACTCAAACCCAAGGATAGATAGCAAAGAAGCGATGGAAAATCTAGATACAAAAGCTTCTGGCCACTTCGTTGGTGCAGTTGGTGCTATGCAAGTTGCTTATTTCAAAGATATTGCTCTTCCTTACTTAATAAAAGGAGTATGTAAGCTTGCGAATACTAACAGTGATCTGTCTTCTCAAATACAAGATCATGTTGCTTTCCAAAAAGCAAAGTATGTTATGGCAAATTTCAAAGCAATCTTCAGAGGCATGGAAAGTGATTATATTTCTGATATTGAGAAAGCTTACGAGGACATGCAAGATATAAGAGTAAAAGATGATGGCGTATCATCTTATGACTTAGACGCTTTCTTTGCTGGAATAAACAGAGTGATCAAAATAGTCTCATTCAATGAACAACAGCATGAGGGATTCAAATCTGACATCGAAAGTATCTCTGACTTATGCCCAGAGTTAAACTTCAGTAATGCTGTTCCTCTTCTTGGAATGGTATCTACAGAAGAAAGTGTAACTCACGACGAGATGTAGTAATGATAAAAAGAGCTTCTATTATATTTCTAGCCTGCACTTATATTTCTTGTGTGTCTGCACACGGAGATGATAGGAGCTCTTTTTATGCCAAAATTGAGGGGGGGGCGTCGTTTCCTACACATCAACTCAACAAAAAATTCTATAATAACGCTAAAACCCCAAACTCAACGTTTTTGGGGGCAGGAGTAGGATATATAGTCAATGACCATATAAGATCAGATATTACGCTTACATTTAGGCCTACGAGCAACTTAAGACACTCTAGTAGGTCTATAGTATCTGGGTTAGATCACACCGAAGAGATCAACCAAGACTTTAGCCACACCACCTTAATGCTTAATACTTACTATAATTTCTACAAATTTGGATCTTTCTCACCTTACTTATCCGCAGGGGTTGGCGTATCAAGGAGCCATCTAGGGAATTTTTGGAGTAGAGATATTCCTTCTGGAGATCCAGATCACATTGTGAGGTCTTCTGATAAAACGACAAAATTCAGCCCTGCATGGACTATTGGTCTTGGGACGAATCTAGGCATCTCTAAAGATTTTGATTTAGATATCTTCTATAGATATGTGAATCTAGGAAAAGCAAAGAAATCTATTATCACAGAAACTTTTTCTTCTACCACAAACACATACACAAATAACCCAGGCAAGCTGTCCTCCCATGAGACAGGACTAGGTCTTACAGTAAGGTTTTAAATTATGGACGCAAAACAGATAGAGGAGTTAAAGAAAAAAGAATCAAAGATAAATAATATAGAAAAATCTAATTCTAATACTCAAACCTCAGAAGAGTTACTAAAACAAATTACAGAGAACTTCGCAAAAACGTATACCACAGCCACCACTCCTATTGATTATCAAAAACTTGCTGATGAAGTAGTATCACGTCTACCTCAGGATACCACTGCTGTAATACAACAACATAGTAGTGTTGAGCCCGCTGAGTGCAGTACTCCTAAACCCATCTGCACAGACAAGATAAAATTCTCTCTTGAATCCCCAATACGGCATCTTGAGACTATATCTAGCTTGTTTGAAGAATATGATTTAGTTGAAATTATCAAAAGTAATTTCAAAACTCTCAAAACCTCAAAAACCCTTAGAAAAACCAAGATAGCAGAACAGATACCAAAAGATATACTTGAAGAAGGAGAACTGGAAAACGAGCAAGACTTACTAAAGAAAGAAATTAAGAAAATAGACACCTTACTGAAAAATGAATTACTCACCCGTGCACATAGCAGCACAAAGCAAGATTTAGATGCTGCATTAAAGATTCACAAAGCTAAAAATAAAGACATCACAGAGAACATACAAAAACACTGCATATCCGAAACATGCTTTGATGAATCAGACCTTATTCGCAATTTATGCGGGGCACTTAAATATGGTCACTCTTTTGAAGATTCGGATTCATAGAAAACCTCGATTGCAAAATAAAAGATTCTAGTTATAATCACGCCATCTAATATGGAGGGTTATTATGCATTTTAATAAAGAAAATTTAAACAAAATCTTAGCAGAAGCAAAACGTGATACAAAAGAATTCTGGAATAAAACTATAAAAACAGAAGCTAAAAAACTATGGAATAATACTCAGACATTCTGGCAAGACACTGTAAAACCAGAAGCTAAAGAACTATGGAATAAAACCAAGGCATTCTGGAGAGATATCACAAACTCTAGCAATGCAGAAACAGATATTCTCATACAGCAAGATTGCTCCTCAGAAAAATCACAAGACCCAATCAAATCAGATTTAAATGAGGTAGCAGAAGAACTGACTGATGAACCTGCATCTCCTAGCAACATTCTTCAAGAAGAGGTAGGAGTCTCTGGCAATATAATTGAGACTAATGCCGAGCAATAATACTGCTTTTCATCTATTTTCAACCTGAATCACTTGACTAAGGCAGTAAAACATAATATATGTATAGCCTCATTCATGTCGCGGGGTAGAGCAGCCCGGTAGCTCGTCAGGCTCATAACCTGAAGGTCGTTGGTTCAAATCCAGCCCCCGCAACCAATCCATTATAAAATCTTAGACTTACCTTTCTAGGAATCTCCTTGTCTTGACTTTATATTCTAGGTTATCGATAATATCCTCTAGTTGTCACCTTAACTTTGAGAAAATAAATATGCAGATAGAAATATTACATAGAGACAGCCTTCCTCTTGGAGGATTTGCAGGGCTCAAAGAGCACCGTCTAGTTGTAGACAAAAGAATTAATGGAGATGGCAGCGCATGGGATGGCCTTGGAAGTTTTGTGTATTTGGCAGACGCTAGCTTTCTTCCAAAAGGAGAAACTAGGTTGCATTCTCACAAAGAAATTGATGTAATTTCTGTAATGGTTGAAGGCCGTATTGCTCACAAAGGGTCTTTAGAGCATGGCAAAGGAATGGAAGCTAACAAAGTACAAGTGCAAAGAGCTGGCGGAGAAGGATTTAGCCATAATGAGGTGAATCCAGATCCAGAGAGCAATCGTATGATACAGCTATGGGTTTTGCCAGAAACTCCAGGAGAACGCGCTGGATATAAATCTTATAGCCTTAAGCAAGGAACTGTAACCCAAATCTATGGTGGCAACAAAGAGCAAGATGAAACTTTTGATAGCAGAACTATTCTTAAAGTTGGCATGCTAAATAAAGATCAAAATATTTCTGAACATGGTGAATTTATAGCTTATATCACAAAAGGATCCGGACAAATCAATGGAGAACCCGTCAAAGATGGTGACCTTGTACGAGGTGTTGATTTAGAATGCATTCCCAATAAAAATATGCAGATAATAATAATCACTCATGAGACTTAATTTTACCTAGCTTTCACTTCTTACTCTTTTAAAATTTTCTTGAAGTTCTACTTTTCTTTTGTGCGCTTGGCATCTATCATTATACTATATAACAAAAAAACACAGAAATGCTTGATCTAGATCCAATGCTTTTAGCAAGAATTCAGTTTGCATTCACGATTAGTTTCCATATCATCTTCCCTGCATTTACAATAGGATTAAGCAGCTATCTTGCTGTCCTAGAATGGAGGTGGTTATCCACAGGAGATGGACGCTTTCGTGATTTGTACAAATTCTGGATTAAAATTTTTGCCGTGTGTTTTGGAATGGGTGTAGTTTCCGGCGTAGTGCTAAGCTATCAACTTGGAACCAACTGGTCAATATTTTCTGATAAAGTTGCAAATGTGATAGGCCCCCTTCTAGCTTATGAGGTTTTAACTGCCTTCTTCTTAGAGGCATCATTCCTGGGTATCATGTTATTTGGCTGGGGACGTGTAAGCAAAAAAATGCACTTTGCTTCCACATGCATCGTTGCAGTAGGAACCTTGATGTCAGCATTTTGGATTCTTTCTGCCAATAGCTGGATGCAAACTCCTCAAGGTTTTACTCTAACAGCAGATGGCCGTGCTATGCCAACCAACTGGGTTGAGGTCATATTTAATCCATCTTTCCCATACCGACTTCTTCACATGGTGACAGCTGCATATTTGACGACAGCTTTTGTAGTAGGAGGTGTTGGCGCTTATTATTTATGGTGCAAAAGACATATAAAACACGCTCGAATCATGTTAGGCATGGCTACAATGATGGCTTCTGTTATTGCGCCAATCCAAATATTTATTGGTGATTCACATGGGAAAAACACTTTAGAGCATCAACCCGCAAAAATAGCAGCTATAGAGGCTATTTGGAATACTGAAAATCATGCAGCATTGCGTTTATTTGCACTTCCAAATCAAGAAGAAGAAAAGAATAATTATGAGATTTCTATCCCTGGGTTAGCAAGCCTTATTCTGACGCATCGTGCAGATGGAGAAATCAAAGGACTCAAAACATGGAAGAAAGAAGACAGGCCACCTGTAGCATGGGTCTTCTGGTCATTTAGGGTTATGGTTGGACTTGGTATGTTGATGGCTTTGATTGGCATAGCAAGTGGAGTACAATATTTTCGTTCCAAACTATTTGAATCCAAATGGTTGCACGGATGTTGGATTCTTATGATTCCATCTGGCTTTATTGCACTTCTAGCAGGTTGGTTTGTAACTGAAATTGGCAGGCAGCCTTATACAGTCTATGGCGTGATTCGTACATCAGAATCAGTGTCGCCAGCAATTCTTGCCCCTCAAGTTCTATGGTCACTGGTTTCTTTCGTAGCAATATATACATTAATATTCGGCTCAGGTAGTTACTATATTCTAAAGCTTATTGCCAAAGGAGTTGTGTTAACAAAAGAGAAAGAGCATTTTAGGCGAGGCATAGAATCTTCTGTAACTAATGCTATCTCAAAAGAGGATAAATAAATGTTTGATTTCTCTGCATATATAGATTTACCCCTAGTATGGGGAGTGATTATTGCAAATGCAATTTTGTTTTATGTGCTCTTAGATGGCTTTGATCTTGGGATTGGAATATTATTTCCAATCGCACCATCTGATAAATGCCGAAACAAAATGATGAATTCTATAGCGCCTTTCTGGGATGGAAACGAAACATGGCTTGTCTTATGTGGAGGTGGATTATTCGCAGCATTCCCTCTAGCATACTCCATTCTAATGCCAGCCTTCTACATCCCTATAATCATCATGTTGCTTGGATTGATTATGCGTGGGGTTGCATTCGAATTCCGATTTAAAGCAAATAGATCACGAAAGCTTTGGGATTTAGCTTTCCATTTCGGATCTCTAGGAGCTACCTTCTGCCAAGGCCTCATAATAGGGGCATTCGTACAAGGCATTAAAATTGATGGCCGTAATTTTGCTGGTGGCCCCTTCGACTGGGCAACGGGGTTTTCTGTAATGACAGGAATTGCGTTAGTATTTGGATATGCTTTACTGGGATCCACATGGCTTATTATGAAAACTGATGATATCACAAGAGACTGGGCACGAAAAATCGCATCTTATGTGCTGTTCTTTGTTGGTATATTTATGGTTATTGTAAGCTTTTCTATGCCTTTTATAGATCCTAGAATACAAAAATTTTGGTTCAGCCTCCCTAATTTTTACTACTTAATGCCTATCCCTATTACCACAGCTATTCTGTTTGTATTATTATGGGTTGATTTGCGAAAGAAAAAACGGGACTACCGCCCCTTCTTAACTAGTCTTGGTATATTTTTAATGGGATATACTGGGCTGGGTTTAAGCATATTCCCGTGGATTATCCCATTTGAATACACAATCTGGGATGCTGCAGCAGATGGCCCTGGACTATCTCTTATGTTGGTCGGAGTTGTCCCCGCCTTGCCTTTGATTCTAGCATACACAGCCTATTGCTACTATATTTTCAGAGGGAAAACGAGCCATGAATCAATGTATTAGTAAAGCCAATGCATGGCTAGATAAACATACAAAACTTAAGCAGTGGATCTGGTTTTTTATCCTATGGTGCAGTGGGTTTTCGACTATGATATTGCTATCTTATCTGATAAAACTTATGATGAGTATTAATTAAAGACAGTGTCTATATGAATCACAGAAATGTAAAAATAGAAGCACAATTCCTCATCACAGGCCTACAAATCAGAACAATTAATACAAATGAATTCAATCCAGAAGCAGCTAAGATAATGGGTTTATGGGAAGATTTTCACAATACAACTCTTATATCCCAGATAAGTGAAAAAGATCCTTTTATATACGGAGTATACTCAGATTACCAATCCGACGAAAATGGCGAATATTCTGTCACAGCAGGAATAAATTCAGTCAATATAACCTCACAAGACCACAATCTACAGGACATTGTAATTCATCCTGGCAATTACTTGGTTTTCGAAGCACGCGGTGAGCTGCCTGGCGCTATTATAGAAACATGGCAGTATATCTGGACATATTTCTCTGACCCCTCTAACCCAAAGAGAAAATTTACGTCCGATTTTGAAAAATATATTTCAGAAACTGAGGTAGATATTCATATTGCAGTGGAAGATTAATATTGTAATAATTTTAAAAAAAAGCTAACATCACCACAGATCACTAAACTGATATCAAAATGAAAAAAATACTCTTAGCGATGGCTGTGCTTTTAGGCTCGTGTGGCCCCATTTACAACACAGTGAAAGATTATCACTTACCCACAGGAAATCCCTCTACATCAACCTGCTCTAATATGTGCTTACACAACCGATCCATATGTAAAACTCGCTGTGAACGTACAAAACATGATTGTAGTGTATTGGAAGAGAGAAAGGCAAATAATGAGTACAACGATTATCTCAGAAGAAGTTGCAGAGAAGTAAGGTCAACGCAATATCACTCACACAAAAAACATAGAAAAACTCACCATAGAACAACTCAAAGCAGTGTATCTTGTGACAGCTCAAAAACCCTGAAAGACTTCAGAAATTCCTGGCGTTGTGACAACCACAACAATGCGTGTAAAAATGACTGTGAGTCAGTCTATGACTCTTGTTTTGTAGGATGTGGAGGACGCATAGAAGAAAGACAAGTATGTGTATTTAATTGCAATAGCGTCAATTAACTAAATATGCTTAATTAGATCTTTGATTCTGTCATCTGAGAATTCATTGCTAGGAGGCAGTTCTAGGGCTCTTCGTTGAAGTAATAATCTAGAAATTTGTACTAGCAAGCACAGTCTGCTAAAAATGACTAATTTCTACTCCTCTACATGCTCCATACTCTACTTGATCTAATATTGTTTCTTCTGCTTTTAGAGCTGACAAGATATGGTCCGTTGATTCTTGCACCTCATCTAGCGCAATTGTATTCCTCATTTTAAGATCCTGATTACTATCAGATCTATTTACGCTCTGAACAGCATTTACTGCCTTATATTCTGATATTAGACCCATACAATCATTACGCAAGGAATATAGAGAAGACCCAAATATACCAGCAGTATAAATCACCCCTAGAACAGGATTTACTGCAGAAATTACTCCAGGTAGTATTAGGAAGAACGCAGTTGAAGACATTGCGCTGAATGCCTTGCTATATTCTCCATGATGAATCTGGTATCCTATTTCTGAAGCTTTTACTATTTGTGAGTAGGTACCAAAACCGCATTTTAAGTTATATATTCGTAATGCATCACTACCCAATTCCCATGCTTTTTCTGCGCTTGGACTATTCACAAATCTTAATCCACTTACAACTGTATTTGCAGCTTTAACATATATAACTCCACTATTAAGTGTATTCTGCAAATCATCTAGGGACTCCGTAAAATCCGTCCCTGGCTTCGAGTATGTATCACTTGATCCGCCTAGATTACGAGTTACTACATTATCATCACCTCTACCCATAAGCATATCCATTATAGCTTTATGTCCTTGTGTAGATACTGCACCTAATATTTGTGATATATCCTCGTTATCAAGGTCTAGCAATAAATCATGTGCTTCTTTACCATAATGTTTAAAAGCATATTCTAATAATTTTAATCCATCTTGAGTATTCAAAATACTTTTATCAAATTTCATATCAGCAAAATTTACTACGTATCTTCCTTCATCATGGACATTATAAGAATTTTCAATCTCCTTAACTTTAAAGCCCTTTAAAAGCTTGGCTACTTCCATTGCATTTTGCTGGTTACAGTAGTCAGGATTTAATGTGAGCACCTTATGGTATAGTTTTGCAAGACATGGATATATATCGCTATGCTCATCACCGCTATATTGTTTTGCATAACCCACGATTTTCCCTATTAAAGCCAGGTATTGTTTCTCAACTGGATTATGATCTTCGCTTGTATGTTCCAAAGCACCTTTTTTATCTACAATTACTTTTCCTTTCTGAATCAGTACAGTTCTAGATCCAAGATAATCACTATATTTAGAGACAGCATTTCCTAAATCTTCAAATACATGCTTTGGTACAAACCAATCGCGATCGTTATTAAACTTAGAGACCTTTTTCCCTATTTTAAGCAATTCCTTACCAAGACCCTCATCTGAATTTGATATAGTAGCGCTGGAAGTACTATCTATTAAAATATTTGTAAATTCGTTTATCAGACTTGTGTCGTCTTCTGCCAATGCTCCATTTCCTCCCCCCATTGCATCTAAGATTGACTTTAAGTAGTCTATTAAGCCATTTGAACCTGAAAATCCCAGGGTCTCTGCTATGTCATCTGCTATGTCATTTTCTCCAGTTTCATAAAGTAATTGAAACTTATTGATATGATCGTTTAATCCTGAATTTTTCATAATTTACCCCCTCAATTTGGACTTTATTGATCTTGCCCTAGTTTACAGGACACTTTTTCATCAAGCATTAAATTGTTAACTCAGAAATACAACAATTAATTACTAAACTCCTACTGTCGTCATAACATTCAATTTAGTAAACAACAATAGCTTTGTTTTTCTTATGGATGGTATAGAACGATTATATAGAGATTAATCTGTTATAGTATAATCTCGGCAACAGAAGCTTACTATGGCTGCCTATTATAACAAACGACTCTTGCTTAGGCAGCAAGCTGGTTACTTAAGAATACACAGCCTTTCTAAGCCCCATCTCAACTTCAGCATCTGGTTGACTTCTAGTCAGAATAGAACTACCTTCCCTCACAATATTGAGGCAACATATGTTACTGAGAATTTTAATCTTTTTTTTCTTAATAGGACTAACATCTTGTATAACCCCGTCATTCTATGAAGATCAGGATATTGCAAATATCGTGAAATCACACGGCGTTGAAGGCGCTGTAGTGATATCATCTTTAGATAATGGAAAAGAAATATGTTTGCTTAATAAGCCTGGAAGCGACCACTCTCCCATGCCTTAAGACGTAGTACAATCGATTTCACGGTCGAGTTCGGAATGGGGTCTCGTGGTTCGCACGCGCTATGACCACCAAGCCAGGGTACTTTCTAGTTCCATAGAACTTGTTGCACATATATCTTTAAATTATAAAAGAACCTAATAGCATAGGATTGAGCTTTGAACCTATATGCATGTATGTCGTCTTTATAAGTCCGACCTTTGGCACGGTAACTCTTTGTTTGTGAAATTGTAGAATCTCCATATTTTTGATGCACTAATCGAGGTTCGATACCAATAAATTTCAAATTAAACTCCCAAGATCGAGTGAAATATCTATCTACCGGCATCTTGATAGGTAAAGCTTTCTCTATAAGGGCTCGGGCTGCCTTTCTATTGATTAAATAACAACCTGTATGAGTAATTTCAAAAAGATATATAGATATTTTTTGATTATATGTTTTCTTCAATGTTAATGGCAACCCTGAGTGGCTTATTTCAAAAGATACGATATCCCAGAGCGATTTCTCCTTACGCAGAACCTCTAATATTTTCTTTAAAGAATCCGGATTAAAATCAACATCATCTTCAAAAATCAATGCAAATTCAGATTCAGATTGCAAGAACTCCTTCCATGTATTCAGATGGCTCAAGTAACACCCTATAGTACCAAAGTTTGGTTTTCTATGTTGAAAAATTTCATATGAAGAATCCAAGACTTGGTCAATATATGTTTTTGACAAAGCAGTTCCATTTACAGCTCTGATTCGTTGTACATCGTACCCCAAGGAGTATACTTTAGGTTTTACATATTGATACCTACCTACAGAAGTATCTAGGTTTATTATATACGAGGTGGTTCCTGAGTATTCAGCAGAAGATGGAGGATTTAAATTAGAAGGAATAGAATCAAGCACAAAATATCCATGGTTAGGGTACGGAAAAAAAGTAAAGATTAAAAATAGATAAAATAATAATCTGATTTTTCTGAACATCTAATATATTGTTTATTGGCCTTCTATAGTACATATTCTATATATAAACTCTAGCATTAAAATGCTTAGTGTCCATTTAAAACAAAAAACTTCTCCTTTCTATATTCTTTGCTAATAATATCAGTAACAAAGTTAAAGCCAAGTTTTGATAATATATGCTGCGATGCAAGGTTACTTAAAGCCGTAACCGCTACAATTCTTTTGATATCTGGATTGTTACGAAACACAAACTCCACACAGGCTTTAGCAAGTTCTGTAGCGCAACCTTTACCCCAATATTTTTTATGTAAAACATATCCTAATTCAATATCACTATATGAATATTTTGCAGAACTTATCCGTGGAATTGGCAATCGGTCACCATCAGGATCATGAAATAAAGACATCCCTGCAGACCCAACAAAATCATTTGTATCTTTTGTAAAAACAGCAAAATTTGTAAAGGCAAATCTCTCCATCCATGATTGATACCTTTCTAGCTTACTTTTGATTTCTTCTTTGGTACAAGGCGTACATTGCATCATTTCTAGAATCTCATTGTCATTCCACAAACCATAAGAAAGAGCAAAATCTTCTTTACAGTCAAAGTGCCTAAGATAGAAATTATTTGTTTCAATTGTATTTTGGGACATATTTTTATTAACCTTTTACCTCCTAATAACACAACAAAGATGTGATTGATCCATATCATATCTTCAATTCAACAAAGAAAATATAAACGATAAAAAACAGAAAAAAGGTGAGGTGTATTGGTGTGTTGTAGATAAGAAAGGAATATGTTTGCTTAATAAGCCTGGCAGTGACCTACTCTCCCACGCCTTAAGACGTAGTACAATCGGCGCTGCATGATTTCACGGTCGAGTTCGGAATGGGATCTCGTGGTTCGCACGCGCTATGACCACCAAGCCAATTAAACAAACATATCTTTCTCACTGTACAACATAGTGAGATATCTTAAAAAAACCTAAAAGCTTATACGATATTCTATACTGTAGTACGCTTAATACTACGTATGAGTTGGTGTAAATCAAATCAATCGGACTATTAGTACTAGTTAGCTGAACATGTTGCCATGCTTACACACCTAGCCTATCAACGTGGTGGTCTTCCACGGTCCTAATGGGGAAATCTAGTTTTGAGGCAGGTTTCCTGCTTAGATGCTTTCAGCAGTTATCCTATCCGTACGTGGCTACCCAGCGATGCCACTGGCGTGACAACTGGTACACTATAGGTACGTCCACCCTGGTCCTCTCGTACTAAGGGCAGCTCCTCTCAAATTTCCTTACATCCACGGCAGATAGGAACCGAACTGTCTCACGACGTTCTGAACCCAACTCACGTACCACTTTAATCGGCGAACAGCCGAACCCTTGGGACCTTCTTCAGCCCCAGGATGTGATGAGTCGACATCGAGGTGCCAAACGATTCCGTCGATTTGGACTCTCTGGAATCATCAGCCTGTTATCCCCGGCGTACCTTTTATCCGTTGAGCGATGGCCCTTCCACACAGAACCACCGGATCACTATGACCGACTTTCGTCTCTGCTCGGCTTGTCAGCCTCGCAGTCAGGCAAGCTTATGCCATTGCACTCTAACAGTTGATTTCTGACCAACCTGAGCTTACCTTCGCACGCCTCCGTTACGATTTAGGAGGCGACCGCCCCAGTCAAACTACCCACCATACAGGGTCCCAGATCTAGTTTCATAGAACTTGGTTAGACATCAGAAGTTCAAAGGGTGGTATTTCAAGGGTGACTCCACGACAACTGGCGTCATCGCTTCAAAGTCTCCCACCTATCCTACACATTAAACTCCTAACATCACTGTAAAGCTATAGTAAAGGTGCACGGGGTCTTTCCGTCTAACCGCGGATACTCCGTATCTTAACGGAGAATCCAATTTCGCTGAGTCAACACTGGAGACAGTGGGGAAGTCGTTACGCCATTCGTGCAGGTCGGAACTTACCCGACAAGGAATTTCGCTACCTTAGGACCGTCATAGTTACGGCCGCCGTTCACTGGGGCTTCAATTCAAAGCTTGCACTTCTCCTCTTAACCTTCCAGCACTGGGCAGGCGTCAGACCCTATACTTCGTCTTATCGACTTTGCAGAGCCCTGTGTTTTTGATAAACAGTCGCTACCCCCTATTCTGTGCCACCACTGCAAAGTTGCCTTCACAGTGGCTACCCTTCTCCCGAAGTTACGGGTACAATTTGCCGAGTTCCTTCAGTGTTGTTCTCTCAAGCGCCTTAGTATTCTCTACTTGTCTACCTGTGTCGGTTTGGGGTACGGTCTATATGCAGGGGCTATTTCCTGGAAGATCTTATTTGCATACACAATCCAATAAGCATATACAAAGTTTGATCCCCGTCACTTCCCTGCAGGTTTAGGAATATTAACCTAATTCCCATCGACTACGCCTTTCGGCCTCGCCTTAGGGGCCGACTAACCCTGCGCAGATTAACTTTACGCAGGAACCCTTAGACTATCGGCGAGGATGTTTCTCACATCCTTTATCGCTACTCATGTCAGAATTCTCACTTCTGATACCTCCAGCAATCCTCACAGATTGCCTTCACAGGCTTACAGAACGCTCCGCTACCACTCATACTAAAAGTATGAATCCGTATCTTCAGTGTGTGGCTTTAGCCCCGCTACATTGTCGGCGCAAGAAGACTTATTTAGACTAGTGAGCTGTTACGCTTTCTTTAAAGGATGGCTGCTTCTAAGCCAACCTCCTAGTTGTTTTGGTCTTCTCACCTCCTTTCACACTTAGCCACAACTTTGGGACTTTAGATGACGGTCTGGGCTGTTTCCCTTTCGACCACGGACCTTAGCACCCATGGTCTGTCTGCCGTGCTATACTCATTGGTATTCGGAGTTTAGTTAAGTTTGGTAAGGTTTTGGGCCTCCCTAGCCTATCCAGTGCTCTACCCCCAATGGTAACCACACGACGCTCTACCTAAATAGATTTCGCGGAGAACCAGCTATTTCCGAGTTTGATTGGCCTTTCACCCCTAACCACAGCTCATCCCCTAATATTTCAACATTAGTGGGTTCGGTCCTTCAGCACATGTTACTGTGCCTTCAACCTGGCCATAGTTAGCTCACTCGGTTTCGGGTCTAATTCATCGAACTAAAGCGCCCTATTAAGACTTGCTTTCGCTACGCCTACATCTCTCGACTTAAGCTTGCTCGATAAACTAACTCTCTGACCCATTATACAAAAGGTACGCCGTCACTATTTTATTACCGAAGTAATAAAAAGCTCCGACTGCTTGTAGGCATTCAGTTTCAGGTACTATTTCACTCCCCTTATCGGGGTACTTTTCACCTTTCCCTCACGGTACTTGTTCACTATCGGTCGCTAGAGAGTACTTAGGCTTGGAGGGTGGTCCCCCCATGTTCAGACAGGATTTCACGTGTCCCGCCCTACTCGAGAATAGGATAATTTATTACTTATACAGGGCTATCACCTTCTATGGCTAACTTTTCCAAGTTATTCTAATTAAAATTATCTTATCACTGGCCTGGTCCGCGTTCGCTCGTCACTACTAACGGAGTCTCAATTGATGTCCTTTCCTCCGGTTACTTAGATATTTCAGTTCACCGGGTTTGCTTCATACAACTATGTATTCATTGTATGATACCTAGCAAGCTAGGTGGGTTCCCCCATTCGGAAATCTTCGGATCAAAGGTTGTTCACACCTCCCCGAAGCTTATCGCAGCGTACCACGTCCTTCATCGCCTTCTAGCGCCAAGGCATCCACTAAATGCCCTTATTATATTTGTTTTACACCAATCACATGTAGTATTAAACATACTAACGTTTCAAGTATAAAATACTAATAAGCACTTAATTTTTTTCAAAATTAAATAAATTTTTGGTTTTTTAAGATATATTCACTATGTTAAACAGCATGCCGCTTAAGAAAAAACGGTAAGCAACTTATATTACGAAGCTATCAGCTTGTCAACGGATATTTAAATAAAAATGCCTATTATTATATTTAATTTGATTTTGATACTCTATAACCAGGTAATACGAGGAAATTTTATAAAAAATCACATCATACTGCTTTAAAGAACTGCAGGAAAGATTCTACTATCTAAATCTACCGCTCAATAATAAGTAAGTATTGCTACCAATAGAGTGCTCTTAAAAAACTTTACGTGCACTAGTTTTTTTTGCACTGCTTAAACTTAAAACAAATGATACACATAAAAAAACGCCGCGCTTTTTAAAAACTACGGCGTGCTTTTATATATAGAAAATACTAGTGTCTTTAGAGCGAGGGATTAGAAACTCATACCCGAACCCCCTGCTACCTGAAGAGCTTCCTCTATTTCTACCTGAAGAGCTTCCTCTATTTCTACCTGAAGAGCTTCCTCTATTTCTACCTGAAGAGCTTCCTCTATTTCTACCTGAAGAGCTTCCTCTATTTCTACCTGCGTTTCTCCTTGAATCTCCTGCCCGTTAGCTGCTTCAGGTTTTTTACCTTCCTCAACTCTTCTTTTCTTTCCTCTTCCATCATCTGCTTCCGTAACACCTTGAGAGCCAGATTCAGCAATGCCACTGTCATTTAGCGCATCCTTGTCATACTCATCATCTGCATCATGAACATCATCGATGGGTCTTTTGCTCTCTCTCTCCTTGTTAGGCAATTCCTGAATGCCACCCCCTTGTTGCACTGCAGCCTCTACCGGTTGTATCGGCTGCATTCCTACTTCTTCAGTTATCGCCTGAAATTCCCGCATTTGCATAAACTCAAAAAGATCAGATAATTCCTGACACTCTTCATCATCCCCTGAGATTGCATTCCTCCTTTCCCTTCTTAAGCTTCTAGTCGTCCCCTCAGTTGCTACAGCAAGGTCAAGGGCATCAATGATACCTTCATCTCCTTCAAATTTCTCGTACTTCTTTTTCATTTGATATACCTGATTACTAGAAAACGCTAAACCATAACGTTAACGTGTTAATTAAATTATAACCTTATTTATTAACTTCTTTTAATGTTTGTGTCAACTTTTATTGCGCACAAACAAACGAGAATGGAAAAACCTCTCGACATTCGGATTACTTAAATAGCCAAAAATAAGAGTTACATTTTGCTTACGCAAGAAGCTCGGTAACTGAGGTAAGAATGCTGAGTTTATTATATCTGGAAATCAAATCTGCATCTAAGGGTACTTCACAAAGAATCTCTACTCCGGATTTTTTCGAATATGCAGACAACTCTTCACCTTTGCCGAATATGTAGTTTTTATCTCCTGCATTCCCTATATAACTCATATTCTTGACGATTCCTAGTATTGGAATAGAGAATTTATTATACATATCTATTGCCCTGGATACGTCTGAAACGGATAGTACTTGCGGCGTAGATACAATAATGACACTATCTATATTATATTTATCACAAATTGTAAGATGAATGTCCCCTGTTCCAGGTGGCATATCTATTATTAAGTAATCCAAATTCTTCCACTTAGTTGCATATAAAAGCTGGTGTAACGCTTTGGTAATCATTGGACCACGCCATGACAAAGCCTTGGATTCTGGGATTAAATACCCCATGGAATTGACCTGTATTTTATGATAATCGTGAGGAATAATCTGCTTATCCACGATTTCTGGTTTCTCCGATATCCCAGTCAGTGCTGGTACCGATGGGCCATAAATATCAGCATCCAATAATCCCACATTTTTTCCCTGCTCTGACATCAGCCTGGCAAGTATTAAGGCAATTGTAGATTTCCCTACTCCACCTTTACATGACGAAACCAATATTACATTTTTTACACCTGGTATCCTGATTTTTCTTTTTTCTGGTTTCGGATTATGGTCTCCCGTAAACACTATCTTTACTGAGTCCACACCCTCTAATTCGCTCAATCTTTTCTTTAACTCTGTAGAAATATGGTCGATAATTTCTTGATTCTCTTCTGTCACATTTATGACGCAATTAACTTTATTATCTTTTGGAACAAGATCCATAATATAACCTTCCTCGCGCAAATCTATATGTCGCCCGCGAAATAAGAAGTTACAAACTAAAGCATCCAACTTTTCTTTGGTTATCATCTTTTATACTCTTGCTAATATCAAATAGTGTCACTATATTCATACAGGTATTTTATGAAAAAGTGAATCATAATGACAGAGGGTAACAATTACAAATCTCCATGGGGCAAGACTCCTGACAATAACAATCCTAATCCCAGGGAGAAAATAACTCCGATTTTTTCAAAGAATTTTGATAATTTTAAATTCGACCCGTCTAACACAAGATTTATTTTGTTTTTGCTGTTGGGTTTATTTGTTGTCTGGATTCTTTCAGGCCTCTATATCGTAGACCAAGGTGAACAAGCAGCCGTAACAAGATTTGGTAAATTTGTGAGAATATCTAGTGCTGGAGCAAATTACCACATCCCTTATCCAGTAGAACGCGTTACAAAAGTAAAGGTAGACAGAGTCCAAAGAGAGGAAATTGGTTTTAGATCTGCGCTAGAAAGCACAGGCTTCAGAATGCCAACTAGAAGCAAAGTCGCAAGGTTCCTGCCTGAAGAAAGCTTAATGCTAACAGGTGATGAAAATATTGCTGATATCAACTTCTTCGTACAATGGAGGGTAGATAATATAGAAGACTATCTATATAACGTAGCAAATGTTAAGGCGACTGTAAAAAGCGCTGCAGAAAGTGCTATGAGGGAAATTATTGGCAATACTACCATTGCCGAGGCTTTAACTCATGGTAAGGCAAAAATACAAGAGGACGCTAAGCACTTACTCCAAACCACTCTTAATGAATATAAAAGTGGCGTAATGGTTGAGAACCTGAGCTTATTGAAAGTAGAAGCACCATCTGAAGTAATAGATTCATTTAGAGACGTACAAACCGCAAGAGCAGATAGGAACAATAAGATCAATAAAGCCGAGTCCTTTCGAAATGATATAATACCAAAAGCCCGAGGTGAAGCTGCTCAGATAATTCAAAAAGCACAAGGGTATAAAGTTAAGGTAATAGAAGAAGCAAAGGGTGGCGCAGAGAAGTTTAAGAGTGTTTATGCTCAATATTCAAAAGCTAAAGATGTAACTAGAAAGAGAATGTATCTTGAAACCATGGAATCTATTCTTGAAGGCGCTGAGAAAGTTGTAATGAGCAAAGACATGAACAGCTCCATGGTTCCTTATCTACCACTTAAGCAGTTGAGGAACGGTAATGCAAAATAGCCATATCAAATATTTAATAGCGCTTAGTATCTCATTATTTGTGATTTTCAACTCCTTATTCATAGTAGGTCAAGCTGAGCAAGCTATAGTGCTACAATTCGGAGAGTTGATCAAAGTTAGCAAAGAGCCTGGTCTACATTTTAAATTACCATTAGTGCAACATACTATTTACTTCGACAAAAAAATCTTAGATATCATAGATGAAGAAAAAGAACTAACTGCTGAAGATCAGAAGAAAGTAATAATAAGTGCATATGCAAAATATAAAATAACTGATCCAGTAAAGATCTATCAGACTGTAAGAGATCAAACTGGTTTGAAGTCCAGAATTGCAAGCATCTTCAATGCTTCTCTAAGGGAGATGATAGGTAACGAGCCTCTTGCTTCTCTTCTTACAGATAAAAGAGCTATTATCATGCATAAAATTCAGGGTCTTATGAATGAAAAATCGAAAAGGTTTGGTATAGATGTACTAGACGTTCGAATTTCTAGAGCGGATCTCCCTGTGGAAAATAGCTCGGCTATCTATGCCAGAATGAGGTCTGATAGAGAGAAAGAGGCAAAGAAAATCAGAGCCGAAGGTTTTGAAGAAGGCCAGATTATTACATCTACAGCTAACAAAGAAAAAACCATTATTCTTGCGGAGGCAAATAAGAAAGCTATGCAACTGCAAGGCCATGGAGATGCAGAAGCAACTAGAATATTTGCGAATGCGTTCAGAGTGGATCCGGAATTCTATAATTTCTACCGCTCACTAGAAGCATATAAGAAGTCTTTAAATAAAAAAGACACCACTCTTTACCTTTCGGGTAATGATGGTTTTTTACGTCTTTTTAATAAATAGGCCTTAATATATTTAAAACAGGAAATGGTAATGCTTAAGAATATCAATAAATCTTTATTCTCATTTATAGCGTCTGTGCTGATAGCAACTTCGTTTAGCCAAGCGCATAATGCTCATCCAGAAGGTTTTGCAGAGCTAGTAGAGCCTCTATTACCTGCAGTTGTGAATGTATTTGTAACCCACAAACCAAAAGCCTCTTCAAAAATTACACCTTTCCCGGAAGGATCCCCATTCAATGAATTCCAGCAGTTCTTTGAGAAATTTATGCACCCAATGCAAGAACTTGAAGATGAAGATGCGCCAGGGAAAAAATTAGTTCCATTAGGCTCTGGGTTTATTATAGACAAATCTGGTTACATAGTCACAAACTACCATGTCATCGCTGAGGCAGCAGGCACAGTTGCAATTAAATTGGTAGATGGAACGGAATTTAAAGCCAAGGTAATTGGTCATGATAGAAAAACTGACTTAGCGTTACTAAAAGTAGAAAACAAAAAACCATTACCTTACGTAGAATTTGGTGACTCCGAAAAATCTAGAGTAGGTGACTGGGTAATTACTATTGGTAACCCCTTTGGAATAGGAACAACAGTAACGACAGGTATTGTTTCTGCTAATGGACGTGATATTGCCTCAGAAGGCATTGTAGATAATTTTATACAAACTGATGCATCTATTAACAGGGGTAACTCAGGTGGGCCAATGTTTAATATGAGCGGCAAAGTAATAGGTGTCAATACAGCGATATTGTCCACAATGTCTGGTGGTAGTATAGGCATTGGCTTTGCAACTCCTTCATCTTTAGCCAAAGACATAATAAACCAGCTTAAAGAGTCTGGAAAGGTTAGAAGAGGAAAACTTGGGATTAGAATGCAGGCAATAACACAAGACATCGCTGAATCAATGTCTCTAATGAACACCGATGGCGTCTTAGTAGTAGAGGTGGTAGAAGATAGCGCAGCTGCCGCAGCAGGTATAAAAGTTGGAGATGTTATTGTGTCTTTCAATCATGAAAAAATAAAAACACTTAAAGAGCTGGCTAGAATCATAGGTGGTGCTCCGATAGGACAGAAAATGCCTTTTACTCTAATACGTAAAGGTAAGAAAATGAATCTGCATGCCTCTTTAACAGAGGATAATGATCCAATCGATGAGAATCTGCCATTCGATAGTGATAAAAAATTCTCTGAAAACCAATATGCTGAATTTAACCCACAAGAAATACTGGGAGGACAATTCGCAACATTAACATCAGAGGTAAGAAACCGCTTTAAAATACACTCTTCTACAGAAGGCATAGTGATTCTCAATATAAAGCGTAACTCTGTATGGCATAAGAGAGGCTTGAAGCCAGGCGATGTAATCTCAACTGCAAACCAAAATATTCTGACATCTGTGGAGCAATTTATAAAAATTATAAAATCTTCAAGATTCTCTAGAAATACATCTGTTCTTTTACTTGTACTAAGAAGGGAGCATCAGTTCTTTACAACTATACCTTTAGGATCCAAATAACCTAGGTGTAGTCTCATTTCAAAGCCTAGGGTTACAGAATACAATTCCCCCTTTTCTTTGTGATAACTGGATAATAGAAACATCCTCTGGCTCATCATATGCAATAGCTCGATTAAACATATATTGTACAACTTTATGAACTTGGCAATCCTTTGACACCCTCTCTGCGCCGATATTAATTCTAGTACCCCCATGGAATGTACGAGATGGGATTATTATCGGATGACATGTTGCGGTGACCTTACATTTAACCGCTGTAACAATGATGTATAGTATATTGATTTAGGTCCTTATCTATGCTCTCAAAAAGCTTTTTCATATTTATCAGATATCATATCACCAAGAACCTTCCTATCTTTTCCCAAGTCATCACCTGCTAACAGATTAGCCGCATCTTGAATATCTTCTATATAAGCTTTGCGGAAAGATAATGCACTCAGAAGAGTTTAATGGTATTCGACTATCGTAGCTTTATTCTTTTTATTACGCACATAACTTCCTACTGCTAAGAAAATAAATGTCCCTACTAGAGAAGCTATGGGAATAGATAATAAAGAATACTGATATGCAATAGCATTATAGATTTTTACTCCATTTGTAGTTTTTCCATCCCAAAAACGATCCATGGTTTGCCCAATAACAGTATGGAAAAATGTTCCTCCTATCATGTTAATAGAGTTTAAGAATGCTATGGTTACACCAATGAGAGATGGCTTGACCAAACTTGAACCGATTGTAAATACCAAAACTTGATAACAACATGCAATACCTATTATGAACACAAGAAAATATATCAAGCTCTTTCCTATGTAAGAATCAAACAATATAATCGCAAAGAAAGATGCGGCCATTATTGCGCCGCATATCGCAGTCAAAGCATAATTAGCCTCTAATCTCTCCGCAAATAATGCAAGCAGTGGCGCACCAAAAATCATTCCCACAAAAACAAAGGACGTCAACATAGAGGCATCGGATTTTGTATATCCATATATCTTCACAAGATATGATACACCCCACACGTCAGCAAAGCCCTCCAGAGCTCCTACTAGCAGTAAGTTACCACATGCAACGAGAATAATATTTTTGTTGGTACAAACCTCCAACAATTTGTCCACTACCTTTTCTTCCGCTTTGTCTTTATATCCATCTGCAGATCTAACGAATAATAAGAATACTAAGCAAATCATTATGCCAGAAATACCGACACCTATCATCGCATCTACCCATCCGAATGAATCAATAAAATCATTTACTGGTTTCCCTCCATACACAGCTCCTATCAGACCAAAGCTGAATGTAATACTTACCATGCGTCCATAATATTTTTCATCAAACCACATGGATATAACTTTGGACACCGTAAGGAAGGCAGCTGCAGATCCTGTTCCTATTAGCACCCTAGAGATCAGAGCAATAGCCCAACTATCCGATAAAATAAAGACTATAGATGACATTGCACATAGCAAGATACATAAACCACCTACTACTCTTGGACCGTATTTATCCAAAAGCAAAGCAATAGGAATCTGCATACCAGCATACCCTAAATAGTACATAGATGAAAATAGGCCGTATTCTGATGCAGAAATATTATATTTAACCATCATTTGGTCAATGATCAATCCAGGCGCAAGACGTAAAATAAATTGGTACGCAAAGAATATGGTAGCCAAAGACCATATGAACCATGCCAACCCTTGATGAGATAATCTGTTGCTTTTTAAAGACACCTTACATGTTCACTAATTACTTGCCTATAGTGCGATAAAATACTAGCCTGTGACTACCTTTGCAATATATATTATCTTTATAAATATCATTAAAAAAAATTTAAGATCTTTTTAATATTAAACGCTGTGATTCTAATCTCAAATGAGGACATACCTTATAAAGGTTTTGACGAATCAATGTACATTACAAAGAATCACAAAAAGTCCAGTGAATACACGTTTCTTGAAAAGATATATTAATAGAATAACCCTAGAGTTCTAGGAGATAAAAAACCCTGGTTCAGTTAATAAAAACCAAATCAAAAAAACAATAAATAGTAACCCTCAATATCTAACGATTTGCTTCAGAATACTCAGTAATTTGATTGGTTCGTTGAAATGTTTTTCTTAAAGAAAAAACTAATAGATATACAATCGGAGTATCTATTATAGCAAAAACAGTCTTGAAGCAAAAGCTATCCTTAAATACAGACCAGAAGCTTTCTGTGGGTAATGCTCTAAAATAAAATAATATTCCCACCACAAAGAAAGTGTCAAAAGCTTGTGCGCTAATTGTGCTAATATTATTTCTTAACCATAAATGCTTTGTATTGGTGAACCTCTTTAAAACAAGGAAAATTCTTACATCGATTATTTGTGCAATAAAACTTGCAATTAATGATGATAATATTGCATATCCATATTTACCAAATACCAGATTAAAAGCCTGATCTGAAACATTAGAGCTGCTACTAGCGCTAATGTTTTGTGCAAGTAACATCATCAACATCACAAACACACCTAAAACAAGCCCCATAAGGACAACGTATTCGGCCTTCTCCTTGCCATAAATTTCTGATATCACATCTGTGATAATAAATGTAATAGGGAAGAAAAAAAGACCTACAGAAAGATGAAGATTAGTATGTATAAATGGAATATCTAGGTTAACAAATTTTTGGAATACCATATTTCCTGTAATCAAACTAGTGACGAAGATTGCCGCTAGGAATGTATATACCTGATCTTTTTGACAGAAATTCTTCATAAAGTTTTGTTCCTAACTAAAAAAATAATCCGTTCCAGCAGAATAGTGATCAAAGAACTATATTTACAGTACTTTTCTTATAATATATCGTCAGTATTAACAGATGAGGTATCCTAGATATTTGAGTTTTTCCGCTGACATGGTAATACTAGCATAATATTAATGATGCGCGCTTTTGAAATGCGTTTCGTGTGCAATATAAAGGCACAAGATAACGACGTAATGATATTTTAGCCCGATACTAATAATATTCACAAAGTTAACAAATTTTTCGAATATCAGCTTTTCTTCAATAAAAATTGTGATTCCTATTTCCGCTATGCAATACACAGGTCTGATCTCGTTAATAAATAACACTAAATGAAGAAAAGGGAAATCAGAAAATGCGTTTCGTATATAATATAAAGAAAGTGTAAGAATACAGAGATAGCAGTGTAGTTATATTTTTTATAGCCGAAGCTATATGTTTTTGGAGGTAATCCAGCCGCAGGTTCCCCTACGGCTACCTTGTTACGACTTAACCCCAGTCATTAACTCTGCTGTAGGTGGCTGCCTCCTTGCGGTTAGCTCACCAACTTCGAGCAAAGCCAACTCCCATGGCTTGACGGGCAGTGTGTACAAGGCCCGTGAACGTATTCACCGTAGCATTCTGATCTACGATTACTAGCGATTCCGACTTCATGTACTCGAGTTGCAGAGTACAATCCGAACTGAGACGGTTTTTAAGGATTTGCTCCAGGTCACCCTATTGCTTCCTATTGTCACCGCCATTGTAGCACGCGTGTAGCCCAACCCATAAGGGCCATGATGACTTGACATCGTCCCCGCCTTCCTCCAACTTATCGTTGGCAGTTTCCTTAGGGTTCCCGGCATAATCCGCTGGCAACTAAGGATGAGGGTTGCGCTCGTTGCGGGACTTAACCCAACATCTCACGACACGAGCTGACGACAGCCATGCAACACCTGTGTGTGATCCAGCCGAACTGAAAAGATTCATCTCTGAATCTCGCGATCACCATGTCAAGGGTTGGTAAGGTTTTTCGTGTAGCATCGAATTAAACCGCATGCCCCACCGCTTGTGCGGGCCCCCGTCAATTCCTTTGAGTTTTAATCTTGCGACCTTACTCCCCAGGCGGAGTGCTTAATGCGTTAGCTGCGGCACCGAAAATAAATCCCGATACCTAGCACTCATCGTTTACGGCGTGGACTACCAGGGTATCTAATCCTGTTCGCTCCCCACGCTTTCGCGTCTCAGCGTCAGAAATGGTCCAGATGGTTGCCTTCGCCTTTGATGTTCCTCCTAATATCTAAGAATTTCACCTCTACACTAGGAATTCCACCATCCTCTACCAATCTCTAGCCTACCAGTTTTGGAAGCAGTTCCAAGGTTGAGCCTTGGGATTTCACTTCCAACTTAGTTGGCCGCCTACACGCTCTTTACGCCCAGTAAATCCGAAAAACGCTAGCTCCCTCCGTATTACCGCGGCTGCTGGCACGGAGTTAGCCGGAGCTTCTTCTGTAGGTACCGTCACTATCTTCCCTACTGAAAGAACTTTACAACCCTAAGGCCTTCATCATTCACGCGGCATTGCTGGATCAGGCTTTCGCCCATTGTCCAATATTCCCCACTGCTGCCTCCCGTAGGAGTCTGGGCCGTGTCTCAGTCCCAGTGTGGCTGATCGTCCTCTCAGACCAGCTATAGATCATTGACTTGGTAGGCCATTACCCCACCAACTATCTAATCTAGCGCAGGCTCATCTTATAGCGATAAATCTTTCCTCCGAAGAGCGTATACGGTATTAGCAGTCGCTTCCAACTGTTATCCCATACTATAAGGTAGATTCCTACGTGTTACTCACCCGTTTGCCACTAACAGTGTCTCAAACCGAGGTTTGAGTCTTATTCGTTCGACTTGCATGTGTTAGGCATGCCGCCAGCGTTCTTTCTGAGCCAGGATCAAACTCTCAAGTTTGATTGGCTACTTATATTATTAAGTAGCGATTTTCTTTTACTACACTACTATCTTTGTATGCTTACTTACTGACTTTATATTATATACTTTTGAAACAGCACCCGCCAGAAGACGGTAAAAAAGGTTATACGACTACTTCTACTCCCTGTCAACAAATAAATGAATTTAAAAACATCTATATTCAAAGTACTTCAAAAAAGATCTGTATCGAGGGCAATAATGCTACGGAGCTTATGCGCATAAAACTAGCCTCAATTACACACTTGTGGGGAATACATGAAAACATAAAAAACATTGATATCTGCCAAAGAGCAGCACTTTTGAGCACATAGCCAAACCACTCTAGCAAAAGTTATATCTTTACTCTATTGCATATGATTGCTTTAAAATCTTCCTGAACTCATATACAGTAGTACCTGCAGAATATACATCGCCTACAAGAAATATATTCTTATTATAAATATTCGAGAGATAATGCTCATTCTCAATGCAAGTCCCACATAAAGAACCCGCACCTATTTAAAATTCGAATGGATAATTGCATTCACTGAACAAAGGTTCTGTAATAAAATCAACTTCCCCCCCCAGAATTTAAAACATCGGTGACTACCTGATCTTGTGACGCAAGAGCAAGTCGGACATTTTGTAGAAAATATTATTGATAAAAATTTTACAAAATGCTCTCTCATATTTCCTCGATCTATATTGCTGCAGATAGACACGCCTCAATCTAGAGCTCTTTTTTCTGGATTCTATACCCCACACACACTATACTCTAAGTCATCCAGAGAGTCCGCAATATGAATTTATACTCAAGACACACGATAAAAAGGCTTGCTAAGGGATCATTGATCTCTATATCTGTAATGACCCTTATTATATCCTCAATAACCTTCTTGAGCGAATTAGGCTCTAATAAAATATATAAAATCCTAGATACTTTCGTAGCATTAAAATTTTTTCTATTTTCTACAATACCGATTATACTAATAATAACGCCAATATCTACCTGCTGCACAGCTCTTTATGTGTATCACAATATGGAAACAGACCGCGAACTAGCTATTTGGGGGTCTGTTGGCTTAAGTAGGTATCAAATTGCAAAGCCAGTAATAAAATTTGCTGTATTCATTACTGTAATACTGACCTGCGTCACTATGTTTATACTGCCTATTACAAAAAAACACATTAAAACCAGCATGGATCAAATAAAAAACACCCCTTTCATTAATGCGGCGTTAGAAGAAAAATCATTCAATAGAGTTTCCAAAAGCACCACTATATATGCTGATAAAATCTCCGAAGATGGAAAGTTAGAGGGAGTAATCGTTTATATAAAAGAAAAAGATGGAAACAGTAGTATAACAGTCGCAGAAAAAGCTGATGCCAACTTAAAGGACAATGCGTCTTTTCGTCTATATAATGGCAACAGACATACCCAATATAGTGACTCCCAACAAACTCTTTTTTTTAAAACCTTGATAATGAATTTATACTCTCATAATAACACAGGGAGTAGTCTTCTCAATGATCCTTTAAAGTACATTCCTGCTTACGACCTTTTCAAACTTCAAAACCCAGAGAGGTTTAATGAATTAGTAGCAAGGACAGTATTGCCACTAATTAACTTAGTATTCATTATTCTCCCTTCTTCTATGTTATTATCTTACGGATTCTCTAGGCGGCCTACCCTTAAGCCACTAGTATACTCTTGCACATTCCCTTTGATAATTGTAGTTGCGTTGTTTGTTCTTAGAGGGAAAACTTACGACAATCTTGCATACGCAGTGCCCGTATATGCATTAGCGTCCCTCTCTATGCTTTTATCTATCAGCATATTAAAAGGAAATCTGAGCAGCTCTTATATATCAAAAAAACTTCAGAAAATAGTAAAATAGCCTCAATAACACCTAAAAACCACACAATAACAAAAATAAACTCTTGAAAATATCCCAGAAAAATGTATTGTCTATCCGTAATCCGTAAGTAATTGTATTAAAAGGTTCTATTTTATGTCTTTATATGAGTGCACTTTTATATTAAGGCAAGATATTTCAGCTACTGAAGTCAACAAGGTAACTGAATTTTTATGCTCTATCGTAAAAGATAATGATGGGAAAGTATTAAAGAATGAATACTGGGGGCTAAGATCCCTTGCATACCCTGTGAAAAAAAACAAAAAAGGGCATTATGTCATGCTCGTAATTGAATCTGAGCATGAGATAATCCTAGAGCTACAAAGGAAAGTAAAATTATCTGAAGACGTCATTAGAAATCTCATTATCAAAATTGAATCTTTTGATAAAAAGGACTCTATAATGATGTCCTCTGCAAACGACAAATAGTGTACCATTATGAGTGAAAGTAAAATTAAAAATATTGAATCTATATACGAGAATGCTCATAAGAGGTTGTTCTTTAGAAAGCGTACATTCTGCCCCCTTTCCGAGCCAAATGCTCCGCAAATAGATTATAAAGATATAAAATTATTATCTAAATACGTCTCTGAAAGAGGTCGTATCCTACCAAGTAGAATCAGCTCTATCTCAGCAAAGAAACAAAAAGAACTGAGATTAGCTATTAAAAGAGCAAGGCTATTAGCTCTATTACCTTTTGTAAAACAGTAAATTATTCATTCTCATGGAAGTTATCTTATTAGAAAAACACCAAAAGCTCGGTCATATAGGAAATACAGTTGTAGTTAAGAATGGCTATGCGCGTAACTACTTAATACCTAACAAAAAAGCTATAAGAGCGACAGCTGAAAACAAGGAGTTCTTTGAACTACAAAAAGAATCAATCAAGGAAGAGTTCGAATCGAAGAGAAAAACAGCAGAAGTTCTTGCAAAAAAATTAGAGGGCAAGACTTTAATTCTCGTAAGAGCATGCGGTGAAGATTCAAGACTATATGGATCAGTAAGTGCAAATGACCTTGTGAAAGCAGTAAAGGATCAGCACTCTCAAGAATTGCCAAAATCCTCTGTAAACCTGGTAGAGCAAATCAAATACACGGGTATTTATAACATTACAGTGAGTGTATTTGCCGACATTACTTTAAGTATAAAGCTTTCTGTAGGGAGAAGCGAAGAAGAGGCTAAAGAGGAGCTAAAGAATGAATCCGCAAACAAACTCAAAAGAGAAGCAGAACTAGCTAAAGCACAATCAGAGCTAGCCCCTGCAAATAAAAAGACCGATGAAGCAGTAGAAGAAGAAACGCAGGAAATAGAAGAAGAAATTTCTGAGCTTTCTGAGGACTCTGAAGATTCAAAAAAATAATCTTACTTACATTTTAATGCTGAATACTCACCCTGAGAGATTTCCTTCTTTTCATCAGTCCTGTTTGGATATTCAACACTTAATCTCTTTAAAATAGAACAAGCTCTATTTTTTTTATCCAGATATCGCAATGAAACCGCTAAACCCAGGAGGCTTTCTGGAGCTTTCTCATTAACAGGATAGTACTTATAGCTTTTCAAGAAATAAGTTCCTGCATCTTTATAGGCCCCCTCTTCCATATAACTTTTACCTAACCAATAGTATGCTATTCCCTTAGCATTTCCTTTTTTATACTTGATGTAATCTAGCAGCCCAGATCTTGCATCCTTTAACTTTCCAGATTCTATCATAGATATATATTCTTTGATGCTCTTTAAGGAGTCTTTTACCGATGATGATTTATCCATTTGAGCAAATCTATAGCTCATATCCTCATTCACATTATTAATCTTTGCCATTAATTGCTTATTAGTGTGCTCCACATGCTGTATGTTGCCCTGCAACTCCCGTACTGTCTCCTCTAGCTGCATGATCTTTTTGAACAGTTCAGAATTCTGCTTCTGGGAATTGGAAGAAAGATCTTCAACTGCCCTGCTTAACTCCATGACATCTTCCATATTGTTATAAGCAAATACAAATTGAGAGGGGCATGCCAATAAGCATACTGCTACTAGATACCTTATCTTCAGTTTTATCATTTATTTATACCAAGGCGCATCTTAGCTCTTAAGTGACCTTTCTCTGATGCTTGCTGGTACCATTTTTTGGCTTTATCTTTGTCTTGCTTTGCGCCGACTCCTTTGCTATGCATCTCTGCAACCTCATATTGAGCATCAGCGTGACCTTGCTCTGCAGCTTTTTTATACCAATAGAAAGCTGTGGGGTGATCTTTCTCTACACCTTTTCCTAGGTGGTATATATCGCCCAACCTATGCTGAGAATCTTTATGCCCACCCCGTGCAGCTTCATGGTACCACTCTAAGGCTTTTTCATAATTCCTCTCTATTCCTTTCCCTTCTTCATGCATCCATGCAATAAAATGTTTTGCTTCTGCACTACCAGCATCTGCGGCTTTTATGTATAAATTCCTAGCTGCTTTATATTCCTTCTTTACAATAAATTTTGAAGCACTCTCTAAGAGGTGCCCTACCTGAACAAGTCTTGTATGACAGCTACAAGTTAGAATAACAATTGCTAGTAAAAATAATTTTCTAAAATTCATCATAAACTAATTTAACATTATTACAGATCTCCTATTTTGGCGCCATATTTCTGGGCTAGAACCCAAAATCACAGGCCTCTCTTTACCATAAGAAACAGCTGATATCCTGGAGTCACCTATACCAGATGCTACAAGATAATATTTCACAACATTAGCCCTCTTAGATCCTAATGCTAAATTGAATTCTCTTGTTCCTCGTTCATCACAATGCCCTTCTATGATTATGTTTATATAGCGGTATCTTTTCAACCATTTCACCTGCCTATCGAGCTTTTGCATTCCCTCTTCACTTATCTGCGCGCTACTTACTTTAAATAACACATGATTCTCAGCTTCTTGATCAAAATTAGCCGGCAATGGGTGAGAATGTATATATTCAGATCTCTGAGAAGATGTCCCAGAGCAACCAACGAGCGAAAAAATAAGAGAAAAGCAAAATAAAAGACGCAACATTAGATATATCCCCCGAATTACAGAAGAAGTATATCAATTAGATTGGTAAGAATCAATATAGAACTATTCCAAGTTACGAGACCATGATGGATCAGATGCCTGACCTGATGTCTTCAATCTTTTTTCGTTGTGACCAGTAATGTCAATAGTATAAATAAACTTCCCTTTACCAGGGCCCTCCTCTTTCTCAAATATCAAGACCCTACCATTAGGAGCCCAATTTGCACTATCAACCAACCAGCCCCTAGTAATCAAACGCTCCCTAGAGCCATCTGGGCGCATCACCCCTATAAAAAAACCTTTCCCTGGAAGCATCTTAGTAAAAGCAATCAAGTCTCCTCTAGGGGACCATAAGGGGCTGCTATACTGCCCTTCTTTAAAGCTTATTCTCTCCATGTTCTTTCCATCTATACCCATGACATAAATCTGCCTGGAACCACCCATATCCGAATTAAAAACTATTTGTTTTTTATCGGGCGAAACAGATGGAGAAGTGCATATAGAAGAGCAGAAAGTCATCTGTTTCTTTTTCATATTATTAAGATTTAATCTATATATATTGCTCACTCCTTTTTTAGAAACCGCTAATAATACATTCAGAGCATCAATATACCTTGGGGCGTAAGACATGCCCGAAAAATCTCCAAGCACTCTACTAAATTTTGTTTTAGTATTTAATATATAAACATGTGGATCAAGTCCGTTCTTGTAAGAAAGATAAAGGAGACTCTGTGCGTTTGGAGAAAATCTTGGAGTAATCACTATATCTTTATCATTGGTCAAATATCTATGGGCAAAACCATCTTGATCCATTATTGAAATATTACGACTCTCGGATCCATCTTGATTTACTTTTACAGATACGTAGGAAATTTTAGTATTAAAATACGGCTTTTCGCCTGTGAGCTTCTTGTACACTTCGTCAGCAATGCTGTGAGATACCTTTCTAAAGTTACTTGGCAGTACCTTTGTATATTCCTGATTGGCAATTTCTTTCTGAGTAAATACATCCCATACTTTAAAGGATATCCTATAGTGAGAACCCATCTTCTCTATTTTTCCCACTAATAATATTGTAGCATTAAGTTGTCTCCAAGATTGAAATGTAGGAATAGTATCAACAGAAGGATTTTCAATATAAGCATCTTTAGAAATCACACGAAATAGCCCTGTGCTCTCGAGATCTGATTTCACAATTTTGTGTATATTGGAAAAAAATGAAACCGGGCCTTTAAAATCTGCCACAGCTATAGGCAAAGGAGAGATATTACTCCTTGTAATGTCGACTCGTGTAAGCGAGTGAGATTGAAAAATGCAGGCACAAAACAACAAATATAAAGGAAGTATTTTTTTCATATCTCAGATGTTATTGCAGCCCTATTCCTCCACTAGGAATTAGCTTGTTTTATTAAAGATCACTCTACCTTTTTTAATGCAGACTCTATTCTACGCAAGGATTCCTTTATTTGTTCCTTAGATACAGCATATGAAAGCCTAAAATGTCCTGGATATCCGAATGCGCTTCCAGGAACAACAACAACTTGAGCCTCATCTATCAGATAAGAGCATAGATCCTGATCATCTTTTATCTCAGAACCATTAGATGATTTTGATCCAAAATATGATTTGCAATCTGGAAATAGATAAAATGCACCATTAGATTTTTTACATGATATTCCATCTATTTTATTCAATAAATCATGTGCCAAATCTCTTTTATTCTTAAATTCTAGTCTACTAGACTTTAATTGATCTTGAGGACCTTTCAATGCCTCTAAAGCAGCATACTGACCAATAGATGAAGGATTCGATGTGCTCTGAGATTGTATCACAAGCATTGCTTTAATAATATCTGCTGGACCTATCGCATAACCAATACGCCAACCAGTCATTGAATATGCCTTGGAAACACCATTTATTATTAAGAGTCTGTCTTTTGATTCTTTGGCAATATCAGCAAAAGACAATCTCTCATCGTCATAACTGAGCTCCTCGTATATATCATCAGACATAATATGAACTTTGGGATGCTTAGCTAGGACTGCATCTATATCTTCGAGCTCTTTCCTGTAATATTTCATTCCCGTAGGGTTATTAGGAGAATTCAATATCAGCCATTTTGTTTTACTTGTAATAGCCTTATCTAGTTGCCCTGCAGTAATCTTAAAATCGTTTTCATCCGTTGTATCCACAATAATAGGCTTGCCTCCAGCAATTTTTACCATATCTGGATATGACACCCAGTATGGAGTTGGGATAATCACTTCATCTTCCTCTTCTATCGTCGATACTAATGCATTATAAATTGCCTGCTTTGCACCAGTAGAGACTGCAATATTCGAAGCATCTATCTCAATACGACTTTTATAGATATTTTTTATAGCTTCTTTTAACTCAGGAATACCTCCAACAGGGGTGTATTTAGTTTTTCCTTCCCATATTGCATTTACCGCGGCTTCTTTGATATTGTCAAAACTATCAAAATCAGGTTCCCCCACTGATAAATTAATCACATCTAATCCCTGTGATTTAAGATCTTTTGCCTTTGCAGCCAAAGCTAGAGTTGCTGAGGGCTTGATTTTCTTGATATAGCTTGCAATTATGGACATCTGATTCTCTGTAAAACATATTGTCTCTTAGATACCATAAAACTATAATAAATTCTATGAATTATTTCATGATCAAAATATGGATACGAAGAATAAAGACCTTTTAATAAGCTTAAAAAGTAAGTTTGAATCTGTACAAAAATTCTTATATGATCTTGTGCAAGAAAACACAAATAAACTTTCAAATTTAGTAGAAACAAATTACCAGCTAGGACTTTACCATCTTAGGGCAAATAATCTTCGTGATGCAGAGTTTCGCTTTAGAATAGTATTGTATTTTAGACCAAAGCATCATCTAGCATTATATAACCTTGCTAAGTGTTATGTATCAAAAAAGCAAAAACATAGTGCAATTCAAAAACTCAAAATCGCACTCGGCGAACATAAAGATTTTCCTGAAGCAGAATACCTACTGCATACTCTAGAAAAATCTGCATACATAGAAGAGATCCCATCCAGTGTGATCCAAGAATATTATGACAATGTAGCATACTCCTATAATAATAAATTCAGCTCTAAAAAAGGACATAAAACGCCCGAGTATATGGCTGATCTATTATCCATACATTATACACCAAAGAATGGTGAAACAAGCATTCTAGACCTTGGCTGCGGCACAGGAAAATGCTCTAAAGCTGTCGCAGAACAACTAAAATACAAAAGCATCACAGGAGTGGATATCTCAAAAAAAATGCTTCAAGAGGCACAAAAAATTATCAAAAACAAATCACCCTTATTTGATAAATTAATACATCTAGATTTTAATGATTTCATGAACAAATCAACTAGCAAGTTCAATATTATCTTGGCCGGCATGTCATTACATTTCAGGAAGGATTTAGAGAAACCCCTAAAGAACATATCAAGTCTATTAGAAAAAGAAGGCTTCCTAGTGTTTTCAGTTGCACAAGCGGCAGAAGGATTTCATACTGGGATCAGCTCTAGCTATGAAAATTTTTGCTACACCAAAAATACTGTAAAAAAATATCTTAAGGAAGCGAATCTATATATATCTGCCTTAGACGAAATCTCTTTAAACAATGGACAGTCTATTCTTGTAGTAATATGCAAAAAATAGCAATTCTCTTATTATTCATCATCACCTCGTTTACATCTGTTGCCCTATCTGAGGAAATTACAGAAACAGAAGATAAATATTTATGCTATATAGTGAAAGATCCATTTGAATCATTCAATCGACATATGTTTACCTTCAATACAACAATAGATGGCATGATAGTGAGGCCTTTAGTAGGAATATACATAGGGATAGTACCAGAATGGCCTAGGGCTAGAGTTCATAATTTCTTTAGCAATCTAAGAGAGCCATTAACTCTGGTAAATAATATTTTACAATCAGATAGCAAAGCTGCCTCAAGTACATTTGGAAGGTTTTTAGTTAACACGCTCTTTGGGTTAGGAGGCTTTTTAGATTTTGCATCCTATTTTGAGTTAGATAAGAAAGCGCAGAGATTTGATGATACTCTTGCAAAATACAAACTTTCTTACAGCAATTATTTGGTCCTTCCTATAATAGGGAACACTACAACCCGAGGAGTTGTAGGAAAAGTAGGAGATTTCTTTTTAAACCCCATAGCTTATCGACTACGCAAAAAATCCTTACGACATCCATTAAATTACACAGCTGCAGATCATCTTGATCACAGAATTCAGTACAATGATGTGATCAACGCAACTAAAAAATCTTCTGTTGATTATTATGGAAAAGTCCGAAGTATGTATATACAATACATATCCAGGAGGAATATACACTGCCCAAAAAACCAATCCATGGATTACTCAATATATGAAGAGGGTTTTGTGAAAAGTTCAAACACAACTGATCAAAAAGATTCTACAGAGGAAATCGCAGATACAACACAGAGAAAGGTGAAAATAAATGAACACGAAAATTAAATATATGCTGCTAGTGGCAATGTCAATGCTTACAGCTGTATCTTCTTCAGCAAATGAAGCAGAAGTAAGAAATTTTGTATCCGGAGTTGCAGATGATATCGTCTCGATCGTAAGGCATAGAAGCGCCGATAGGAACAGAAAAGCAGATAAATTACTGAGTGTAATAAAATCTAATTTTGACACAGAATGGATGGGACAATTTGCTCTAGGAAGAAACTACCGAACACTTTCTTCATCCAAAAAAAGCAAATACTTCACACTTTACAAAAGATATCTAAGAAACACATATTTTCCAATTCTTATGAAATACCAAGATGAGACCTACTCTGTCAATAGAGTTACACTAACAGGAACCGACTTATATAATGTTTCTGTGGCGATATTAAGGCCAGGAAGATCATCAATAGATTTAGACTATACGGTACGGAAAAAAGGCAGAAGATACAAAATGCTCGACATGAGTATTGAAGGAGTAAGTACAGTCTTTACACAAAAATCAGAATTTGGTGCTGTGCTTGCAAGAAGTGGTATAGAAGGGTTATTTAATAGTCTTTCAAAAGTACAGATAAATGGTACCTAATGGCGTTTAGTACTAAAAAAACTTTGTAATAACTCAACATTTTCTTTCTCCATTATTCCGCCATATATTTCTGGAACAAATATAGCTGAGTCTGATTCAAATAATCGCACCCCATTTTCTATAGCTCCAAATTTTGAATCAAACGCACCAAAATATATCCTTGATAATCTTGCATATGAAATAGCAGCTGCACACATTGCACATGGCTCTAAAGTTATATATATGTCATAACCTTGTAGCAACTTAGACCCCTTTATTTCACAGGCTTCCTTTATACAAATAATCTCTGCATGTAGAGTTGGATCTCTATCTATATTTGCTCTATTATGGCTTTTTGTGATTATAGTATCTGTAGATGGATCTACAATAACTGCGCCAACAGGAATATCCCCCTTATCAGCCGCTTCTTTTGCTAACTCTAAAGAAATAGACATGTATTTATTAGAAAAGCTATTCTTTTCCATACAACTCTGCTGGATCTTGGTGAATAATCACCTCTGCTCTCTTAAACTCTTTCAATATTCTATCTTCTATTTCCTCTGAAATATCATGAGATTCATGCAATGTCATCTTGCCTTCAAGCTCTAGGTGAAATTGAATAAATGAATGCCTGCCTGCATATCGCGTTTTTAAATCATGGTAACCTTGCACCTTCTTATGAGACATAATCACTTCATGTAGTTTATCCTTTTCAGAAGATTTAAATTCATGATCTAATAAATTGTGGAAAGCAGAGCTTAGTAGGTCCCAAGCTCCATACAGAAGGTACAAAGCGATACATATAGCAAAAATAGGGTCTATAATTTTACTGGCTAATTTCTCTGACAAATAAAGAGAGGCTATCACAGCAACATTAGTAAAAAGATCTATTACATAATGAAGCCTATCTGCTTTTAATATTTTAGATGACGTTTTTCTGTATGAATACGTTTGATATATTATCAACAAAAGAGTCGCAAATATTGAAAAAACCATTACAGCTATTCCGAATCCACTTGCTTTAGTGACTTCAGGGTGGACTATTCTTTTTACAGCTATCACGATAATAAATAGTCCTGATAACCCGAAGAAGGTAGATTGAGTAAATACAGCTAGATCTTCTGCTTTACCATGACCAAAACGATGCTCATTGTCAGCTGGCTGCAATGCATACTTTGCCGCTATAAAGTTAATAAAAGATGCAGATATGTCCAAAAAAGAATCTGTCATTGTTGCAAGTATAGTAGGTGAATCCGTTACATACCAGGCAACCACCTTAGAGATTAAAATTAATATCGCTGTAAATATAGAGGCAGACACAGCTCTGAGAACTAAATAATTATTCATAATAACCTGTATCTTATACCCTAAGTTTCTTGCAAATCCTTTTCGTATAGTAGTATAATATTACTTGTATATAAAGTACAATTTATGGAGAAAATTATGAAAAAGAAAATCGTTATAGCGTTAACCACTACCTTTTTGCTTACCTCATGTATGAGTAATCAAGATGGCGGGGCATTAATAGGAGGAACAACAGGGGCTTTGCTTGGATCCAGAGTGGGAAAAGGATCTGGAAGAACGGCAGCTATTATGGGTGGAGCACTGCTTGGAGCAATAGTAGGAGGTAAAATTGGCGCTTCTATGGACGAGCAAGACAAAAGAAAGATGCATCATTCTACTCAAGAATCTCTAGAATCTTCTCGCTCTGGTAAAACAAGAACTTGGAGGAATCCTGACTCTGGTCACTATGGTTCTGTTACACCTTACAGAGCGTATAAAACCAAAAAAGGTGAATATTGTAGAGAATATTCACAAACAGTTACAATCTCAGGTAAAACTCAAGAGGCATATGGAACAGCATGCAGACGCCCAGATGGAACTTGGGAAATGATGAGCAAATAATAAACCCCTTATTACATCATAAAAAGGCTGCCTCCTTGGCAGCCTTTTTTTATGTACCTATATCTCTTGAACAACTAACGATTCATTAAAGTATCATTTGAATCATTCATATAACCTTCATCACCTTTCCGTAAAGACATGTCCTTCTTACTCACCCATAGTCTGTGTCTTTTTTTTACCTTATATACAAAAAAAAGGGGGCACAAAAATGCACCCCCCTTTATCGATACCTTAATGAGAAGCATTACTCTTCGTCTTCACCTTCTGCATCCTTTGAATCCTTAGAAGACCACCAAGAGGCCCATCCAGACTTCTCAGTAGGTTGGAATTTACCAGGATGCCTTTCTGCAATAGACCTCGTGGATTCCTTCAAGTTTTTCTTCGCAGGGTCAAGCTCTTCATGCCAACCCGCTAACCTCTTATTATAGAACTCACCAAAAGAATCTCTAAAATGATCATAGTCACTATTAGTTGAATCTCTATCAAATTCTTCAGCATCTAAGCTCTGTCTAATATGACGGATAGAATCATGTAAATATTTTAGATATTTATCCTGCTGTATGCTAGTGCCATATTTATGCAACTTTATTTCATCGGCTTCAAGATCTTTAGCAATGCTGTTAAATTTCTTCCTAAAATCCTTATCACTCAAAGCTTTATAGTTATCACCAATCATGGTGCTGGAAGAAATAATTTTCTGTACATTATCAAAATCCTTCTTCAACTTTTTAACAAAATCTTTCTTTGATTGAGCCTGGTGCACCGCTAGAGTCTCTTTGTATGCGCCAAAAACCTTAGTACGCTTTAAAATCTTGTGTCCATCCACATCATCATGATCTTTCTTTACAACTGATTGGTATACAAACTCACCACCCTCTGGGTGCTTAAATTTTATTGCTGACTCCAAAGTTCCACTTGGCCTTTTTCCCATATGAATTACTTTATATCCACCGGAACCTATCTTATCATTATGATGTTTCTTAATTTCCTTATGGTGGTCTTTTAAAATTCCACGCTCTTCAGGGGTAAGGTCTTTCTTTTTAACGGCAATATCCTCAAACGCCTCGCCATGATCACCGATGCCCACAGGAAGGTTCGCTTGGTCTGCGAAAGCTACATTACCTGCAATTAATAAACTGAAAGCAAAAAATCTAACTAATTTCAACATATAGAACCCACAAAAAATTATAACACATATACTATATACTACTAGCGGTTGATCATTAGTCACAACAACCGAAACATACTGCTCTGAGTTTTCTTTTCTTTTTATTCAATCTGTGGTTTTTTAACAATATTGATTAAAGAAGATGATCTAAAAATCATTGCCCCACATTTGCTTAACTTCTCTTCTAGTTTTTCATATCCTCGATCAAGATGATAGACACGATTTATCACGGTCTCCCCTTTAGCAGCAAGGCCCGCAAGAACTAGAGACACAGATGCTCTTAAATCTGTTGCCATCACTTCAGCGCCAGAGAAATGAGGCACTCCTCGAATATTGGCAATGCCATCTTTGATTTTTATATCTGCACCCATGCGGTTTAATTCTGGGACATGCATAAAACGGTTCTCAAAAATACTCTCTGTAATAGTAGAAAGCCCAGAACTCACAGATAGAAGTGTCATAATCTGCGCCTGCATATCAGTTGGAAATCCAGGGTAAGCAGATGTCATCAAGTCAATTTTAGAGCTAAAATCCTCAGAAGAAACTTTGACAGAATTATGGTTAATTCTAGAAAATTTTCCTCCCACTCCAGATATAACATTAGAAATATTCTCAAAAAAGCTGTGATCAATATCTTTTAAAACAATCTCTCCTCTAGTGATAATTGCAGCAATAGCATAAGTACCAGCTTCTATTCTATCAAATATCACAGTATGATCTGCTCCATAAAGCTCCGATACGCCTTCGATTTCTATTTTACTAGTTCCAGCCCCATGTATATTAGCTCCCATAGATAAAAGCATTTTACATAAATCTACAATTTCTGGCTCTTTAGCAGCATTATGTATCACCGTTTTGCCCGAAGCAAGTGTAGCAGCCATAATAGCGTTTTCAGTTGCTCCCACCGATATAACAGGGAATGTTATTTCTCCACCTCGCAAGCCATTACGAGCAGAAACCTCTATATATCCATCATGAAGATAGACCTCAGCACCTAAATCACGCATAGCTTGCACATGCAGATCTACAGGACGGGCTCCAATAGCACACCCTCCAGGCATAGAGACTCTAGCAAAGCCAAACCTAGCAAGAAGAGGTCCTAATACAAGAATCGAAGCTCTCATTTTTTTAACCAACTCATATGGGGCTTCAAAATTCCCTATGTGAGATGCATTCAAAAACAATCTATGCCTACTCATAGTATTCTCATCCACTCCACACAAACTAATCTTAACACCGTGATTCATCAATAGGTGCGACATGGTCACGACATCAGAAAGCTGAGGAACATTATTTAATACAACAGTACCTTTCGTAAGCAGAGATGCAGCCATTAAAGGTAAGGCCGCATTCTTAGCTCCACTAATTCTTACATCTCCAGATAGTGGACGACCTCCTCTTATTATGATTTTATCCACCCTTCCTCCTAAAATATTTAAAGCTCATTTTTAGATACGCATAGCCCGTTACTAATGTAAGTATAGCAGCAACCCACAATGCAACATTTCCCAATATATCTGCAAATTGGATACCAGATCCCTCTTTCCCTAATATTAAAATAAATATAGCAACCATCTGAACAAATGTTTTTATTTTCGATAATTTGCTCACAGGCACACTTACGCTCAAATCTGCTAGAAATTCACGCAAACCGGAAACTAGGATCTCTCGACAAATAATTGCTATAGCAGGAAACAAACCCGCCCTCTCATAATAAACCAGCACAACTATCACCGCTCCAACTAACAGCTTATCTGCTACTGGGTCTAAAAATTTACCAAGATTTGACTGCAAAGACATAGATCTAGCCAGGTACCCATCAAGAAAATCCGTAAAACTAGCATATATAAATAAGATAGCAGCAACCCGGTGCCAGAGCATACTATTATCAAATAGCATTGCGAATATGATAAAAGGAATCACAATAATACGAGAAGCTGTTAGCAAGTTTGGAAGATCTTTAATGGTACATCGAATCATGATTTTCTAACTTTTTAAAGAGATTAAGACATTATAAGTAATAATGAAAATATTTATAGATCTTTTCAGCATTTTTTTTATCTATCTGATCTACTTTCATCAATTCCTTAACAGATGCCTCTTTTAACCCTCCTAGAGAACCAAAATAATCCATCAAATTTTTCTGCCTAACCTTACCTACCCCCTTTAAATCATCGAAGATAGATTGAAAAGATTCTTTATTGCGTCTCTTTCTATGAAAAGTAATGGCAAATCTATGAGCTTCATCTCTCAAAACCTGCATATATTGCTTGACCTTATTATGCTTATCCAGAACCATGTTTTTACCATCTGCTAAGCATATAAGCTCCTCTCCAGCATTTCTCTTCGGTCCCTTTGACATCCCTATGATACATGTCTCCACTCCCATAGAGTGGCACATAGATCTTGCTGTGGAGACTTGTCCAGCACCTCCATCAATGATCATAAATTCTGGGATATTGCTTTTATCTTTAAACCTCCTTGATAAAACCTCCCTGAACATTTCATAGTCATCTGGTTTTTGCGATAGTGTTTTTATCTTGTATTTCCTGTATTCATTTTTATTGAACCCATTCCTGCCGCACACAACCATCACTCCTACAGCAGCTTTTCCTGCAAAATGGCTATTGTCATATATTTCTATTCTATCAATTCGATTCTCTACATTAAACATCTTCTGCAATGCATCAAACTGTAGCATATGCTTTTTATTACTATGATATCTAAGCGTTAAACTATTTGCCGCATTATTCTCTGCCATCTCCACCATTTCTTTTTTTACTCCTCTATATGGGAAAGACACATAAATGATAGAGCCATTCTCTTCTCTCAAGAACTTTTTTAGCAATCTTTCTTCTGCTATTTTCTTATTAATGAGTATATTTTTAGCCGCAGAATTATTCTTATAAAAATTGAATAAAAAGGAAGAGAGTATTTCTTCTGGAGAAGATATTTTGATATCATCCCAATAATATGTTTTATTCCCCAAGTTAATACCCTCTCTAATAAAAAACACCTCTAACACTGCGATATCACCATTAGACACTATAGAGATCACATCAAAATCTTTGGAACCAGGAAGGTCAACTATTTGGCGTGATCTTATTACCCCTAAAGCATTCAAACGGTCCCTACATAAGGCAGCCTTTTCATAATCGAATTCTTGAGAAGACTTGTTCATAAGTTTATTTAGATCTTTTTGCAAAGAATCATCTTTTCCAGAAAGATGTGCTTTTACCTGACAAACCAACTTCTCATAATCAACTTTATTGATCTTCTCAACACAGGGGGCTGAACATTTCTTTATTTGATACAGTATACATGGCCTTTTTCTACTACGAAAAAATGAATCACTGCATGTACGCAATAAAAATGCCTTCTGCAGTATCCCTATCACTTCATCTACCTTATGCGCAGATGCAAAAGGACCAAAATAAGCACCCTTACAACCTTTCTTACCTCTATACTTTACAATCCTCGGATAGTCTGATGTTTCATCTATCAGGATATATGGGAAAGATTTATCATCTTTGAGCAGAATATTATATTTAGGCTGCATTTTACGAACGAGGTTAGATTCAAGAAATATTGCTTCCATCTCATTAGATGTAACAACTATCTCTATCTTAGATATTTTTCTAATAAAGGCTTGTGTCTTATTATTCAGAGCATGAAATTGCAAATAATCAGATAATCTAGACTTAAGTTTTTTTGCTTTACCGATATATAAAATCGTATCATCCCGCCCAATCATCTTATAAACACCAGGGCGGTCATCGCAAATTTTTATAAAATCTTTTAAAACCTCTATACCCTTCCTAGTCATTTCCTTATCCTTCTACTGACAAAAAATTATATCCACAATTTTTGTGGATAAACATGTTGATAACATATTAATAGCGTTACCCTACTTACACTTTAACATATCTAGACTTTATTTTACTCGGAATAATTACAATTATTTTAAAACCCAAGTGATAAAAAGGATTCACTTGCATCACGCATAGTGAAAGCTTAAAAATATATTGCTGTATCAAACCTAAAGTTTGAGTTATTATATGAAGGTGTGCATAAATTACTAAAATATTAAGCCTAGGTTTTATCCCATGTCAGAAAAAATAAAAAATGTCGCAGTCTTAACAAACAATACGGCCCTCTCTCAGGATAACCTGGCGCTACTTTCAAAAAAATTTGACATTGTTAACCTAGAAGAAAAATCACAGAAAAAAGCACAGGCAATAATAGTGATTGGTGGAGATGGAACAATGCTACATTCCATACATCAATATATGGACCTCAACATCCCTTTTTATGGAATAAAGGCAGGTCACCTTGGATTCCTTATGAACGATTTAACTCTCACAGAAGCTTCTGTAGATGACATATATAAAGACATAAATAACTCTAAGACCATCTCCATATATCCTTTACATATGAAAGCTACTTGCATTAATGGAGAGTGCTTTGAAGAATTAGCGCTAAACGAAGTGTCCCTTTTAAGGCAAACGCACCAAGCTGCTAAAGTAGAATTGCATGTTAATGGTGACATGCAAATAGAGACTCTAGTAAGCGACGGTATAATAGTATCAACACCTGCTGGAAGTACAGCATATAATCTATCAGCTGGGGGACCAATACTGCCAATTAATGTCAACTTACTTGCTATTACCCCAATCAGCCCGTTTAGACCAAGAAGATGGACTGGAGCCTTATTAAACTCAGATTCTCAAATAAAAATAAGGATTATAGACCCAGCCAAAAGACCTGTTAGTGCAACCGCTGACTTCCATGAAGTGCGAGACATAAAAGAGGTAGATGTAACGCTCTCAGACAAGAAACTTGAATTACTATTCTCGCCGCGCCAAAGCTTCGAAGATAAGACTTTAAAAGAGCAATTTTCTAGTACATAATGACTTTTATTGATGAGTAAAACAAATGCATGACTTCAGTGATATTATTATTTTAGCTTTAATCTCAATAGTATTGGGGATAAAGCTCTTTACTGTACTAGGCCAGAAAAGGCCAAAAATAGATAGAGAACAAAATCAAGCTCAGCCACAAGAGGCTCCCTCAGAGCAATCTGCAAATCCTGAAGAGCAACTTTCTTTTACGCCACTAGAGCAAGCTGCACCAGAAGATAAATTAAAAATATTCGACCCCTCTTTCAACCAAACAACTTTTTCAAAGAATGCAACAAGTGCCTACCAGATGATTTTAGATGCATATTCAAAAGGAGATACTCAGATATTATCTGACTTGGTAAATATAGAAGTCTTGAGGGATCTAGCATATAAAATATCTACCAGAGAAGATAAAAAACACAATAAAATTATTAACCTCTCGCAGATATACAAATCCACCTTAAAAGAAATCAGAGTCAATGATTACACGGCCGAAATAAGAATGAATTTCATATCTGAGATAGTGTCATATACAATAGATAAAAAAGGAAAGTGCGTGGAAGGGCACAAATCTAAAGTGAATAAACGTAAGGATGAGTGGGTGTTTAGCAGAGATATAAGGTCAACAGACCCAACTTGGAAACTCGTAGAGATCTCTCCAGAACTTTCTTAGAACGTGCCTCCTAGTAAAGAATTTATCATACCCTCAGGAATCTCGAAATGATGGTAATCTTTGATTGATTCCCAATCGCCCCCCCATACTGAAAATTTATTCTCAGCAAAAATCTTGATTACTTCTGGAGTCACCATACCCATACGCATATTGTTGCGATCAAGATACTCCTTGCCTCCCTCAGGCAGCACAGCACCCTCTCCTAAGATAAGCGGGTTTTGTACTGGGTTAATATCTATCGCCACACCATAAGCATGCTTCGAGTATCTGGTAGTCCCTTCAATGTTCCTACAATTGAAGGATGAGCTATTATTAGCTTCCATAGATTTTCGGTCACTGCCTTCAAATGCATTAATAAGGCTTATACTATGTATACGAAAATCTAGCTCAAGTAATCTTGAAAAAATATTTTTTACCTCCTCCTCCAGATCAGCTAATACTAGTATCTCCCCATTCTTGATCTCCCCCTCAAAGTCCGCATAAGGAACCTCGAGCAACACTAATCTATTCATTTGCACAGGGCTCTCACTTTTTATTATACCCTTCCTAAACATTTCTCCTTTTACTTCTAAAAACCTTTCCTTCATTTTCAATAGCCCATTGCCTTACGCATAAAAAACTTTTTCAGAGTAGGTATGTTGTCTACAACCTGCAACCCTACTCTGCGGCATATACTTGGAATGGATATATCGTTAGAGAACAAAGACACAAGGCTATCTGTGGTTCTAATCATGCTTTTGTTATCTCTCTTTCTCTTGCACTGAAACTCTTTAAATAATATCTCGGATCCAAGGTCTAATCCCAAATCTCTATGTTTTTCAAATAAGCATGCAAGTGTATCTATATCTTTTAAACTGAGATTATAACCTTGTCCTGCTACTGGGTGAATAAAATGCAACGAATCACCAATGAATACAGATCTACCTTTGTAGTAATGGTCCATATGGCTCAAGGATAAAGGGAATTTTGAAACCTCGGTAAGGATTTTAACATCGCTATAAATATCTCCACATCTACGTTTCAAATGATCTTCCAAATCAACGTCATATATGTCCATTTCTAGAATTGCTGGATCTTCACACCACACAACAGAAGATTGATTTCTATTATGCAAAGGTAGTAATGCAAAAGGCCCATTCTTCAAAAAACATTCATAAGCAGAATTATTATGTGGCTCTGCATGCTCTACATTAAATACCAAAGCAACCTGATTATACTTCTTAGATTTTGACTCCAAGCCCAATTCAGATGCCATTCCAGATTGCCTACCATTCGTAACAATCACAGACTTTGATTCTATGGTTTCTCCTCCTTCTAGTGTTATCTTTGCAGAGTGTCCTTCAGCAGATATTTCCTTGCATTGCTTTCCATCTAGAATCGTAATATCGCTACTAAAGATTTTCTTACAAAGTCCCTTAAGTATGTTATCACTTTCTATAAGATAACCGAGTGGCTCGCCTCCTACTAATTGATTGTCAAATTCTAGAAGCCCTTCCGTTCCACCGTCTGTAACAATAATTTTTTCCATTGTTCCGTATTCAGAAGAAATATGTTCCCATATATTATATTGAGAAAGAATATCTTTTGAGTTTCTGGCAATAGATATACCTCTGCCGTCTCTATTAGTTTTTAACTTCTTTTTTATGTGGTCTCTTTCAATCAGAGCCACCTTGAAACCCTTTTCTGACAACACGCTTGCAGTTGTCATTCCATTAATCCCAGCTCCAACAACGATGATATCAAAATTAGTCAATCCCAAACCTACTGCTCTCAATTTTATTCTCAATTTTTTCAAAGCAACTATCCACCAATTCCTGAGGGTCAAAGCCTACACCCATCTTTTTCTTGATCCAGGACGATTCCTTTTTGATATGATTGAATTTCACATCTTCACCAAATTCTTTCTTCATCACCGAAAAGACATCTCCTATGTCGTCAATCAGGCCATGCTTTAGTGATTGCCTGCCTGACCATATTTCTCCGCTAAATAATTGGGATTCTAGGATTTTTAACTTTTTACCGCGAGCACCAGTAACTACAGCTTTGAAAGATTTATGTATATCTTCCTGTAACCTACCAATAATTTTTTTATCCGATTCCTTTTCAGGAACAAATGGGTCACTGATAGATTTTGACTTCCCTTGCGTTGTTACTCTTCTCTCGATACCTAGCTTTTTGATAGCCTCAACAAAGCCAAATCCCGATGAAACAACACCTATGCTGCCGAGGATAGACATCTCTGATGCATACATCTTTTTTCCAGAACACAGCAACCAGTACCCTCCGGATGCCGCTACATCTTCAGCAAATGTATAAATAGGGATATTATTTTTTTCTGAAGCAGATTTTAAATAATTTGAAATCAACTCAGATTGTACAGGAGATCCTCCAGGAGAATTAACCACTACAGCCACCGCCTGAACTTCAGGGAAAGAAAATGCTTTATCTATATCTCTTCTGACGCTATCTAAACTTATAGAATTTCTTTTAATTCCCACAGCTCCCGAGATTATTCCCTCCAGCCTCACTATTGATACTGATTTTTGTAGTTTTAATGCCCTTACGACGATATTGGGGCATAGGCACATAATATCAAATTTCTTATTAGATTTTTTCATATATCGTTACTTATTTAATTCCTATTTACCGGGCGTCTGATTTTTAACAGCGACTTTTCTCCTTTAGAATTTGTCACTTTAATTTCTCCAGTTTCTTTGTTGGGAACAGAAGAAATATCCAGATGTGTTTGACTAGAAATTGGCACTAAATCATCTATATGCTTATTTTGTGCTTCTTTCTTAGTCTTTTCAAACATTTTCTGTCCTCGCAATAATTTTGTATAATCGTGATTGTCCATATCTATTTGCTTGATATACCTCTTCAGCAAAGAAATTACACCATCTTCTTGCCAATTTACTGCCCCTTTAGCCGACGCCACAACTTCGCCACTAGAATCCAAAATAAAGGTCGCAGGCAAACTAATACCATCCAACGAGTGGAATAATGTTTGCTTCTTATCTATAAAGGCAGGTAGGTTTTTCAGACCATAAGATCTATAGAATTTTTTAACGACCTCTTCTCCTTTAAAATCTTCAGAGATTGGCATTACAATAATCCTATCTTTTTTTAATTTCTTTTGTATTGCGTTCAAAGACTCCATTTCCTTCGCGCAACCAGAACACCATGTAGCCCAGAAATACAGAACCAAAACATTGCCTTCTAGTTTCTGGAAATTAAATTCCTGGCCATTCACATCAGAAATACTAGGTAAATCTATATATTCCGGGTCTTTCTCTACTAAATTAGCAGAGTGCGCAATATATACAGGAAGAAAAAGAAGTATAAAAAAGTATAATCTAAGACTTTTCATTACTTTACTATGAATTAATTTTCATCTAGATTGAATTTACAATAATATTAGTTAAATATAAAGATACCATGCGGATACTCAAGTTCATAATTATAACTTTATTATTATTCACAATTTCTAGCTGCGGAAAAAGAGGGCCACTAAAGCTACCTGAGGCACAAAAACACACCGAAGATACAAACAAGTAGCAATTCCACTCTGTTGTAAGATGCTAACTATAATAAAAATTAAAGAGGTAAAAAAGCCCTCCAGTTACTTCGCAAAGCAAAGTGCTTTCTCAAAAACTACACCATAGCGCTAAAAAACTCTTCCAACTGTCATGCTCTCATCTACTGCAAACACTTAGTTTTTTCTGCAATATACCAGATTTCACATCAGCGCAATCTAATAGAGAGTGAAACACATTATCATGAGATAACTTTTCTTTTACATTCCCCTGAGAATTTTCTAATTTTTCTCTATATGTCTCATTTTGTAGCAAACTATCTGACATCCATAGAGTCATAGGAACTCTGTGTGCTTGTTCCCTAAAATCCTCTGTATTCCCATGGCAATATTTGCCGCTTTCTCCCAAAAAACTACCGTGATCAGAGACATATAAAACAATACTTGGCTTCAAAGATGCAGCCTTTATTACCTCTGATATAAAATAGTCTGCATAAAGCAAAGAATTATCATACATATTCACCACTTCTTTATTGGTGCAGCTTTTGTGATCGACATTAAAGCAGTACGGAGAAAATTTAAAAAAAGATTGTGACACAAATCGCTCATGAGGTTGATGGCTGCCGTTAGTATGAAGCACTATAAAATTCTTGTTATCATTTTTTAAAGCTTTTTTTAAGTCTGGTAATACATACTCATCTAGCATCAATCCTTTATTATCACCATAACCCTTCACTTTAGCTCTGTAGTGATTTTGATGCCTCTTGGTCTTCGCGTAAGATGCAGTTTGAAGTATGATATTTGAATACCCAAAGGCACTTTGCGTACCATACCATGCTGTACGGTACCCTAATTGATTAAAAATAGATATAATGTTAGTATGCAACATCGGTATTCTGAATTCTTCTCTGGATTTGTGCGAAAGAAGGCAGGACACCGAAGTCCTGGTATTATTAGAGCATGGAGTTACATCTGCAAAAGAAACCAAATTCTTAACCTCATTAATCAAAGGCGTTGTCTTTCGAGCATAACCATTAATACCAAAGTGGTCAGAACGAGCAGACTCTCCTATAATCAATATAATATTCAAATTTTCTTCTGCATTATCATGTGATTTATAGATCTTAGTTATATCGATTTTCTCTACATTACTTCTAATTGAAAAATTTTTTATTAAATATAGTCCGATAGCAGCACAAAGATTCAAGGGACTATAAGAAGCGATATAATTTTTCCTTGAAAAATCCTTATGAGCAAAATAGTACGATAATATAACAGATACACACACAAAAAGCATGATGGCTTTTTTGGGTGATCGAGCATTAATGATCTTCGCTCTCCACAGAGCATAAGAAATCATACAAAATACCGACATATATAAGGAAATTTTATAGATGCTCACTACCTCTACTGCATCTATATTATCTGATATACTGAACAATAGCGATTCATCTATAATGATTCCATACTCATTCAGACAATAGAACCCTGCAAAAGCAAGGAATAGCCAGATGATTGAAAACACCTTCAGAATCTTGCAGGAAAAACTAAAGATTAACAGTAAAGATATATTGAAAGTGAGTTGTGTCACATATTGTACTAATAGATCAACAGAACCATCTGCCCTCAGATAAAAAGTCTTCCAATTAAGAGATGTAATAAAAAGAGATAAAATCACTATGTAAGAAATAGCTCCTATTTTCAAAAAACCCCTGTTCAAATTCAGTTTTAGCTTCATATCAATACCAATTTAAACAATTAACATTGTGGCACAGATACTGTACCCCAGTGGAATTAATATATTGTCGTCAATCCCTGTATCTCTACTTATCAACTCAAATATTGTTGCAACTAAAGAAGCTACTAGTAGCGGAAAAATATGTATACCAAAAACAAGACTACCTGTATACGAAAGAACAACAGAAGACATAAAAAATGCTAAAGTCCCCTCTAGGCTCTTGTTTCCAACGAGTTTATTCCTACCGTATCCAAGGCCAATGAGAGATGCTGCAGTATCTGCAATAACCAGTATAAACATAGAAATGATCGCAACTGGTTTCTGAAAAAACAAGAATGTACATAATGCACCTAACATAAAACATGTAGCCCCTGTAAGCCCAGACGATTCACTCTCTCTCAAGGCAAAACCTATATACCTAAGAAAAAAACCATTAAACTGTTTGCTTCTTCCACGAATATAATCCACCCCTATTAGTAGAACAAATACCAACGATGCTATTGTTACTATGCGTAGCTTGCTATCGTTAAAATAATAGAAAATCGGATAACCCAAAGAAGACATGTGTATTGCCTTACGGTATATTTCTTCTTTTTGAATTTTCATTACGAGAACCTATGCTATTTTACCGACAAGCTTGTAGTAGCTTTCCGCAAGAGAATCTACCATTGGATTGCCTGCAAATTTATGGTTGTCTACTTGAATAACCTCTGTGACTTCGACAGATGTTCCTGTTAAAAAACATCCATCAAAATCGGTTAAATCTTCTGGCAGTACTTCTACCTCATGAACGTCTATACCCTCTTCTCTGGCAATATCTATTATGGTCTCGCGAGTAATTCCAGATAAGAAATTACCAGGCGCCGGAGTGTACAGAGACCTTCCTTTGGTGAAGAAAATATTAGATGCACTACCTTCTGCAATATACCCACGATAATCAAGCATCATCGCATCATCAAAGCCCTTTTTAATAGCCTCATGCTTTGCTACAGAGTTAATAACATATGCTCCTGCAAATTTTACATCGGCTGGAAATGATCTTGGATCTGGTCTGCGCCACTCAGCGGTTCTCAATTTAATCCCTCCTTCTGAAGAATAGTCGCTATGCATTCCCCACGCAGCAATAGCTACGTGAGTAGTAACGCCAATTGACTCAACAGTCATTTTTTCGCAACCTTTCCATGCAGAGACTTTCATATATGCATTTTTAAGATTTTGCTTCTTTACTAGATCCTCTTTTGCTTGATTGATTTCATCTTCGGTATATGAAATTTCAATATCGATGATTTTTGCAGAATGAAATAATCTTTTTGTATGCTCTTCTGGCTTGAATAAATTTCCATTATAAAGACGCTCACCCTCAAATGCGCAACTCCCATATTGCAGTCCATGGTTTAATATATGTATTGTTGCATCCTTCCATTCAACAAATTTTCCATCGTACCAAATATATCCATCTCTCTTGTCAAAAGGTATTGCTTTCATATTTTTTTAAAATCTTTATAATTATTACAAAGGAAGCTTTCCAACTCGATATCTGATATGAAGAAAAAACACTTACTAGTTGTAGATGATGACTATAGGATACGCAAATTATTGAGTCAATATCTTTCAGAAAGCGGATATCTTGTTACATCTGCACAAGACACTATAGAAGCACGTGAAGCTCTCAAGAACTTTAATTTCGACTTAATAATACTGGATGTATTATTGCCTAAGGAGCTAGGTACTGATTTTGCAAAAACTCTCAAGCAATCCTCTCATATTTCTATCTTAATGCTAACAGCGCTTGGTACTCCTGAAGAAAGAATAAAGGGCCTTGAATCTGGGGCTGATGATTATATGGCCAAGCCCTTCAATCCCAAAGAACTCCTGCTGAGGATAGAAAAACTCATCGAGAGACATAAAGAGCACTCTTATCAAAGCGATAGCCATATAAACCTTGGGCAGGTTAAATATAATATTTCAAAGAATATCCTAATAAAAAACGACAAAGAATTAGTGTTGAATACATCAGAAGCAAAATTACTATCTATATTATTAGAGAATAAAGGCTCTCTAATTAATAGAGAATTAATATCAGAAAAAATGAACATCAATCCAAGATCTGTAGATGTGCAAATAAAAAGATTGAGAGAAAAAATAGAAGAAGACTCAGGAAATCCGGTCCTACTACAAACGGTGAGAGGAAAAGGGTATGCGCTACTTGTGGATTAAGTTGATAAAAAAGAAGAAGGTTTTTGTAAGATGGTTCCGGGCCACATTTATACCTAAATCTCTATTATCCAGAATACTCCTCATTATTATTGTCCCGACTATTGTAGCTCAGATAATTTCTTCATATATGTTCTATAAAAGGCACTGGGATAATGTAAAAAAATATATGATCTATACATTAGCAGGGGAGATTTCTTTGATCTCAAAGATGCACGATCCTGACACAAGCCAAATAAGTAAAACAAATGAAAAAATACACGCCTATACTTTCCTGCAATATACCTTTATAAAAGGAGCAACGCCTTCTCACGAGCAACATCGAATCTCAAAAGAACTAAGGATACTTAAAAGCAATATTCAGTATAATTTGCCCAGCTCACCCGTAATTGTTAGATACAATAAACACTCAAAAGAGATAGAGGTTGATCTAGGAACAAAAGAAGGGTTGTTCATTTTTGAAATATCGAAGAATCGAATATATAGCTCTTCTACTCATGCCTTTATTCTATGGATGATTGGAAGCACAATGATACTCTTGTTACTCGCAGTTCTATTTGCTAAAAATCAGATTAAATCTATAACAAAATTGAGTGTTGCAGCTGATAAATTCAGCAGAGGCTTCCCTGTAAAAAGATTTGTACCTCAAGGCGCAGTGGAGGTCAAAAAAGCAGGGCATGCTATCATTAGTATGAAGGAAAAAATAGAAGCACAAGTAGCACAAAAAGCAAAAATGCTTGCTGGAGTATCTCACGATTTGAGAACCCCTATTACAAGGTTAAAACTTGAATTAGAGCTAATGAAAAAAGATAAACGCTTAGATGGACTGAAAGAAGATATCGAACAAATGGAACATACTGTGAATGATTACCTGGACTTCGCAAAAGGAGACAATGATAAATCGCAATGTAAGCTCGCAAAGATCAATACATTCTTAAAGAAGATCTCCAACCTTTACAAGAAAGATCTCAATATAGAAATCATTTGCAGCGAAAATATTTATGCTGAAATAAAGCAGAATCAAATGAGAAGAGCATTAGTAAATTTATTGGACAACGCAAAGAAATTTGCAAAAATAGTTACAATAAATGCGCATAAAAAGGACAGAATGATATGTATCGAGATTCATGATAATGGTCCTGGTGTACCAAAATCAGAAGAAGAGAAAATACTACAACCTTTTTATAGAATGGATGAATCGCGTAATCAGGATTCCGGTGGAGGAGTAGGACTCGGCATGTCTATCTCACAAGAAATTATAGAAAACCACCAAGGAAGTCTTAAAATAAGCAGAAGCCCAGTCTTGGGAGGAATGCTCGCAACAATCACATTGCCCGAATGAGCTTCTACAAAAAAAGACAACTAGTTCCTAGAATGGAATTTCGTCATCTAGATCTTCCATAAGAGAAGGTGCTCCTCCTTTAGATGGAGATTCACTTCTGTCTGCAGATCCTTCCATACTTCTAGCGTCTAAGATAGTAAGAGCTGAATTATAACCCTGCAATACCACCTCAGTAGTATATTTCTCCTGGCCAGAGGAATCTGTCCATTTACGAGTTTTCATTGCACCTTCTACGTATAGCTTAGCGCCTTTCTTGATATAGTTCTTTACTATACCAACTAAGCCTTCAGAGAAGATAACAACTCTGTGCCACTCAGTCTTTTCTTTCTTTTCGCCAGTTGATTTGTCTTTCCAAGTCTCGGATGTTGCAAGCACTATGTTTGCTATTTCTCTACCGTCTTGGGTGCTTCTAATTTCAGGATCTTTACCAACGTTCCCGATTAGCAACACTTTGTTTAAATTGCCAGCCATGTTTTTGCTCTCGATTAAAGGATGATTAAATTTGCATAAAGCAATTAAGTCCTATAATATTACAAAAAATTTCTTTTTCAAACTTAAAAATATAATAGTTTAAATGCCAGATAAGATTGAGATACGCGGAGCAAAAGAGCATAACTTAAAAAATGTAGATATCTCCATTCCCAAGAATAAATTCGTTGTAATCACTGGATTAAGTGGCTCTGGTAAATCTTCTCTAGCCTTTGATACTTTATATGCAGAAGGTCAAAGAAGATATGTAGAAAGTTTATCTGCATATGCCCGTCAATTCTTGCAGCTGCAAAACAAACCCAATGTTGAATCCATCAAAGGACTTTCCCCTTCTATTGCCATAGATCAGAAAAGTACCTCAAAAAACCCCAGATCCACAGTTGGAACAGTTACTGAAATATATGACTATCTTAGGCTATTATTTGCAAGAGTTGGGGTTCCTTATTCACCAGCTACAGGCAAACCTATTCGCAGCCAATCTGCATCACAAATTACGGACAAAATTAGAAATCTAGGAGATGGCACTAAATTCTATGTAGTAGCTCCAATAGTACGAGGAGAAAAAGGAGAGCATTACAAGGAACTAATCAACCTAAGGAGGCAAGGCTTTCAAAGAATAAAATTCAATGGGCTCATACATGAATTGGATGACCTTCCCGATATAGATAAAAACAAACAAAATACCATCGAGCTGATCGTAGACAGGTTAATACTAAACCCTGAGATAGGCAATAGCCTTGCTGAAAGCGTTGAAACTGCGCTGAAATATGGGAATGGAATAATAAAAATTGAAACTTTAGACGAAGACAATAATACAAAGAATGAATTTGTCTTTTCAGAGAAATTTGCGTGCCCTGACTCCGGATTCCAAATTGAAGAAATTGAACCAAGAAGCTTTTCCTTTAACAGCCCCTTCGGTGCATGTAAGACCTGCGAAGGTTTAGGGTTTGAAAAATATTTAAACCTTGAGTTAGTTATACCAAATCCAGAATTATCCATTAACGATGGAGCGGTCTCTGCATGGGAAATAGCTAAATCTAGGAACCAACTTAACATGCTAAGATCCTTGAGTGACCATTATAAATTTAACATGGATTGGCCCTTTGAGAAACTCCCCAAAAGCATACAGGACATTGTCCTATATGGTAGCAACGGAGAAGAAATAGAAGTTTCATATACAGAAGGAATTTATTCTAGAAAAACTAAGAAAGAATTTGAGGGAATCATACCTTATCTTGAGCAAAAGCTTACAGATCCACTTCTGGATAAAGCAATACAAGATAAATTATCCAAATTTCAATCTCTCAGACCATGTCCTGCATGTGATGGATATAGACTGCGTACCGAATCTTTATGTGTAAAAATCAACGAGTCTCATATAGGTCAAGCTTGTAGTTTGACTATCAGCGAATCTTTAGAATGGTTTAAAGAGCTACCTAAACATCTGAACAAATCTCAGAATAGTATTGCAGAAAAGATTTTAAAAGAAATCACAGAGAGATTGCAATTCTTACTCAATGTTGGTCTAGACTATTTAACCTTATCAAGAAATTCTGGAACCTTATCTGGTGGTGAATCTCAGAGAATAAGGTTGGCTTCGCAGATAGGCTCAGGGTTAACTGGAGTTCTTTATGTATTAGACGAACCTTCAATTGGCTTACACCAATGTGATAATGAGAAATTAATCAAAACCCTACGTAATCTGACGAATATAGGAAATAGCGTAATCGTTGTGGAACATGACGAAGAGACAATCTTGTCTGCAGACCACGTGATAGACGTTGGACCTGGAGCAGGAATTCACGGAGGCCAAATAATAGGTCAAGGTACCCCCCAAGACATCCTTAATAATAAAGACAGTATAACTGGGCAATATCTGAAGGGAACAAAATTCATAGAAGTTCGCACAACCCCCAGAAAAGGACACGCAGATAAAAACATTGTTTTAAAGAATGCAACTCGGAACAACCTACAAGATGTTTCCATTACGGTTCCACTAGGTACTTTCACTTGTATTACAGGTGTCTCTGGAAGTGGAAAATCCAGTTTGATTATACAAACTTTGTACAAAGCCATAGCGTATAAATTAAAGCAGAGCTCTCAGGTTGCTACTAATTATGAGTCCATTACAGGAGTAGAATATCTAGATAAAATCATTGATATTAACCAATCCCCTATCGGCAGAACACCAAGATCGAACCCAGCCACATATACAGGAGCATTCAACTATATAAGAGACTGGTTTACAGGACTTCCTACATCCAAAGCTCGTGGATATACTGCTTCAAGATTCTCCTTCAATGTAAAAGGTGGTAGATGTGAGAATTGTAAAGGTGATGGCTTGATTAAAATAGAAATGCATTTCTTGCCTGATGTATATGTTCCTTGTGAAGAATGCGATGGAAAAAGATACAACAGAGAAACATTAGATATTCAGTATAAAGACAAATCTATAGCAGATGTTTTAGGAATGACCGTTGATGACGCAAAAGATTTCTTTGTTAAAATTCCATCAATCCGAGAAAAATTAGAAGCATTGCAGGATGTTGGTCTTGGATATATAAAAATTGGACAGTCCGCTACTACTCTTTCTGGCGGTGAAGCACAAAGAATAAAATTGGCAAAAGAACTCTCTAAAAGATCAACAGGAAAAACTATTTATATCCTTGATGAGCCAACAACGGGTCTTCATATTCATGATATTAGCAAGCTACTAAAAGTCCTGCACAAGCTAGTTGATATGGGTAACACTGTAATGGTTATTGAACATAATATGGATGTGATCAAAACATCGGATCATGTAATAGATGTTGGGCCTGGAGGCGGTAATAAAGGTGGTAAAATCGTTGCAAAAGGAACACCGCACGACATCATACAGTCAAAAGAAAGTGTTACTGGGCGATATCTCAAGCAACATATGCTAAGGCTAGTGAAGGCTTAGGCCCTATTGTCTTATTGACAAGACTAGTCACATTTGTTGTTACTCCGCAGTGTAAAGTTAATTTTTATTGATATTTCCATGAGTTATTTTGACAAATTATATAGCATTGCAACCGATTTAATTTTATCGACCTATTAATTCGAACCAAAGAGCTTTGTAACAAAGAAAGAGACTCCTATAAAGATGCACTAAAGCACTGCATGTCCTCAGGATTATCAACCTGGGATATGAACGGACTGAGAGTTTTATACGGGGAAATGGCCCAGAGGATTACGAAGGTTCAATTAATGTGCCCGCTTCTGAAGCAATATTGATCGGTTATGTTACTGGAGATGATTTTTAGGTAGTAAGTTCACAAAAATTATATTATAAAATACCCAAATCATTATGCTTTTTCATGAAAAAACTATTATCAATAATTTGGGTATTTATCATTATGACTTCAACAAATAGCTTTGCAGATTGCACTAAAATCTTATTACGACTTAAAACAGGGGATGTAACAATCCAACTACTTCCTGAACTTGCACCTAACCATGTGGCAAGAATAAAAGAACTTACCAATGAAGGATTCTATAACGGCCTGAACTTTCACCGTGTAATAGATGGATTTATGGTTCAAACTGGTGACCCTCGTGGTAACGGAACGGGCGGATCTGGAAAAAATATAGACGCAGAATTTTCAAGCGAACCTCATGTGCGTGGCGTTGTTTCTATGGCAAGAGCTCAGAACCCTAATAGCGCAGATAGCCAATTCTTTATTGTCTTAGATGACTCAACCTTTCTAGACAACCAATATACTGTTTTTGGTAAAGTTATCTCAGGAATGGAGCATGTTGACCAGATTAAAAAAGGTGATAGCGCTAATAATGGATCTGTGGATAATCCAGATAAAATAGTATCTATGGAACTAATAAACGACTAGGAAACTTCCGTTAGTTCTTTCTTCTTTTTAGATATTTTTTTAGGACGCAAATCTTCGAGATCAGAGACATCGTATGCTATTTGAGACTGACCATTTTGGTCGATTATATATTTTGTCTCTGACTCAATTTCCTCTAATTCATCATGGAATTGGTTATAATATGACATCACTTCCTTTTTTAATTCCATAAAATGCTTATGTGCCTTTTTAAGACCTTTTGCAATATGAGGAATATCTTTAGGTCGTACAAAAATAGCTGCAATTAAAAGAATTATAAAAAGCTCTGCAAAGGAAATACCAAACATATTATTTTACATCTGACCAAATTTTCTTCTTAGCAAGATAGAATACTATTGTGAATATAAATAAATACAGCATTACTTTGATTCCCAATATCTTCCTCTCTTCCATCTTAGGCTCTCCTACCCATTGCAAAAACATAACTACATCTTTTGACATCTGATCAATGCTATCTTCTGTACCATCAGTATATTCAACTGCGCCAGCTGTTAAAGGCGGTGTCATTGCAATATTATGATTAGGGAAATACGGATTATAATGCATTCCATCAGGCACCTCAACACCCTCTGGCGGGTCTTGATAACCTGTTAAAAGTGAGTGTATATAGTTTGCACCATCTTCTCTAGCTTTAACTATAAGAGATAAATCTGGAGGGTGAGCTCCATTATTTGCAGCTCTAGCTGCCTGCTCATTAGGGAAAGGAGAATGAAAATAATCAGTGATCCTTGCTGGTCTCTCGAACATATCCCCTTGATCATTTGGACCATCCTGCACATTATATTCTCCAGCAATTGTCTTCACTTCTGCTTCAGAAAAACCAACCTTGGTTAAGTGGCCATATTCTAAATATTTGATGGAGTGACAGGCGCTACACACTTCTTTAAATACCTTAAAACCTCTTTGTATCGCCTGCTTGTCAAAATATCCAAATATTCCCTCAAAAGGCCACTCTGCTTCCTGAGGTTTCTCTACATTTGACGCAGAAACCGATGATATAAAAGCAATAAAAACAATAAAAGCTGTAGTTTTTTTCAATGACATAACTACTCCTTACTACTAATTGATTTTGGCAAAGGTCGAGGCTTTTCATATCTGCTCACAAAAGGTAATACCAGCATAAAATGCGTAAAGTAATAAGCCGTCGCAAGCCTTCCTAAAAATATATATACACCTTCTGGTGGCTGCCCCCCTAAATAACCCAGAGCTATAACGTCAAGAATAAACACCAAGAACATAGCCCTAAATACAGGTCTATATGATGCACTTTTCACCTTAGAATGATCCAACCAAGGCAAAGCAAATAATATCAAGATTCCACTAAACATCACCACAACCCCTCCAAGCTTACTAGGTATCGCACGTAATATCGCATAGAAAGGCAGGAAGTACCATTCCGGAACAATGTGCTCAGGTGTCACCATTGGATTAGACTCTATGTAGTTATCAGGGTGCCCTAAATAGTTAGGTTGGTAGAATACAAAATATGCGAATACCAAGAAATACACTCCGAAACCAACAAAATCTTTGACTGTGTAATATGGATGAAATGGAATCGTATCGTTTTGAGATTTAACCTCCACACCCTTTGGGTTATTAGAACCATGGATATGTAGGGCCATAATGTGAATAATCACAACGCCAACAATTACAAATGGTAATAAGTAATGCAAAGCAAAGAGCCTATTCAACGTAGCATCACCTACAGAAAATCCTCCCCAAATCCATCTCACTATGCTCTCTCCAACCAGTGGAATTGCGGAGAATAAATTCGTAATAACAGTTGCACCCCAGAAACTCATCTGCCCCCACGGAAGCACATACCCCATGAATGCAGTGGCCATCATTAGTATAAATATGAATAATCCAAAAAACCAAACTAACTCCCTTGGGCTTTTATAAGACCCATAATACATACCTCTAGCAATATGCACATAAACAGCAACAAAAAACATAGAGGCACCAACCGCATGAATATATCTAAGCAGCCAGCCGTAATTCACATTACGCATAATATATTCCACACTACTAAATGCAGTCGCATCATTAGGAGAATAATGCATAGCCAACACTACACCCGTAATAATTTGTATCACTAAAGCAATCCCTGCAATGGATCCAAAATTCCACATATAATTCAGATTTTTAGGAGTTCTGTATTCTCCCAAATGTTTAAAAAAAGAAAAGATTGGCAAACGATATTCTATCCAATCCACTATTGTTTCTTTTTTCTTATTCTCTCCCTTGGCCATCGCTAACCTATTTTTATTTTTGTATCAGTAATAAATTTATATTCAGGTATTATAAGATTTAGAGGAGCTGGTCCTTTCGTAATTCTACCTGAAGTATCGTAATGAGACCCATGGCATGGACAGAACCAACCATCGTAATCCCCGCTATGTCCAATAGGAATGCACCCTAAATGCGTACATACTCCAATCATCACAAGCCATTCTTTATGACCAGGCTTGACTCTTGCAGAGTCTGGCTCTGGGTCACGCAAATCCCTCCAATTTTCCTTCTCTGCGTCTTCTATATCTTTTGATGTTCTGTGATGTATAAATACAGGTTTGCCTCTCCAAAGAACTTTTAGAGTTTGACCCTTCACTACAGGAGATAGATCTACTTCAATAGAGGCTAATGCCAACACATCTGATGCTGGATTCATTGAATCAACAAAAGGCCAGGCGCATGCTGCAGCTCCTACACCAGCCATAGCTGTAGCACTTAACACCAAAAAATCTCTTCTAGTGACGGTCTTCTTTGTTGAAGATTTACTGTTTTTTTGCATTTACAAAAAAATTACTGACATACTATTTATATACAAAGAGAAAAAAACTTTCAATTAGGCTTTGTCATTTTTTTATATTCGACACCCTATTTTCTAGCGCATCCCATATTTGTGATTCTATTCTGCTCTTTTTCTCTAATGAGTACAAATTGTTCATAGATTCAATACCCGTTGGAGATGTAACATTAATCTCAGTAAGGTAATCTCCTATCACATCTAGACCCGCAAATATAATACCTCGAGATTTCAATTCAGGTCCCACAATATTGCATATCTCACGATCCCTATCTGTGATCTCTGTTTTTCTTGCCTCCCCTCCAGCAGACATATTAGCCTTTATGGACATATCTTGAGGAACGCGGTTTATTGCACCCGCAATCTCCCCCTCCACCAAGATTATCCTTTTGTCACCTACTTTCACTTCCGGAAGAAATCTTTGAAGCATCACAGGAGATTGATGATTTGATAAAATCGATTGGAAATCTTTCTGAAATTTCTCGAAATCTTCTTTTGTCTCCTTAAAAATATCTTGCCCAGCATATCCATATAAAGGCTTAATTACTATTTCATGATTCACACTGAGAAAATCCTCTGCCTTTTTAAGGTCTTCAGCAACAAGTGTCGGAGGCATTAATTTGGAGAAGACAGTCAAAGGAAAGAGTTTCTCAGAGCAATCTCGAACCGATCTAGGGTGATTGAGAATCACAACCTCCTCTGAAATCTTCTCAAGAATATATGTTGAAGTAAGGTACCTCATATTTACTGGCGGATCTTGACGCATCAGAATAACATTAAACCCCTCTAGATCCATGGTTTTGATGTCACTTGTATTGATAGAGCCTTCTGCCAAAGAAGTAATCTTAGTGCATTGAGCGACAACTTTATTGTTATCAAGAGACATATCAGAAGAGTAGTAATACCAGGTTTCAAACCCTCTTTTTACAGACTCCCTTATAAGACTTATAGTTGAATCAGATTCAAAAATAATCTTATCTAGTGGATCAATTTGAACTGCAACTTTCATACTTTACTTAAAAGTCCTCTGTATCAAAAATATCATCAACAGAAACCTTGCTTTCTGTTACAGAATCTTGATCAACCTGATCTTGACTAGGTACAACTTTCTTGCCTTTAGTAGACTCCAATCGAGCATCAATAGATCTTTTTACACGCACATACGATATAACCTCACTAACTCCAGAAGCCCTTGAAGCTATTGATTTTACATTTTCTAATTCACCCTCTGTATTGGAAATACCAAATAAATAAACTACAGAGTTTAGAGTCTCCACGCTATAATTTGAAGAAACAATACCAGAGGCAAATAGTAATTTAGTTCTTATTTGAGAAGTAGTCCAACTATCCTTAGCATAGTTCAATACGCCAGAATTGCTCTCCTCATCTTTGAGTTTCATTTCATTGATCACTTCTTTCACTCCGTCTTGTTCCCAGACTACTTTTAGAATCCTAACTATATCTTGGGATGCCGCAATAAAGCCTGTTAATAAAACCCTTCCTTCGCTTACTTCAACATTAATGCTGCCTACTGTGGCATCAATTTTACTAGCTATAAAACCTACTTTTATTCTTGTCCAAATAGTAGAGTCACTCACATACTCTCCAACTGTCCTCTCTTGCATAAATAGCTTTCCACCAACCAATGTACCGGCACCTACTATCACGGGCACACAAGAGCTCAAACTAAAAAATATAAAAAATAATATATAATGTTTCTTTTTGATCATAATCCTATTGATTTATTTCTATTGCAAACTCTCCATTTTCAGTCACAATCATACCTTTTTCAGAATACCCTCCCGCAGCAATATCTAATTTAGATATATTCATAATATTTTGCAAATCTAATGATGCATCCCTAAAATTCATAGGATTATTTTTGCTAAAAATAGTAACCTGAGACAATTCAGATTTTATAGACATCTCCTTCTCTGCCTTAAACTTCCTAATTAAATCTAATATCTGAATAATATTATCACCTAGTTTTTCGCTCTCTTTATAATATGAGATTTGATCTTTACTTGGCCAACTCCCCTTGGAATGTATAGAAATACCAGTATCGAATAATATACTATGCAGCTCTTCAGTTATGTAAGGAACAAACGGCGCAAATAATTTTAGTAATATATCAAGAATAAGCCCCATTGCTGTAATAGCACTCTTTTGTCCCTCTGGATCCTTCTGATCCTGATCATATATTCTAATCTTCACCAACTCTAAATAGTTATCGCAAAAATGATTCCAGAAGAATTCTTCTGCTGTAGATTTTGCTACTGAATATTCAAACTTTTCAAATTCTAAAGAAGCTTTTTCAACTGCTTTATATAGCTTAGAAAGTATCCATTTATCAGTTACATTTTTTATATCCTTCAAATCAAGATCCTTCAGATCTATATCTTCAAAATGAATCGAAACAAACTTCGAAGCATTCCAAAGCTTGTTAATAAGCTTTTTACCTATCTTAAATGTATCTTCAGAATACACAATGTCTTGACCTAGCTTCGAAGATGCTGCCCAATGTCGTACCACATCCGAACTTTTCTCTTCCAGCAGGCCTATAGGGGTAACAATATTACCTTTAGACTTAGACATTTTTGTTTTGTCCGCAGCCAGAACCCAACCACTAATTACAAGATTTTTCCATGGTATTGAATCTTCGTGGTACATTGATTTCACTATTGTATAAAATGCCCATGTTCTGATTATCTCATGAGCTTGAGGCCTGATATCCGCTGGATATAATTTTTCATGCCTATCTAAATCAATATTAAAATCACCGTTTATTGCATGACTATTAATCTGAGGGGTAATAGAACTAGTGGCCCATGTATCCATAACATCCATCTCAGATTCAACTTCATCCCTAGAGTATCCCTCGGGTAAATCCTCAGCAGGATTTACTGGTAAGTCCTTCTGATTTGGTATCAATATCTTTCCCTCTTCCCCTTTTCTTTTTGAATACCACACTGGGAACGGAACTCCGAAATAACGCTGCCTACTGATACACCAATCCCAGTTTAACCCTTCAATCCAATCCTCCAGCCTTGACTTCATAAATTTAGGACACCAGGAAGATTGGCTTGCTTTTTCTAGCAGCTCTTCTTTCTTATCCAACACTTTGATAAACCATTGAGGAGTAATCGCGATCTCCACTATTGCCCTAGATCTTTCAGCGCATTTCACTGATTTGACTACTTCTTTTTGAGCGACCAAAGAGCCTGATGCTTTCAAAATCTCAACCATTTCTTCACGGGCTGCTTCTATTGTCTTCCCTTCTAATCTATCAACAGCTTCCTGAACCACTTTGGTTTGGTGGAAAGGGAAATTCGAATCACCCAGCTTACTCTTAAGTTCTAGTTTTCCATATTTGTTTATTATAACTCTAGTATTCAGCTTATGCTTTTTCCACCATTCAATGTCTGTAATGTCTCCAAAAGTACAGCACATCACAACCCCAGTACCCTTTTCAATCTCCACAGTTTTATCCGCCACTATCGGAACTCTTACACCAAATAAAGGCGAACTCGCTGAAGAACCTGCCAGATGCTTATAGCGATCATCTTCAGGGTGACACAATATTGCAACACACGCAGGTATCATCTCTGGTCTTGTTGTCGCGATTGTAAGCTCGCTTCCATCCTCAAGAGTAAAATTAATATCACTCATCACCCCAGGAACTTCTTTATCCTCTAAATCAGCTTGCGCTAATGCAGTTCCATCCACAGGGTCCCAGATAGTTGGCTCAAAAGCACGGTATACAGCCTCCTTTCCGAATAGATCAAGAAAGGACATTTGAGACATTTTTGTAGTGCTCTCACTGATGGTTTGATATTTCTGCGACCAATCTACACTCAATGCAACTCTATTAAATAATTTCTCGAATTCTAACTCTGCTTTATCCACGACTTCATGACATAAAGCTTCGAATTCTTTTCTAGGGATTTGGTGTCCTCTAACTTTTTTCTCCTTCTCAACCAAGCGCTCCGTAGGAAGGCCGTTGTCATCGAATCCAATCGGGTAGAAAACATTCATCCCCTTCATTCTTTGATATCTCGCGATAAAATCAGTTTGGGTATAACTACAGATATGACCCATATGTAAAATACCAGAAACACTCGGGGGAGGCGTATCAATTACAAAATTCTCTTCTCGGCTTTTGGTTTTATCCCACGAATAAATCTTATTTTGATGCCAATATTCTTGCCATTTTTTCTCTGCATCAATATGTTTATATTTATCTGGAAAATTTGTCATAATAGGTACAACCTGAAAAAACTGAATTTATAGTATGCTAGAATATATAAAATTAATGCGCCTTAATCAACCCACAGGTTTCTTTTTGCTATTTTGGCCCTGTGCATTTGGTCTTATGCTAGCATCTTCAAGAAATGTATCTATATATTTATTGCTTTTGTTTTTTATAGGAAGCATTGCAATGCGAGGTGCAGGGTGCATTATTAATGATATCGTAGATAGAGATATAGATAAAAAAGTAAAGAGAACAAAAAATAGGCCAATTGCTAGCGGAAAGATTCCTATCTTAAAAGGGTCAATATTTGCAGCCTTTCTATCCTGCGTAGGGTTAATTGTTCTACTAAACCTTCCAATCTATGCAATTTATGTCTCTTTATTCTCAGTCATTCTCATTTTCATATATCCATTTATGAAAAGATTAACAAACTGCCCGCAGGCATTCCTAGCAATCACTTTTAACATAGGCTCTATAATAGCATACCTGTCACTCTCTTACAAAGTAGACGCCAGTTTAGCATTGTTATATCTATCATGTGTATTCTGGACTCTTGGATACGACACAATCTATGGGCACCAAGATAAAGAATATGATAAAAAAATTGGGGTAAAATCTACATCTATTTTTTTTGAACAACACACATATTCTGCACTCGCTTTATTCTATATTGGGATGATTCTATGCTTAATCGCCATCGGAGCTCTCAAACATTTTGATTATCTATATTTTGTTGTAATTTTATGCGCTGCTGCACACCTTCTATGGCAAATATATACACTAGATAAAGACTCTCCAGAAATATGCCTGAGGTTATTCAAGTCCAATACTCATCTAGGTGCAATAGTATTTTTTGCATTCTTGTCTCAAATATAGCAAACTATCTACAAAATCCTTGACTATCTTTGCATTTCACATATTTTCCATAATGACTAAACATTTATCGGCATATATTATGAAAAAGAACATATTACTTATTACCTTAGCCGCTGTAGTTGGAATTACTGCATTTTTTACAATCAATAATAAAAATAACATGGAATACACCCTCTCTATTATCAAACCAGATGCAACCGCTAGAAATCTTACTACTGAAATCAACAGCTACTTCACAAAAGCTGGACTAGAAATCGTAGCACAAAAAGAATTATCTTTAAGCGAAGAGCAAGCAAAAGAATTTTACATTGAGCATAAAGAAAGACCTTTCTACGGTGAGCTTGTTAAATACATGACCTCAGGTCCTGTTGTTGCACAAGTTTTAAAAGGCAAAAATGCAATAAAAAGAAACAGAGAAATCATGGGAGCTACAAACCCAGAAGAAGCTGCAGAAGGCACCATTAGAAAAAATTTAGCTGAATCTTTCACCAAAAACTCTGTTCATGGATCAGACAGTCCTGCTTCTGCTAAAAGAGAAATCGGGTTCTTCTTTGACTACAATGAAATAACCTCAAAAAAATAATTTGAATTTTTTGTATAATACATCTACAATGCCTCGGTCTTCGATAAAATTGTAGATATGCCGGATTGGCTCAGGGGTAGAGCAACCGCCTTGTAAGCGGTAGGTCGTCTGTTCGAATCAGACATCCGGCACCACCTCAATTAAATCCTTACAAACCAATATCTAGAGCCCTTCGGCTACTATATCCTCGGTGCGAATAACATAATAAATCTTTACTACGTAAAAAACTGCATAGAACTGCATCATCCATAACAAGATACAAGTGAATTGTCCCTGACACAACATTGTATCCTATCCACGCACATCCAGCGACAGCACATGCTTTTAGCTACGGGGATACTCTTGAAGAATAATGGAAAATCATGTAATTATTGACTTCTCTGCATAAGATCGTAAGCGCTTTTATACCACTTACTGTTAGCATGATTATGCCCCAGTACTGCTGCATGTATTTTAGCTTCTTTGTGCATACCTAAGAACCTGTATGACTCAACTAAACGATATAGAGCTTCCTCTATCTGGTGAGTTGTTGGATATCTATCCACAACAACTTTAAATCTTTTTATCGCAGCAAGAATATCCCCACTATTGATATAATATCTCCCCACTACCATTTCATGCGCTGCAAGATGGTCTTCAATCAAATCTAGCTTCACTTTTGAATCTTTTGCATAAATAGAGCGTGGAAATTTAGATATAACAATATTTAATGCTACTTTTGCTTTAATGGTAAAATCTTGATCCCTATCAGGTATAAAGATTTGGTTATAGAGGCACAAAGCCTTCATGTAATAGGCATACTGAACATCTCTAGATACAGGGTACATGCTTATATAATTATTTATAGCATACACAGCAGAGTCGTAATCTTGAATTTGATAGTATGAATATACCTCCATAATTCTTGATTGAGCCGCCCATTTATAATATGGGTGCTGGTACGTAATATCAGCATATAACGAAGCAGCTTCTCGGTAACGCTGACTCTTAAATGCATCAGATGCCTTGCTGTATAGCTGCCCTGGAGTAAGCCGAGGCGCCTCTTCTTCCATTTCTTTACCAGCAAAACAACCTGATAGAGTGAATAGAGCCACGCATATAACTATTAAAGCCAGCTTGTTTTTCATAACAATCTTGTCTAGTTTTTAATGTAATAAAACATAAGATAGTTTATACTACCAATAGATTAAATAGTGAAGCACAAAGTTTTTTGAATATATCTACAATAAGCATGAAATCATTAGACATCGACCTAGTAATATTCGACTGCGATGGAACCCTAGTTGATAGCGAGTATGTAAATAGCAAATCAATCTCAGAAATGCTTGTTGGGCTTGGGTACAATAAGTTTACCCTAGAATATTGCGTGGATTACTTTGCAGGATGCAGCATACATGATGTTAGAGACACCCTAAAGAGTCTAAAGGTAGAATCACCAGAAAAAGAATTAGAAAAAATGCATATGCGCTCAATGGATCTAGCGCACAAGGAGCTTGTAGCGATACAGAATGTACCAGAAACTCTAGAAAAAATCCGCATACCAAAATGTGTTGCTTCTAATGGAGAACAGCACATTGTTAGAGCTTTCTTGAATATTACAAAATTAATGAATTTTTTTACTGAAGATTCTGTTTTTACAAGAGAACTTGTAAAAAACCCAAAACCATCTCCAGAACTATATCTTCACGCAGCTAAGCAAATGGGGAATGTCCCGCCAGAGAGATGTTTGGTAATAGAAGACAGCGTTGTAGGGGTAACAGCGGGTAAAAGCTCAGGTATGAGTGTTATTGGATTTGTAGGAGCAAACCACCATCACAAAGAAAGTGAGAACCTGCTATTAAAAGCTGGAGCATTCACCACAATAAAAGATTTTTCTGAAATACTGGACCATTTCAACGCAGGATAAACTACTTAGCTTTATTTACCTTCGCAAGCCAGATAAATCCTAATCCACCTATTGCCAAACATACTGGTATCACAGCAATAGCAGACACATAGGATTGTGCGCTATAAACTTTAGCTCCCTCTAGAGATATAGTTCCATCCCATGAAAGCTCCAATGCCTTACCTATCACTGAGTGAAATAAATAACCAAAAGACATCACAATCATGTTAAGGATAGCAGTAGTCAAACCCACAACATTTTCTTTAACGAAAGTCGTAGATAAATAAACTGTCAATACTTGATAACCACTGAATATACCGACCATGAATAACATCACTGTCATAATCTGATGTGAGGTTGCCCATTTGAACATCACGGCTATAAAAATTAGAGTCATGATTGCAGAACATGCTATTACCACTCCATAATAAGCTCTGCTTTTATCACCAATATAAGCAATAATAGAACTGCCGAATGCCATCCCTAGAAATATCATTGAAGTAAGGAAAGCCGCTGTGTCTTTTTCAATCGAGTAAACTACTTCTAAGAAAGCTAGGCCCCAAGCATCTGAGAAGCCTTCCAAGGGACCAACCATCAAACCAGCGAATATACCGATATAGATTATACTTTTATGCTTTAAAACAGCTGACAAGTCTTGCTTCAAGTTAATTTCATCATTTTTTATGCCTTTAGCTTTAGGCATAACAAAAAATGAAAGAACCGCAAAAATCAAACCTACATATATAATGCCTTGAACCACGATATCATAGCCATACATAGAAAGTAGACGTGCAAGTGGCTGACTTCCATATATTGCTCCCATCAACCCTATAAAAGCACTTATTCCAAGCATTCTTGAAAATCTATTCTCTGGGAATCCAATATGTATCACCTTGAACATTCCTAATATTGCCCCAGCAGATCCAAGACCAGTTAAAATTCTTCCCCAATAAACCATGCCCCAAGAATCAGACACCACCAATGGCGCCGCCCCCAAAACTGTTGCCACTATACAAGCAGGCAAAACATACTTAGGTCCTTTTTTATCCAGCCATGTACCTAATGGAATATGAGCTGCAGCATATGCTATATAATATATACCAGCAAACTGTCCCAACTCTACAGGACTCACAGAATATTTTTTCATAACATCAGGTAGTACAACATTAGGTAAAACCCTTAGAACATATTGATATGCATAAAACAATGTAGCCATGCTCCAAGCTAACCACACCGTTGATCTCTTACTAATATCCACTACTTTCTCGCAATTAATTACTGGCGGCCAATTCTAACAGCATTCCGGTACCTGTCAAGGTTACAAGATTACGACCTACTCCTTGGCTCCTTATGGATACCTCTAGGGTGCTTGATGTAGCTACTACCTTTGGTACTAATAGTTTTTCTACTGAGGAATATCCTTGTAAGCATGAATATAAGCACTAGACAAAATGCGAGTGCGAAACTATAGAAAATACCACTAGGCCCAACCTTGCTCATAATGATAGAAATTGTTACAGGGCCAATCACAGAACCAGCACCATAAGCAAGCATCATCCCTTGAGTAACTTCTACCACATATCTATTATCTACATAATCACAAGTATGATTTAGACTGATTGGGTATAAAGAAAACGTAATACCTCCAAAAACAAACATCAAGCTAGCTATTAGCATATCTCCTTTCAAGTCAAAATAAGTAATTCCAAGCATTACAAATGAAATAAATACACCCAATATGCTTAATAATATTAACACAAATCTTCTATCTATTTTATCTGAAATAACTCCAAACGGGTATTGCAAAACCACACCACCAGTTATCGAAATCGCCATCGTTGCTGCAATTTCACTAGTATTGTAGTTAGATTCCTTCAGATACACTGGCAATAAAGAATATACCGAGGCTAGCAGCACACCGGAGATCACACACCCTATAATACCAGTAGGAGATATTTTATATAATTTGATGAACCCCATGGATTGAGGAATACCAATACTAGGCATAGGGTTTTTCGCTAATATCATAGGAATACCAGCTGCTATCGTTAAAGCTGAAGCCAAAACAAATGGTGTAAGGCCTGATATTCCAGTAACCTGCAAAAATAGCTGACCTGCAGCCTGACCAACATAAAGAACTATCATATATATTGCCAAATACTGCCCACGATTATTCTTCGTACTACTATTCAGCAACCAACTCTCAACTAATATATATAACCATGCTAAACTATAACCACCTATAAACCTTGCAGCGCACCAGATGATTAGGTTAATCTTTAAACCAGGGACTAAAGTTACAAAAGACAAAACCAAAGTAGCGAGTATAAACACCTTAGAAGGCCCAACTTTATCTAAAAATTTTATCACACTGATCGAACCAGCAAACATACCCAAATAATAGACAGACCCCACTGCACCAACAACGAACTCAGAATAACCTTCTACATTTAATGTTAATGGAACCAAGGTGTTCAAAAGACCAACCCCTAGCATAAGTATCGTCATGCTTATAAACGGAGTAGATCGATGAAAGGCAGTAAAGGCTACCATAAAAGGAACTTTTGAGTTTATTCCATTAGATTCTAACAGCCAATTGTTAACAAAAGGCAAAGAGCTCTTGCTTTAACTTTTTCCTTACTGCAATACGTTGTCATAAAGATTTTTAAGTAAATTAATAGCCATACCAACATCACTAGCTGAGATACTGCATTCAAGAATACGCGACCATAACACAAAATCCTAGGCGATAAACACCTAGGATGGTATAGAAGTTTTGCTAAATAGATTTAAACACTAGTGTGGCATTAGTCCCACCAAAACCGAATGAGTTACTCATCACAGCTTTGACCTTCTTTTCCTTTGCAACATTAGGGATCAAATCCATTTTGCACTCTTCAATAGGGTGATCAAGATTTAAAGTTGGAGGAAGAACTCCGTCATTCATAGCCATAATTGAAAAAATAGATTCAACACTACCAGCAGCACCTAGTAAATGTCCTATAGATGATTTTGTAGAAGACATAGAAACGCTGTCTAAGCTACCTTCAAAAAGCCTTTGTACTGACCTAAGCTCAATTCCATCTCCCATCGGGGTCGATGTGCCATGGGCGTTTACATAACCAATATCCTCCGGCGAAAGGCCTGATTTTCTTAAAGCCATCTGCATGGACCTATATCCACCACGACCCTCTGGATGAACACCAGTGATATGGTAAGCGTCACCGGTCAATCCATAACCAGATACCTCAGCATAGATTTTAGCTCCTCTTTTTTTCGCATGCTCATATTCTTCTAGAACAACAACTCCCGCTCCTTCTCCCATCACAAACCCATCTCTATCTTGATCCCAAGGACGAGAAGCCTTTTCAGGGGTTTCATTGAAATTTGTAGATAATGCCTTTGCTGCAGCAAAGCCTGCTATTCCCAGACGACATATTGCCGCTTCAGCACCACCGGCAACCATCACATCTGCATCACCCGATGAAATAATACGCGATGCATCCCCTATAGCATGAGCGCCCGTAGAACAAGCCGTAACCACAGAATGATTCGGCCCTTGAAATCCATATTTAATAGCAACATTCCCAGAAATTAGATTAATGAGACTAGCGGGTATAAAGAAAGGGCTAAGTTTTCTAGATCCCCCTTTTTCGATTGTCATAGTACCATCAGCAATAGTTTTGAGCCCACCTATTCCAGACCCTATCATAACACCAGTATTCTCCAGATCTTCTTGAGATTCAGGCTTCCAGCCGGAATCTTCTACAGCTTGGATAGCCGCCGCCACTCCATATACTATGAACTGATCAACCCTTCTCTTTTCTTTATTTGAGATGTACTGCTCTGAATTGAAACCGTTGGGATTATCCTCAGATTTCTCAGATACCTGTGCAGCTATTTTACATGGTATATCATGAGGGTCAAAATGGGTTATTGGAACTATTCCGGATTTACTTTTCAGCAAAGCATCCCAGCTAGACTGGGCTGTATTGCCTATCGGGGTAATAAGTCCCAAACCTGTAACAACTACTCTTCTCATTACACTCTCTTGTTTAGAAAAAATTATTTATCTGAGTGCTCTTTAATATATTTCACAGCATCAGAAATAGTGTGAATTTTCTCTGCTGCTTCGTCAGGAATCTCTGTACTAAATTCTTCCTCCAAAGCCATTACTAATTCTACTTGGTCTAAGCTGTCTGCACCTAGGTCATCAACAAAGTGAGATTCTGAAGTTATTCTAGACTCATCATCGATGTCTAAGTTTTTAGCTACAATTTTTTTTACCTTTGATTCTATCTCTGCCATGCGTTTCCTATCGTTTAGTTAAAAAATAAAATATTAAGAGGTAACTTTTACCATGCTTTTTTCCATTAATCTACAAGAAACTAACTATATAGTAAACATGCCTCCATTAACATGTAATGTCTGAGCATTCACATATTTAGCTTCTTCACTAGCTAAATAGACAGCTGCAGACCCAATATCCGCCGCAGATCCCATAGATCCAGACGGAATTTTATTAAGTATAGCTTCTTTTTGCTTTTCATTCAAAATGTCTGTCATAGGCGAAGATATGAATCCAGGCGCTATACAATTTACAGTAATACCACGAGATGCAGATTCTTGCGCTATAGACTTTGTCATACCTACAACACCTGCTTTTGATGCACAATAATTAGATTGTCCAGGGTTTCCTGTATACCCTACAATAGAAGATATATTAATGATCCTACCCCATTTATTACGCATCATTCCACGTAACACGTCTCTATTTAGTATAAAAGTAGATCTCAGATTGATCTTGATGACATCATCAAAAGATTCTTCACTCATTCTCATTGACAAACCATCTTTTGTGATTCCAGCATTACATACCAATATATCCACCGAACCAAGCATCTCAGTTGCCTCTGAAATCAGGCCCTTTACTTGCTCATCATCAGAAAGATTACATGTCGCATATTTGGCTCTTTCGCCTAATTCTGATGCAAATGATTTAAGTTTTTCTTCTTTAGTACCAGTCAACAAAAGATTAGCTCCTTGATTATAAAAAGACCTACTGATCGCGGCGCCTATACCGCCCGTAGCTCCTGTAATTAGTGCATTTTTACCTTTTAAACTAAACATTCTCAATTTCCTCATCCGCCTCTGCGGCTTTTTCTTGCTGATCATTTAACTTAGTACTAGAAGCGCTAAGTTTTGCTTTGATCTCTGCTTCAATTTTATTAGAAATCTCAGGGTTGTTTTTTAAAAACTCTTTCACGTTCTCCTTACCTTGACCAATCTTTTGCCCGTTATAAGAGAACCATGATCCTGATTTTTCTATAATCTCAAACTTGGCACCTAGATCTACAACCTCACCACGTTTTGAGATTCCTTCTCCGTACATAATTTCAAATTCTACAACTTTGAAAGGAGGGGCTACTTTGTTTTTCACAATCTTCACCCTTGTTGCGTTACCCACAGTTTCTTCTTTAGATTTTATCGCTCCAATTCTTCTCACCTCTATTCTTACAGAAGAGTAAAATTTCAATGCATTGCCACCTGTAGTAGTCTCGGGGTTACCAAACATCACGCCTATTTTCATTCTTATTTGGTTGATGAATATCACGGTACAATTTGTTTTAGATATAGAACCAGTGAGCTTACGCAAAGCTTGGCTCATTAATCTCGCTTGAAGCCCCATATGAGAATCACCCATATCACCTTCGATCTCTGCCTTTGGCACCAACGCCGCAACACTATCCACAACCACTAGATCCACACCACCTGAACGCACTAATGTATCCGCAATTTCAAGCGCCTGCTCACCTGTATCAGGCTGAGATATAACTAATTCATTAATGTTTACACCTAGTTTTTGTGCGTACTCTGGATCAAGAGCATGCTCTGCATCAATAAATGCACATGTGCCACCTTTTTTCTGGCATTCCGCAGCTACGTGTAATGCAATAGTTGTTTTACCTGAACTTTCTGGACCAAAAATCTCAATAACTCTACCTCTAGGCAAACCTCCTACACCAAGAGCAGCATCGATTCCCAAAGAACCAGTAGAGATCGCGTCAACCTTTACAGAGGCTCTTTGTCCTAACTTCATAACGGACCCTTTTCCAAAGGATTTTTCTATTTGGGATAAAGCAGATTCCAAAGCTTTAGATTTGTCCATAACCACACCTATAAATTATCAATTCAGTTCTGCACATCATACATCATAGAAATCTACTTTTGCAACTTTATTATTTCACGAGCAGCGTTTTCGCTTGGTTTTCCTATATTCTTTCCCCGAAGCACTTTTAGAACTTCTTCATATTCACTTATCTGATCCCTACGGAAGTGAGGGTCAATTACTTTTTTCAACTCTGCACTTAATTTTTGAGCGGTGCATTTATCTTGTATCAGCTCTGGAATCACCCCCTTACCCAACACAAGATTTGTTAAGCTAACATACTTGATATTCTTAATTATTTTCATCATATGAAAAACATATGTAAATCCACTTACCTTATACGCCACAACCATTGGTACCTTGGCAAAAGTCATCTCCAAACTGGATGTTCCAGACTTCACTAAACCAGCATAAAAGGATTTTATCATACCTATCTTCTCCTTCTCATCACTCACAAATACAACTTTATACTGCATTTTCCTTCCCTTCAATGCCTCCTCTAACAGCCCCTTGATCACCTCAGAAACTACTGGAAATATGACTGCAAATCCTGAGTTGTCATTACAAAAATTCTCTAACGCTCCCACAAAAGAAGGTAACATCCTGCTTATCTCCGATCTGCGACTACCAACAAATACACCTATTAATTTATCTTCTGCAGACAATCCATGTTTTTTTCTAAATTCTGTGCCGTCTGGAGTTTTCCAATCACTCTCCACTAAATGATGCCCAACGTACTCACATCTCAGCCCTGTACCCTTATAATATTTTGGCTCAAAAGGAAGGAGAGCTAAAACAAGATCATAATATTTTGCCATTTTATGAGCCCTTTCTTTTTTATAAGCCCAAACAGATGGAGATACGTAATGTACAAATTTTGTGCCTGTGCTACGCATGCCAACAATTTTCTTCACAACACGAAAGCAAAACCCAGGCGCATCTATGGTGATCACTATATCGGGTTTAAACTCCTCTATTTTCCTTGCCGTGAATTTAATAAGCTTAGATATCTTGTATATCTTCGGGATCACCTCAGAAAGCCCCATCACGGCAATCTCTGAAACAGGGAATATAGAGTTTATACCTTTATTTTTTAAATACTCTCCACCAACTCCACGTATTTCTAGTGGGCCTTTATGCATTTTTTTTAAGCTTGAAACCAAAAGGCTACCACAGTAATCACCAGATACTTCTCCAGTAACTATAAACACTTTTAATCTAGACATACATTATAGAGATTTTAATTTAGCTATTATATCATCTGTAGACTTAGTCTCAGAATTCTCTGATGACTTCCCGCCACCTTGTGCAATCATCATATTTCCACCACCATTAGAGCCAAAATTATCTGCAACAAGTGCAATCAGATCCTTCGCGCCTACTTTGTCATGCAAGTCTTTAGAAACACCGCAGATAAAAGAGGTTTTCCCACAAGATCCTCCAAAGAGCAAACCGACGGACTTCTTGTTAGCAATATATTTTTGCAATAGCAACCTTAAATCCCCCGCCTCTATGTCGTCAATCTTTTGTGAGAGGAATTTTATTCCATTAATATCAATAGCATTTTTTGCATCCATACGATTTGCAAAGCCTTTCTGTTTGTATTCCTGCGCTTCTTTCTCAAGGCTTTTGTTCTTAGCTAACAGAGAGTCTACTTTCTCCGATATATCGCTAGCATTAGCTTGCAATTTAGAGCTCATCTTAGATAACAAAGAACTCTCCTGCGCCCAAGATTCATATGCATCAGGGCCAGTTACTGCCTCAATACGCCTTACTCCAGAAGAAATAGATGACTCAGATATAATCTTTATTGCCCCTATCTCACCAAGTCTAGCAACATGAGTCCCGCCGCATAGCTCGACTGAGTAAGCATTACCCATACCTTCTACGAATACCACGCGCACTTCATCTCCATACTTCTCTCCAAACAGCGCCATTGCACCAGCATTCACCGCATCATTATACTTCATAATCCTTGTGCTAACACTTGCATCACTTACAATCATATGATTTATCGAGTTTTGGATCTCATCAAGCTTATCTCGAGGAATTGAGCTTGTATGACTAAAGTCAAACCTTAGCCTATCTTCTGCAACTAAAGATCCCCTCTGAGAAACATGCTCACCCACTGCATCCTTTAAAACAGCATGCAGCAAATGTGTTGCTGTATGGTTTCGTCTTAACTTCTTCCTATACTGTGCATTAATTGCCAAATTTACATTCTCACCAACAGCAATACTTCCTTTTGAAAGCTTACAGATATGTACATGCAGTCCTGACAAAGGAGCTGTTGTATTAACCACATCTATCTCAAAAGAATCACCAGATATAATACCTATGTCACCAACCTGACCACCAGATTCAGTATAAAATGGAGTCTGATTTACAAGGAGATAGAACTCTTTTTTATTATCTACTTTATTAACAATTTCATTATCTTGCACAAGAACTGTAACCGTAGCTTGTGAAGTATCGTCATGATATCCCAAAAACTCTGTTCTTCCGTGCTCTTCTTTTACATCAAACCAAATTTTCTGTACTTCTCCGTCTCCAGAACCAGACCATGCTGCTCTAGCTTTCTTCTTCTGAATACCCATGCTTTCATCAAAGGTCTTTCTATCTAAAGTGACTCCTTTTTCTTGCAGAATTGTTTCCGTAAGATCAATTGGAAAACCATAAGTATCATGTAATTCAAATGCTGTCTGGCCTGAGAAAACAGAGCCTGACTTCACTCCCTTCAATTTATCCGCGATAAGCCTCATTCCTCTTTCTAGAGTAGATCTAAAAGCCTTCTCTTCATTAGTAAATACATCTGATATCAGAGCCTGGCTCTTGGTTAATTCAGGAAACTGTACGCCCATTTGAGACACAAGGTTAGGCAGCAATTGAGGCAACAAAGTATCCTTATAACCAAGATTATGAATATGCCTTATTGCTCTTCTCATTATACGCCGAAGAACATACCCCCTACCTTCATTGACAGGCATCACTCCGTCAGCTATTAAGAATGCACTAGATCTCAAATGATCTGCAATTATTCTATGCGAAACAGAATCGTAATCTTTAGAACCAACTGATGTTATATCTGATATATCATCAATTATAGATTTCAGAGTGTCGGCTTTAAAGTTATCATACACTCCCTGAATAATACTCGCTATCCTCTCTAGACCCATTCCAGTATCAACAGATTTCTTGGGCAAGTCTGTTGTCTTACCAGATTTACTCTGCTCATTTTGCATAAACACAAGATTCCATATTTCCACAAACCGGTCTCCATCCTGATCTTTAGTACCAGGTAATCCACCAAATAAATCCTCACCTTGGTCGTAGAAAATTTCTGAGCAAGGGCCGCAAGGGCCAACATCGCCCATAGACCAAAAGTTATCGTTAGTGCTTATTCTTATAATTTTATCATCAGCAAAACCAGAGACTCTTTTCCATATAGAATAAGCCTCCTCGTCAGTATGATAGGTAGTAATGTAAAGTTTACTTTGATCTAGACCCAGCTCTTTAGTCAGAAAGTTCCATGCATACTCTATAGATTCTTCTTTGAAATAATCGCCAAAAGAAAAATTACCCAACATTTCAAAAAACGTCAGATGTCTCTTTGTGTATCCAACATTGTCCAAATCGTTATGCTTCCCTCCTGCTCTAACGCATTTCTGGCTAGTTGTAGCTTTTTTATACTCCCTAGCTTCTCGACCAAGGAACACATCTTTAAATTGTACCATCCCAGAGTTAGTAAACATTAAACTAGGGTCATTGTGAGGTATTAAGGAGCTTGAAGGTAAGGGCTTATGGTCGTGCATTGCAAAATAGTCTAAAAATAGCTTTCGAATTTCGTTTGAGGACTTCATAAAAATCATTATGTGCTTATCGTGTACTAAAATAAATGAATACAGCGATTTAGTCCATTTATTTTATTTACTACCCTATAAACACTCTTTTTATAGTTGATAATTTTTTTATCTAAGTGATATACTCCTGACACAATAATCGTCATGCGATATAATGTCATCTTTTTGGAATATAACAAGACCCACAAATCTACTTATTTTAATAAATAGATCTAATATTATATTATATGAAACAAAAGGCCCGGTACCAACTGCAAAACTCACTGTACCGCTAGGTATAGACTATAGTGCACTTCAGCAATTCTTAAAAGTTTTCAAAGACCCTGTAATCAAGATTATAATAGACCAAACTAGCGCCACAAGAACAAAATTCTCTATCCCCGATGTAGGAAAAGTAAAGATAGAAAAAAAGATAAAATATTTTATAAACAAAGATAACCCAGATATCTCAACATCTCTAACTGCCAGGGAACCGCGATCTGTAGATAAAAACTGGGAGTTTATTGTCGCCAAACATAATCTAGACCAGAATACAAAATCAGCTATATCCACATTACTAGAAAGCGATTCAGAGGTTCAAGGAATATATTTATCTTTCTCCTCAAACATAACCTTATGCCAACACATTTCAAAAATCATCTCAAAGAAATATAAGATCGCTAAAGGGCAAGAATTATTTATATATATGCAAGATTCAAACGATCATATTTATGAGTTTAAAATGATAGAACATAAGGTTGTAGGGGTAAAATCTCAAGCACTCAAAAAAGAAAGAATAGCAAAATATGTAAATAAGAAGATTGCTGCGCATCACAAAGAATCTATCACTAAGAAAAGAAATATTTCTTCCATAGTCTTACTACCAGAACAAATACGAACCCAAATTCATACACATGTAAATCAATTCTTTATATCGCCTTTAGACCTTTATAAAAAATACACCAAGAATACTATTTCAACACAATATACATATACAGCTCTGCTATGTCATTTTAACTTTCTAAAAAATAACCCTCAACCTTTGTACATAAAACAAATTAGGAAACTTAAGAATTTATATATATCAAACAAGAGCATGAAGTTGCTATTTAGAGCATCTTATGCGCTATTAGTTTACTCGATGGTTACTATGGCTCTGCACTACCAAGACACCCAGAAAGACATACCTCTTCAGGAAAACACCTTAAATCTTTTGCAGAAAAGCTACAATCACAGCCTCCAAGAGAACCTGGTAAAGAGCAAGCTCTTAAGAGGCAATACAAATGCGCAAGCGCTCTACCACTTGATACGCTTTAATAGCTACTCTACTAGAATCCTAGATATCATTGAAAAATCAAACACAGAGAATCTACCTATACAACAATTCAGGTATTTTTCTCCTATAGAATCATCAAATAAGAATATAATAGAGCTTGAGCTCGACCAGAAAAGAGTGGAATCAATCAAAGCCTTTGTAAACAACATGAAGAACAATCTGCCTGAACGTGAAATCATCTCATTCCTGCGAAACTCAGGAGAACCTACTATTGTCATACAAATATTACTAAACAATGAATTATGATAAAACTGCATACAAACGCAAAATTACTACCTAGCAAGAGTGTAGCTTATAATAGTTACAAAAAAACATTTGTCAGAAGCCTTTCTGTGCATCTTTTTATAATTTCCGTACTAATCACCACTGCTCTTGTAGTAAAGAATTATTATGACTCCGTAATAAACACACAATCTAATATTCAACACACTTATAATGAAGTCCTATCTAAGCATATAAAAACCATCAAAGACAATAGCTCTATAGACAAAGCATTAAGCGACTTTTCTGTGATAAAAGTTGCAGACCAAAGACCTACACGCACATCTTTAGTATCGGAATTTTCGGAAATGCTTTCTTATATTTCTTACTATTATGGAGTATCGAATAAAATTGATGTAAAAATTTCTGTCCCCCTTAACATAACTCCAAATATAGCCCGACTTAAAGTATCCTTATCTTTCAATTCTTCCGGAGACTCTCAAACTGTTCCAATAGTAGATTCTATCCTAATGAATACAAAAGGGTTCATGTTTGTAGAAAATATTGACATAAAGAAAACAAAAAATACAGCAACAAGTAGCATTGATCTATATTGGTACACTTCTACAAAAATCAAAGTATCTGCAAAAGACGGGACGCGCTTCTATATTGCACCAAAAAAATACCCACACACTATAGAAGACAAATATCGCATCTCTCTGTGGAATGGTGAAATGATCCCCTAGCATGTCTACGAGGTTTTCTCTTGATACATAACTCCCAATTTTCTAACACTCACTACCCACGCCAAAGAAACTGTCAAAAAGATCAAGACTAAATAGCTTAAGAATGCTTTGTGGCCTGCATCTGGGAAAATGATTAAGAATAGTGGAGGAACAAAACCCGCCAAAGATTTACCCAAAAATATCACTATGACCCTACCTTGAGATCTAATAGGCTCTTTCTCAGGAATAAAGGACATCTCCTTTGTCACATTAAACAAAGAATTCTTCAGAATCTTTGAAACTCCAAAGCTAATCGCCCCAAGAGGGAAAACTACCGCCCCAACACCCGAAGTGTCAATGCTAGCAGTAGACTCAGCTAGATTAGAAACAAGAAAACTCAAACCAGCAATCATCATAACTACAGGGGTGATCATAGCAGCCACAAGCCAATTAAATTTCTTGAGTATAAAGATAGATATTAATAGAAACACCAAGGTTAGAATTGAAACCCAATGGTTGGTATTAGTAATAAAAGAGATGTAGGACTTTACATCCGCGTAGGAACTCCTAGCTTTATAACTCCATGCCATCTCTAGAATAGAATCAGCTATACTACAGCATAATATTATTACAAATATAGTTCTAAGATATTTAGATGAAAACACCATCCGCAAGCTCTTCATAATTCCATAATGAGGCTCTGTTGCAGAAACGTTGAGTAACTTGTCATTCTCTGCAACAACATTGCTCAGCATGTAGAAACACGATATAATGAGTGCTGTAAAGGCTATTACCGCAAACAATATCACGGAAACTGCTCCATCTAGTGCTTGCCCGAATAAAGAAAAATTACCCAAATTTCTCTCAAGAACTTTCTGAACTATAAACCAACCGAGAACACTCCCAGAGTAGCTCATCAATATATAAATAGGGTAAGAAGTTTTTGCTTGATCTGTTGAAGTTGTGCTGTTAGCAAACTGCCAAAATAAGAATACTATAATTGCTGTAAGCCATAACTCTGCGATCACATAAAAAGATACTACTGCCCAGTTTTTTAATAAAATTTTATAGAGCGTAATATCCCCTTGTATCGCCATATCTGCAGCAGAATGATACGGATACAGCAACAGAGCAAAAAGCACAAAAAACCCAAGGAAAGAAGCCAAAATACATAAGAACAATTTATTAAAACTTAACTTGCCCGAAAAAAACAAATAAATGATAATAAATATCAATCCACATGGCATGGCAACATAAAATTTCACAGCGTTTATAATCTCTGTACCCATACTTTTTATAAGCACCATGTCTTTCGATGCACTTAGAATAGAGTAACTAGAAAACATGCATAGTATCATTATACTCATATAAAAAAGCTTGTTTCTCTGCTCTTTTATAGAGGAGATAGTGTCAGCCAAAATATTCATAATCACCCTTTTATTTTTGATTTCAGAATCAGAAGTCTATAATCCAATTCCAACAGTGTCAATGGTCAGCCCAAAGGCCAACGAGACTTGGGCTTAAAGTTTAAATTGTCTTTACGGCCAAGTTTATATTTTTCTATCCCTGCCCAGGCAATCATCGCAGCGTTGTCACCACATAAATTGATTGGCGGCGCATGGAAAGTAAACCCATGCTCAGAACAGACAGGTTCCACTTTACTGCGAATTGATTGATTTGCAGCTACACCTCCCGATAAAACAAAAAATTTCTCTGACCCATATTTATTCAAAAATTCCTGAATTGCATACTTTGTTTTTACTGCCAACACATCCGCGACAGCCTCTTGAAAAGAAGCCGCAATGTCATAAGTTAATGTCTTATCTATCTCTGATTTTTCTAACTCTCTTCTAACTGCTGTTTTCAATCCAGAAAATGACAGAGAGCAGTTCTTCTGATTTGTAAGTGGCCTTGGAAATTTGAATCTTTTTGGGTTGCCAGATTTTGCATATTTCTCTATCTGTGGCCCACCCGGATATCCAAGCCCTAGCAGCTTTGCAGTTTTATCAAAAGCCTCCCCTACAGCATCATCCAATGTTGTACCCAGTATCTCATATTCACCAACATTCTTCACTGCAAGGAATTGTGTGTGCCCACCAGAAACCAAAAGCAATAAAAAGGGAAACTCAACCTCATCAGTAAGTCTTGCTGTAAGCGCATGTCCTTCTAAGTGATTCACCTCCAGTATTGGCTTATCCAAAGATGCAGCCATAGCTTTTGCATACATCACACCAACAATAACCCCTCCAATTAAACCAGGCCCGGAAGTCACCGCAATCGCATCTATATCATCTAATTTTACTCCAGACTCTTCTAGCGCAAGATCCACTAATTTATCTAACGCACGCATATGAGATCGTGAGGCAACCTCAGGCACAACACCTCCATATTTATTATGCTCTAGTTGGGATGCTACCTGATTCGATAATATCCTCTTGTCTTCAGATACTATCGCAACCGCAGTTTCATCACAGCTTGTTTCTATTCCTAAAATTTTTAGCATACTTTTTATTGCGGAAACTAGTTAGCAGAATCTTTCAAATGTCTAAGAGCGAATTCTGTAAGAACCCTTCCTCTCGATGTACGCTGCAATAAACCCTGCTGAATCAAATAAGGCTCTATGGTTTCTTCGATAGAATCTCTATGCTCAGATAAACCCGCAGAGATTGTTTCCACACCAACAGGGCCACCATTGTATTTCTCAGCAATAAACTCTAAATATCTGTAGTCATTGCCATCAAGACCATACTGATCGATATCCAGTTTTGCAAGTGCATTACGTGCAGTTTCGCTTGTTATAACAGACTGTTTCTCACATTGAGCAAAATCAATCACTCTTTTTAAAAGACGCAAACCAACCCTCGGAGTACCCCTAGATCTCTTCGAAACCTCTTGCGCACCTTCTTGATCTATCTCAATATCAAACTTCTTAGCCCCGGAAGCCAAAATCTGCTTCAACTGATCCACATTATAAAAATTTAATCTCAAAGGAATGCCAAATCTCTCTCTCAAAGGTTTTGTGAGCAGTCCTATTCTTGTAGTAGCTCCAATCAAAGTGAATTTGGACAAATCTATACTTACACTTCTTGCTGAAGGACCTTCGCCAATAACAAGATCAAGTTTATAATCCTCCATTGCAGAATAAAGAACCTCTTCCACAGCAGCATTCAAACGGTGTATCTCATCGATGAACAAAACATCGCCTTCCTGCAAATTTGTCATGATAGATGCAAGGTCAGCTGCCTTTGATAACAAAGGCCCAGAAGTCGATCTAAAATTCACAGACATTTCTTTTGCTATGATCTGCGCTAAGGAAGTTTTTCCAAGCCCTGGAGGGCCATAAAGCAACACATGATCTAAAGCACTTTTACGATTTACCGCAGCTTTGATAAAAACATTGAGGTTTTCTTTCAGCTGGTCCTGACCTATGAAATCTTTTAAAGATATCGGCCTTAAACCTCTCTCTATTAATTCCTCGTACTCAGATATCTCAGTGTTGCTTATATCTTTCTCCATCTCCTCTATTTCGCCATCGCATTAAGCGATTGTTTAATTAAATTATTCAAATCTATACCCGCTCGCTCCTGTAAAATATCAGTCACAACCGCATATGCTTCTGTTTTATTGATCCCTAAGTTTGCCAAAGCTGAAACCGCATCATTTTTTAGACACCCTACTCCTCTCACAAGGTTACTTACTGATTTATCGCTCACATCTGACGCATCATTCTTCACATCTTTAAGCTCAGTAAAAATTCTGCTAACCAATTTTGGGCCAACTCCACTAATGCTTGAGAATACAGCATCGTCTTTCAAGTGTATAGCATTGTACACCTGGCTTGGATCTACAGAGCCTAAGATCAGCAAACCCATTTTTGGGCCAACTCCTTTGACTGTGATTAATTTCAGAAAACATGATTTTTCATACTGGCTCATAAAGCCATATAAAGTAATTTGATCTTCACGCACATAGGTCTCAATAAAGAACTCAGACTTTTCACCAACTACTAACTTTGCAAGAGATTTATGAGAGCAACACACAACATACCCCACACCAGACACATCAATAATTGCCCTGCTTTGTTCTACAGAATCAACAATACCCTTAATCTTTCCAATCATACAACTAATGTTATGTCCACATGCCTATAATAACATTACTACAAAAAAATAACTATTCTTATTTGGGTTTTTACTAAAAGATGGGGCGGATGACCGGGATCGAACCGGCGACCCCCAAAACCACAATCTGGTGCTCTAACCAACTGAGCTACATCCGCCATCACTAGGGTGATCATGACAAAATAATCTAAAGATACTAGTTAGTCAAGATAGCAAGGTCAAAAACTATAATTAAGCATAGAAATCCACATCATCAAGGTTGGACTTACCGAGTATTACATACGCTGCACCCGCATCGGAATCGGAATCATCATGCTGGTAAGATCCTAGAATGAGATCCGCAACTCCATCTCCATTAACATCTCCAACAGCCTCAAAAATTACTACCTCCAGATACTCAAAAACTCCAATCGCCTATATTATTTTTTTCAGCATGATCATCAGCAAGCGACTAAAATGCAAATGTGAGCATTGCCAGCGCTAGAATGCTTTTTTACAGCGCATCCTTCCTGAATAACATTAAATCAAGTGACTGATAATAAGTTTATCGTCTGGTCATACGCTGTATATACACGAATCCTCCCCCCTATTTATCCGTAGATCTAGTAAATAGTAGTGACTATATGCGCGAGTGTCTTGCCTTAAATAATAATTAACTTATCTATGAAATAATGGACAATCATAGAAGTTATACTATATTTACTCCTTACCTTAAGATAACAGTTGAATGGTAAAGAAGAGATCTAAAGAAGAATTATTCGCTGATAGATATACAGGGGTGTATGTATATTACTTAGCCCTGTTTTTTATTGTAGGAATAGCGTTTGGAGGAGCTTTTCTATATCAGCGCGTATTCCAGACAGAAGACATATACATACATCCTTCTAAAAAATTCTTTATTGAAGAGATCAAAATACAGAAAGGAGATAATATATATCAGATCCTTTCACCTTTTGAGATTTCTGACCGAGAAATTCATACAATGATCAAAGTTGTTAAGTCAAAAATCAATTTAGCTAAGATTAAGATAGGCCAACTATTGTGGATTAGATATTCTGAGAATTTAGAAGCCAGAAAGACTCCAATTTCCTTAACTATCCAAGTAAACCAACAAAGAAAAATAAAAATCAACCTTGAAGATCAAACTTACAAAGTTAGTGATGTAAAAGTAGTATTTAACCGTAAAATCATTGAAGTTTCTGGTAGAGTAAGCGGTAGTATTATAAATTCCGCGATCCTGGCCGGTGCACCACGTAAAAATGTCATTCAAATGATTAATTCCTACAGCAATAAAATCGACTTCCAAAAAGAAATGCGCAAAGGAGATAAATTCTCCATGTTAATCGAAAAATTTACCTCAGAAGAAGGACATAACTCTTTTTTTGGTAAAACGCTATATTCGTCTATTTCCACCAGATCAAAAGAACTCAAATTATACTTATTCAAACCCAAGAATGGCTCGGAAACATTCCTCGATGAAAATGCCCGATCTATGAAAACATCTATCCTGAAAAAGCCTGTTGTTGCAAAAAGGATCTCCTCAAAATTTGGTCTAAGAAAACACCCTACCCTTGGAACTACAAGAATGCATAGCGGATTAGATCTAGCCGCTCCTGCAGGCACTCCTATCTATGCTGGTGGAGATGGCAGAATTATTAGCATTGGAAGAAAGGGGTCATATGGTAAATATATAAAAATTAGACATAATTCAAAGCTCCACACCGCCTACGCTCACATGAAAGCCTTCGCAAAAGGACTAAAGAAAAACTCCCGAGTAAAACAAGGGCAGGTTATAGGTTATGTTGGCACAACTGGAAGATCAACTGGCCCGCATTTGCATTATGAAGTAATAGTGAATGGCAAATTTGTAGATCCATTAAAAATAAAATTCACCCCTAACAACCACTTGACTGGGGCACAAAAAAAGGAATTTTTAGCATATAAAGAAATCATAGACCAGAATATTGCGCACGAAAAAATGCATGATACCAAACTCGCTAATGATCTAAAGAAATATACCTTTTAATTCTTTCTTAAGATTACCTTGAAATAATAGATATATGTTTACAAGTCTGTACCATATATCTTCGTTTCATCCTGCGCTCCATAGTCAAAACATGACTATTGGCAGAGAAAAATTGGCTCAAAGATTAGTGAGCTCTGGGCAACTTCGTATAGATGCTGGCGAAAAAATCAATTTTGCAAGGCTCTATGTTCCTAGCCTCAGAATAAGCTCAATGTTTACATATCGTGAGCTCCATGACAAAAAACTCATTCAAAAAACCACTAAGAAAATAGCTCAAGAATTATCAGGTTCTGCACGAGAAAAATCTTTAGAAACAAAAGTACAGCGCCACATAAAGCTACTAAAAGCTGAGTTAGAGAAATATCAATATGTCAGCCTGGAAGAGGAGCTAAGACTTGCACGCTTAATTGTGCAAGCCACTCATCCTGTTGTCATGATGCTTATCTTAGAGGAGGGAGTAGAAATCTTCATCTCGCACTCGCATAATATTGGCGATGTTCTTGATATTGTCTCGTGGCAGCAATCCGGTTCAAATAGTGGGATGCAAAGCACCAACGGAAAAGATGCGGCAGTCTTTATTTCATGTGGAGGAAACCCCTTAGTAGATAACAAAGACAAAATAGCATCATATGGCGATGGGTGGCCGGCACGCGCACGCGCATTGATAATAGGCGGGCAAGAACTAGGTCATTACTCTGATATTAAGCGAGATGAAAGCGGACGACAAATATCTCGTTACTCCGCAAATTTCAGTGCCACAAAAGCAAAAGAGCATGTGCGTATTGGTAGGATTGAAGATATCAAATATTCCACAAATATACTGGATACTTTATTAGAAATCGGAATGCTAGGTCTTATGGAAACGGAGAAAAAAATAAAATTTTATGTCGATAACAAACAAAAAAGCATTAGATATCTTCAGCAAATTTTAAAATTAAAGTTCCAAAAGTCTATGTTTCTGAGAAGAGCGCTCAAAAAGAAGATAACGTTTCTAAGTCTACTAGAACATGAAACAAGATTTGCTACATTAACCAAAGCAATGCTAGAAGATATGCTCTTCAATCTTTCCCCTAAAGCAGATGTATATCAAAATGAAGATAAAGATATCGAGGAAGCAGTTGCATGTGTCGAGGCTTTAGCTAGAGTCCCACAGCAGGTCAATAAATGGGGGAAGCCTCTGACAAAAATACTCATGAAAAATCTATATAGAACTTATTTCACAGAAGTTATTCCAGGATGTGTAAAAGCATATGAAGCAATCGCAGGAAGACCATATGAATATAATAAATCGAAAGAAAAATCGGGGTTGATCTCTTCGGTGAAACATTTGTTTAAAAAAGAACTATATTATCCTAAGAACAAATCTAATCTCTTAAAATAGAAACGTATCTCACATTTCTAATATTAGAAAATGGAGTAATTTCAATCTGCCCTTCCTGGTCTTTAGTGACGGTACCCACTGCTAAACCTGATATAAAATTATAACCATCTCCAGAAGCACTAACAACCTCTCCTAAGACCGGAAGGGCTCCTTTGCCATGAATAAGACCTACTACCATCTTCCCATTATAGCTCCCACGAACTATCGCTTTCATATTGGTTTTTTCAAAAAAGACAGGAGTCTTAGAATTAGGACTAGTAACCAACGTGATTGTAGAAAACCTCTCTCCTACATCCGTGATACGGCCCACCAACTTCTCATGATCTGCAACAATATCGCCTTGCTTTACACCATCAATACGCCCTACGGGTATTCTAGCAGACTCCACATAACCATCAGAAGATTGCATTAGGATCTCTGTCATTAGGATCTTTTTTGGATCATTAGCAGAATATTTCATGACGTTTTTTAGTTTAGCAATCTCGCTGGCAAGTCTACGGTAATATATTTCACGATCCTTAAATTCTTGATTTTCAGCTTTCAAATTTTCATATTTCTCTTCTAAACTAAAATGATGCGTGACCTTCCCTACCCTACTAGACAAAGATGAATTGATAGAGTTTACTCCTCCATACACACTAGAAGCTGTATGATAATAAATCTCATATAGCTTAGATCTAAAAGCATCAGATAAGAAGAGGCCCGCTGCAAAAACGGCGATCACGAATAAAGTGCCAATAAAAAATTTTGTAGGGATGCTCCTATTCCTTAATTTCAGTCGAGCAGATATCTTATAATTATTTGATCCATCATAAGGCATAGCTATGCCTTAAATAAAGTATGCTTAAATCTCACAATATTATCTAACACATGGCCACAGCCTCGTGCAACACAGAATAAAGGGTCTTCTGCAATCACAACTGGAAGCTTTGTAATCCCACTGATCACCTTATCTAAATTGTGCAGTAAGGCACCTCCACCGGTCAAAACAATGCCTTTTTCTGCAACATCAGATGCAAGCTCCGGAGGAGTTGACTCTAACGTTACCCTAATAGCTTCGATAATCTGATTAACAGGCTCAACCAAACTTTCCGCAACACTGTTTTCATTCAGCGTAATTTCCTTAGGCAAACCGCTTACAAAATCACGTCCTTTAATTTTCATAATTTTGCCTTTGCCATCTTTTGGATAACAAGCACTGCCAATTTCTTTCTTAATTCTCTCGGCCGTTGCCTCACCAATCAATAGATTATGCTGCCTTCTAATATAGTTGGTAATCGCTTCATCCATTGAATCACCACCAACTCTTACAGAACGTGCAAAGACAACACCACCAAGGGAGATCACGCCAACTTCTGTTGTGCCCCCACCAATATCTACTACCATAGAGCCAACAGGCTCAGTCACAGGCAGACCCGCACCTATCGCAGCTGCCATAGGCTCTTCTATTAAATACACATCTCTTGCACCCGCTACTTCTGCAGCCTCTTGAATGGCTTTACGCTCCACAGGAGTAGAAGCTGAAGGAACGCACACAACAATACGTGGACCTACGAATGTTTTTCTTTTATGTACTGTATGTATGAAATGTTTTATCATTTCTTCAGCGCTTTTAAAATCAGCTATAACACCGTCTTTCAAAGGCCTAATCGCTTCAATATCTGATGGAGTTCTACCCAACATCACTTTAGCTTCATGCCCAAAAGCATAAGGCTTCACTATCCCATTCTTATTTAATATCGCAATCACAGAAGGTTCATTCAGAGCTATACCCTTATTTTTTACGTATACTATGGTATTTGCTGTACCTAGATCGACAGCCATATCTGATGAAAAATATCCAAGAAACTTCTGTAACATTATAAACCTTATGAAATTAAGTATACACTAGAAAAATATTAACAATACTAACTAATATGTTAATTATAACTTCTCAAGCTTTAACTACAAGAAAAAAATACCTTTGAGCCTTACTGAATACGAATATACCGTAGGAATTTTATAAGCACCCATACGAAATGAGATACAATAGGCACTAACGCATATAGGAATTATATATTTTCAAGCACTCACTACGTCGTACACTTGAGCTATCTACGAATAATCGGTTATAATTAATTATATATCTACTCTAAAATTGGCAGTGCAAACGCACAATGACGGGGAGAAAAAATGTATCAAGAAGAAGCAGCCGACCCACAATCATATGAATTATCTCAAGCAATCACATGCATGAGAAGTGATAGCGAAACAGCTGTCGTGCAAACTCTAAAACTCCTGATGTACCAAGATAACAGACTCTGGAAACAATCGATTCAAAAACTCTGCGATGCCGTTGCAAGATCTCAAAAACACATTACTCTAGATTTTTCTTCCTCTCAGATGGATGATGCAGAGAAAGAAATGTTTGGAACTAGGTGGATTCAGTCTATAGCACAAGAAATCATTAGCACTCTAGTGGAGACCCTAAGGGCAATAAAAGGAAGTATTGATTTGCATATTATTAAAGATAAAATCTGCTCTCAAGATATAGGAGAATTGCTGAGTTATATCACATATGCAGATACCCGACTTAGGCTAACCGTTAAAAATGGACCTATCACACATGAGTTAGCGAAATCACTCAAGAGACTGATAAAAACTCACAAATCCTCTCTAGATCTTGATCTATCGGATAACAGAATACCACTCAAAGCACTTGGTGCTATTGCCAATGCACTGCAAGATACTAAATTCTTCACGCAAATCAATCTGGAGAACACAGGGCTCTCTGTCAGCGGACTGAAGACTCTGACTACGTCCATCAAAAAAGCACAGTCTCCTTTACATATCAGCCTTTCAAAAAATAACCTCGCAGATGCCGGGGTCTTATGCCATGCTCTAAAACACGCCAAAATGCCTCTGGCTATTGACTTATCCTCAAATGGTATAGGACCCAATGGAATTAGTGCTATTGCAGATGCTATTATGGCAGCTAGGGCTCCTTTAATCATAGTGCTAGACCCGGATCTCAAGCCAGAATCAGCTGAAGAGTTGAGGTTTGCTATTATGCGTGCTACCCCTCCTATAAGGATAAAACTCGCATCTGCCTATACTCAAGTAGAAGGGCAAGATACTCTTTGCTCCATACCATTACCTATACGGGCGCTCGAAAAAAACTGGTTACTGGAAGAGCCACAATATAATGCAATATTTCATTCTATTTCAGGACATCAAAGACTTTGGATAGAGATAATCACATTGCCTACAAGCGAACAATCTACACAAAATTCAGCCTACCAAGCCATTCAATTAGCAACATCATGTTTATATACAAAGCTACCACTAGAATTAGTAGCATGGATTTGTTCCTTTTTACCCTCCACAGAGTATTATCGCATAGTAAGAGATCTTATTATTGAAGCCTGGAACACACATAGAGGAAAAAAACACTCAAAGAAATCAGGTTGCATTGTTGATCTATCTGAAGGTATTTGTAAAGAAGGAGGTCCAGAAAGTGGATATGAAACAAAGTCCTCCTCTGAAGACGAGCATAAACCAGATGATGAAAGTGGCAAAGAAAAAGCAGATGATGAAAGTGGCAAAGAAAAAGCAGATGATTCTGCAGCGTTAAACGCAGACCAAAACAATCTAGCTAATAGCACCTTAATTAACAATCTAACAATCAGGCTGCTTCCTGCTAATATAGAAGAAAAGATACTTGTTACAACGGATTACAAGAAAGAATATTATATTGATAATGAAACCAATCTTCATCTTGAAGAAATACTTAGCAACCTTGATGCAAAAGCAAATTACACAACAGATGATACCCACTCTGTTGAACTTTCCGATCTCTTTCAAGAAAAAGAAGGGCTCCCTGCTTATATAGAAGAAAAGATACTTGTTACAACGGATCACAAGAAAGAATATTATATTGATAATGAAACCAATCTTCATCTTGAAGATATATTTAGAAACCTTGATGCAAAAGAAAATTACACAACAGATGATACCTACTCTGTTGAATTTCCAGATCTATTCCAAGAAAGAGAAATTCTCCCTGCGATCTCTGGCATTGGTCTAATGTCTATAGCATAGAGGTTGATTATTTTGAAGCCTTGTATATTCTATGTTTTAATGAAAAATCATACGATACACTATAATGACTATAGTAACAAGATTCGCACCATCCCCCACTGGAAACCTCCATATAGGTGGAGCAAGGACAGCGCTTTTCAATTTTTTATATGCAAAGCATACTGGAGGGACTTTCAAATTGCGTGTGGAAGATACAGATCAAAAGCGTTCAAAAAAAGAATTTGAAGAATCCATTATTGAGGGAATGAAATGGCTTGGTCTGCAGCATGACGAAGCAATAGTATATCAAAGCAAACGCATTGAAAGACATTTAGAAGTAGCTCAAGAATTGCTAAAAAAAGGCTGCGCGTATTACTGTAACACTCCTCTAGATGAAATACAAAAAAACCGTTCTGAATTTGAAGCGCAAGGTAAGATATTTCAATTTCAAAGTGAGTGGCGCGACAGAGACCCCGACCCATCAAGAACAGGTGGGGTAGTGAGGTTTAAAGCTCCAAATGATGGGCGCACAGCTATACAAGATCTAGTTCAAGGTAAAGTTACAGTACCAAATTCTGAGCTGGATGACATGGTATTGGTCCGCTCTGATGGAACCCCTACATACATGTTAGCAGTCGTTGTGGATGATTATGACATGGACATTACTCACGTTATCAGAGGAGACGACCATCTTAATAATGCCTTTAGGCAAATTCACCTTTACCATGCAATGGGTTGGAATGTTCCCGAATATGCGCATATTCCTTTAATACACGGAATAGATGGAGCAAAATTATCAAAACGTCATGGAGCGCTAAATGTGCTTGATTACCAAGAAAAAGGATACCTCCCTGAAGCGATGTTCAATTATTTACTAAGAATGGGGTGGGGTCATGGGAATGATGAAATCATTTCAAAAGAGCAAGCGATTGAATGGTTTGATATCAAGAATGTTAATAAAAGCCCTGCAAAATTAGACTTTTTTAAGATGATGCACCTGAATGGTCATTATATCAAAAACAGCAATAACGATGAGCTTATATCCCACTTAGGTGATCTGAGTAAGTCACAAAAAAATACCCTCAATAAAGGATTGGATGGTTTAAAAAAACGTGCAAAAACTCTAGTGGAATTAAAAGAAAATGCTCAATTTTATTTAGCAGACAAGCCTATTGAAATTTCTGCAGAAGCAAAAGAAATAATAGATGGATTTGACAAAGAAGCCTACAAATCTTTAGTGGAGACCATTCAGAATATACCTTCTTGGGATTCAGAGAGTTTAAAAGAATCGGTAAAAACATTCGCAGAAAAACACAAAATGAAACTAGGTCAAATTGCACAAGTCCTCAGACCTGCACTTACTGGATCCACAGTTTCTCCAAGTGTATTTGAGATACTGCCTGCGTTAGGAAAAGATAAATCTATTGAAAGATTAACCCGTTTTTGTTAATATCTGTGAAATTTTTATTCAACATCATGCCAAAATACGAAGTAATAGTAGCTCCAGACCCAAGGCTTAACAAGGTTTCACAGCCTGTTGAAAAAGTGGACTCAGAAATAAAAAAGCTTATGGATGATCTCCATGAAACAATCAAAGGTCGATATGCCGGTGTTGCTGCCCCTCAGGTTGGTATACACAAAAGAATATTCCTAATGGATATATCTAGTTACGTCCCTGAAAACAAAGAAATGTATTTTATTGTAAACCCGGAAATTACATATATGTCAAAGGAAACATGGGTTTCAGATGAAGGGTGCATATCATTGCCGACAGGAAGAGTTGATGTAGAGAGACCGCAATCTATAAAAATGACCTATCTTAATTACCATGGAAATAAAAAAGCAATAGAAGCGGATGGTTGGCTCGCTAGGGGTTTTTTGCATGAGCTAGATCATCTAAATGGAGTAACTTTATTAGACCACATGTCAAATCTGAAACGAACCTTGCATACTAAAAAACTACTCAAATATAAAAAGAGAAATAATATCACATGAAACTAGTATTTATGGGTACCTCAGATTTTGCGGTCCCAGCTCTGAAATTACTACACGAATCAAAGCATAAAATACTCCGCGTCTTTACTAAGCCTCCATCAAAAGCAAACCGAGGACAAAAACTTCATAAATCATCTGTACATGAATCAGCAGAAGAATTGGGCCTTGATGTCTCTTTCCCTACTAGCTTAAAAAATCCAGAAACAATCAAAGAATTGGAATCACTAAATGCTGATATAATAATAGTGGTTTCTTACGGTCACATTCTGCGTAAAAATGTTTTAGAGATGTGTAAAAATGGGTGCCTCAACATTCACCCCTCTTCTCTGCCAAGATGGAGAGGTGCGGCTCCAATTGAAAGAACTGTTTTGAATGGCGACAGATCCACATCTTTATGTATCATCAAGATGGATGCAGGACTAGACACAGGAGATATTATATTCTCGAAAGATGCGGTAGTTCAAAGAAATGAAACCTCAAAAACCTTATCAGAAAAAATGGCAAAGTTGGGCGCAGAATGCATCGTAGAAGCGCTAGATAATTTCAAAGATTTGACTCCACAAAAACAATTAGAAGAAGGGGTTAGATATGCAGAAAAAATATCAAAAGATGAAGCAATAATAAACTGGCACGATGATGCAGAAAAAATTGACAGAATGATCAGAGCATTTAACCCATGGCCATATTGTAATTTCTTATTCAAAGGAGAGAGAGTAAAGTTAATAGAAGCAGAATCTATCCTTACTCAAGAACATGGCTCCAAGCCAGGTACAGTCTTAGATAACAGAATGACAATAGCTTGTGGCAAGGGCACAATAAGCCCACTAATCCTACAAAAACCTGGGAAAAAACCCGTAAATATCAAAGACTTCTTGAACGGCGCAAAGATAAAACCTGGAGAAGTATTAAAATATGACATATAGATACAAAATCTCAATAGAATATGAGGGCACAGGGTATTCAGGATGGCAAAAGCAACCGAATGCAAAATCAATCCAGGGAGAAGTAGAAAAATCCCTTCAACAATTCTCACAAGAAAAAGTTGTAACACATGGAATGGGGAGAACTGATGCTGGTGTTCATGCAATTGCACAGATTGCTCATTTCGATTTAGAGAAAGAATGGGATCCTGATACTGTTTTGCAAGGAATAAATTACTTCTTAAAGCCTCAACCAATAGTAATCACAGTATGCGAGATAGTCAGCAATGATTTCCACGCACGCCATTCTGCAAAAAACCGCACATACCAGTATGTAATTTTGAATAGATTTTCAAACCCAGCATTAGACAAGAACAGAGCATGGCATGTAAGCAAAAAGCTAGATGTACAAAAAATGGAAGAAGCTTCTAAAATACTAATCGGAAAACATGACTTTACTAGCTTCAGAACAACTTTATGCGAAGCTAAATCTCCAATCAAAACTATAGAGTATATTCACTTCAACACAGAAGGGGAAAGAATAACCATCGAAATCTGCGCAGAATCTTTTCTGCATCACATGGTGCGTAATATTGTAGGGTTTCTAGAGTTAGTAGGCTCTAGTAAAAAAACTACAAAAGACCTACAGGAATATTTAGAAGCAAACGATGTTCATGTCATCAAATATACCGCACCATCCTGCGGACTTTATTTTACCAAAGTAGAATATTAAGAAACCATTGATTTCTTCTCTTTGGTGATAGAAAATATAAGACACTAATATTGGAAAGAGATGCTCACCAGGTTTACTGCGATTTTCTTAATTTGTTTGATGGCAACCATAAATTCATGGTCATCATGCAGATTCCCAGATACATTTATACACCATAAAGCCTATCCCATTGTAACTGATATCGATGGAGGGCCTAGCACATGGTTTCACCCATTAATAAAGGGTGCATACCTAGGTTGTGGACTTGGGATATCAGATTACCATTATTTTACTTTAGGGGTAGGCGAAACACACTCAGTAGGTGCGTTCAAATATTATGCAGTTGTAGGAGTGAGTGATAGAGTTTGTTCCAGAATAGGTGTATATGGAGAAGACAGCCCTATTACTATAAGATATAAGAGTATATGTAATACCTCACAAAAAGCCCCGGGAATATGCTTAGTGCGTGAAAACAGAATAATATCATGGGCGTTTAGAGACTGCGTTAATAGTAATCAGTTCAAGGATGTGTTAAATAAAATAGACAAAGCTTATCCAGATCTTGATGCCATTCCAGATATTGATGAGTGTCTTAGATCTGCAGGAACTTTGGTGGATTGCTTCCCGTTCCCTTTACCGCCGTCCCCCCCACCCTTTTGCAAAGGAGACCTACCAATCATTTCACCACCACCTGTAGTAAACCCTATATGCAATAAAGATGCTTCAAATGCTGAAATCTGTAGCGCTCCAATATCAACACCCTCTAGCACTCACGATATTCCATGTGCACGCGTTACATTTGATAACCCCATAGGCATTTCTTCTCCTCCTCAAAATATCACTAATAGGCTGATACCCAAATGCGGAGCAGGAGTCTCATCTCCATGCGTAAATTTCAATAGCTCATTAAGCAGCAGCGCACTGACAGATCTAGACCAAGCAGCACGAACTACAGTCGTGGGTTACAGTGAATTTGAAGCTATATACACCCAAACAATGAATCATGAGGGAATTCCTATAACTAAAAAAACAAGATGGAACCCACATACAGAAAGGGACAGCATAAGCTTCTTTGGATACAATATGGCTGAATATCAAGATATCTGCTACAACTACTCAACAAATACGTTTGGACATGTCACCATGACTGATAATTATGGTACTGTTAGAAACTTTAGAACCTGCAAAGACCCAGATGCTGTATCCTCATCTTATTGCATAGAGGAATCCTCTGATTCTGCTTCCGAAATATGCCAATCCGCACAGAGATATTGCTTCTCTAGACCTAATATTGATAAGCCTGTTGTAGAATTTTGTAATGGCAAACAAAATACAAAAGATCAATACTGCATGAAAGTCACCTCCGGTGGTCAAACTTATATTTTCAATAAACAACAAAAAACACAAGCTTCTTTTAGAGCTATGGAAACAAACAACAACTATAACATTATCTCCTCTTCTGGTAGCAGCTCCACTCCCGGCACAGGATATTCAGCCCCTGCTGTAAGCAATATATGCGAAGCTTACTATGATAAAAACAATGCCCAATATTCTGCAAGTGGCAACTCCCCATGTCAGTATTATGGTGGCCTATACTACAAGTCCAATTCGTATATAAGTGGTGCAAATAAATTTTGCTTAACAGGCTATGTAGCAAATGCTCCTCAAGATATGGTTTGCACTGCTACATCTGATTCTTCGGACACAGTATCCTCAAGATCCATACCACCTAACAACATCGCATCTCCACTTAATGACCAGTGCTGTGATCCAAATCCCTCACCTATGTCTTTCGGATGCACACGAGCTGCAGGATCTCCACCCCTAAGAGCAAAAAACCCTATAGAGCTGGGATTATGTGTTGATATCATGCCCTATGATTTTGAAGATTGTAGTAGCTTAAGCGACGATGCCACAGCAGAAGATCCCTCTGCGAATGGCTCAGAAACACAAGCTCTCATTGGCAGATGCAGAGCTTACCAAGATTCTTGTATCCAAGTGAACAACGCAAATAATGAGTATGTAAATGCAGACTCCTGTAACAAAAATTATATAGATTGTGCGGCTGGGAGATCCCCTTCCAGAGGGAGTGCAGAAATCTGCAAATTCTTTAAGATACAATAGAAAAAAGCAACTACCACAAAGAAACAGGCGTTAGCCTTGGTCACGCACAGTTAAACCTACAGAATTTCTATAGCAGCTTTATGAATAATTTTCTGTTGTTGCTTCTGCTGGATTTTACTCATCACAATATTTTCAATCTCTTTCTTTGCTTGATCAAAAGTTGGAATCTTTCTAGGCTTAATTTCTGTCACCTTAATAATATGCCATCCAAATTGGCTTTTTACAGGCTCCGAAATTTCTCCTTTCTTCAAGCTATATGCTCGTGATTCAAACTCAGGAACAGTTTGACCTCGAGAGATAAGTCCTATGACTCCACCATTTGACTTTGATCCATCTAAAGAATTTTCTTTAGCCGCTTGATCGAATGTTATCTGTTTGCTTCTGATTTTATTATAAAGATCCTGACCTACAGCCTCAGAAGAGACAAGTATATGACTTACATTTCTTTCATCATTACCCTTTAGTGCTTTCACAACATTATTATACTCAGATTTAAGAGCTGATTTTGTAATCAATCTTTTTGCAAAATGATTCAAGAATAACTGTGCCTCTACCTGCTCTTTTGCGATTTTAAGCTGCTGACGATACACATCACTTTTACTCATGCTAGATTGGTTTGCATAATCTGCAAGCACTCTTTGTGTAACATATTGCTGAACAACTTGCTCTCTAACTGTTTTATCAAGATCATCTAAGTCTTTTTTATTGTTTGGCAAGGATCCATTCATAACGGATTTAATCGCTAATTCGACTTCTGATTTATATACTGTTTTACCATTATATTTTGCAATCACTCTGTCCTCTGCAAAGGATGGGTTCATCAAAATGGAAAAAGAGACTAAAGCTATAGCAATTTTCAAAATTTTCATATATTCTACCTTCTGCTTTTTATTTTAATTTAATCTAATTGAAACATAACGTGTTAAGTGTCAACTACACTATATTTAAAATATAAAAAACTCAAGCTTAATATCTGAATGATAAAAACCTTATTAACAAAAATCTTTGGTACAGCAAACGATAGAACCATTAATTCTTTTGAATCTATTGTTAATAAAATTAATTCTCTAGAAGAGAAATACTCACCATTAGGTGATAAAGATCTAGCAAAGCAGACAGATCTATTCAAAGCGCAACTTTCTGAAGGAAAAACTTTAGATGAATTGTTGCCAGATGCATTCGCCGTTGTAAGGGAGGCAGCAAAAAGAACGTTATCCGAGCGCCATTATGATGTGCAGCTAATAGGAGGTCTTGCTCTGCATAAAGGCATGATAGCAGAGATGAAAACTGGTGAAGGTAAAACATTGGTTTCAACATTACCTGCTTACCTCAATGCCCTTTCTGGGAAAGGAGTGCATATCGTCACAGTAAATGACTATCTAGCACAAAGAGACGTGGAATGGGTAGGGCGTATTTTTAGATTCTTAGGATTAACAACTGGGTGCATAACGCATGAATCAACGGATGAACAAAGAAAGGAATCATATAATGCTGATATTACCTACTCCACCAATAATGAGTTAGGTTTTGACTATTTACGTGACAATATGCGTTACTCAACTGAGCATATCACGCAACGGCCTTTTAATTTTGCTATAATTGATGAAGTTGACTCAATCCTGATAGATGAAGCTAGAACCCCTCTAGTTATATCTGGACCTTCGGAAGATAAATCAGAATTATACGATGTCGTAGATGCACTAGTTGCCAGGATATCTAAAGAGCATTTTGAAATTGATGAGAAAGCAAAGAATGCAACCCTTACGGACCCAGGCGTCTACTATGTACAAGAATTATGCGAAAAAGCGAATCTGATCAATAAAGGCTCTAGTTTGTTTGATATAGAAAATGTCGATGTACTACACCATACAAACCAAGCTTTAAAAGCTAATCACCTCTTCAAAAAAGATGTGGATTATTTAGTGCGTGACAACCAAGTTCTTATCATTGATGAATTCACTGGACGTGTAATGGAAGGCAGAAGATTCTCCGAAGGGCTTCACCAGGCTCTCGAAGCAAAAGAAAATGTTATGGTACAAAATGAAAACCAAACATTAGCATCTGTCACTTTCCAAAATTACTTCAGGCTATATCCAAAACTATCTGGAATGACAGGAACAGGCGCAACAGAAGCAAATGAATTTGAAGATATCTATAACTTAAAAGTGCTCGCTATACCTACAAAAGAAATCGTGCAAAGGATAGATGAAGATGATTTAATTTATAGAACCGCAAAAGAAAAATACAAAGCAATCGGTGAAGAGATAAAAAAGGCATATAAGAATAAACAACCTGTATTAGTTGGCACAGTAAGCATAGAAAAATCTGAATATATCTCTTCTATGCTTAAAAAAATGAAGATACCTCACAATCTTCTCAATGCTAAACATCATGAAAAGGAAGCCCTAATGATAGCGCAAGCTGGTAAACCAGGAGCTATTACAATTGCTACTAATATGGCAGGTAGAGGTACGGATATTAAACTGGGGGGGAACCCAACAATGTTGGCTTTAGAGAAATTCAAAGACCCATGCAACCCAAAATTCAAACAAGAACTTGAGAAGTTCAACAAAAAAGTTAAAGAAGATAAAAAAACATCCCTTGATGCTGGCGGGTTACTGGTTGTTTGCACTGAAAGACACGAAAGCAGAAGAATAGATAATCAGCTTAGAGGCCGCTCTGGAAGAATGGGTGATCCAGGAAGAACCCTCTTTTTCCTTTCTCTAGAGGACGACCTAATGAGGATTTTTGCCTCAGAAAAAATGTCTAGCATGCTAAAAAGACTTGGGCTAGAAGAAGGAGAAGCAATTGTGCATCCTATCATCAGCAGAACCATAGAAAAAGCTCAGCTAAAAGTCGAAGGAAGAAACTATGAAATCAGAAAAAATCTACTAAAATTTGATGATGTCATGAATGACCAACGTAAGGTAATTTATGAGCAACGGTTTGAAATCATTTCCGATGAGAGTGTGCACGATACAGCTGTAGATCTGTACCAAGAAATGCATCAAGAAATCGTTGATGAATACATGCCCTCAAACAAATTAAAAGAGGAGTGGTCTATAGAAAGCCTAGAAAAAAGACTATTCTCCATATATAACACGAGCTTTGATATCAATAAGGTTATCGATCAAGATGGTACAGGAAATGAGGAGGCTAAAAACCATCTTGATAAGCAAGTAGAGATCAAACTCAAAAGCAAGAGAAAATCTTTTGGAGACAAGCTATTCTTTGCAGCAGAACAACGCGTCCTTCTAATTACCATAGACCAGCTCTGGAAAGATCATTTGCTCTCGTTAGACCATCTAAGAAGCGGTATTTATCTACGTGCTTTTGGACAGAAAGACCCGTTAAATGAATATAAGAGAGAAGCATTTGAATATTTCTCGGATATGCTAACTCGTATTAAAGAGATGTATATAACGCGAATTTTCCGTATGGAGATTGATGAGGACCAGGAGCATGAGGTTCTATCTAGTGAATTCGAACCTCACACAACAATGAATGAGTCGAGAAATGACCCTGCACTGGCAAGCAACCGAGAAGAATCTCAAATTGGCACCCTCACAAATACTGTACCCCCTGAAGATAGAGATCCAAAAAACCCAGACACATGGGGTAAGGTTGGTAGAAATGAGACATGTCCGTGCAATTCTGGTAAAAAATACAAACATTGCCACGGAAAGTTGAGCTAAAATGTTCATCTATATCTCAACTCATGGTACAATGAACCCGTGTTTTATGCCTTGGTGGATATGAAAATATTATCATTTTTTTCTATAATAACATTACTGCTTTTGTCTTCTTGCGCCACAAAGCCTCGTGTTGTAAAAAGCCCTTGTGTCTCAATGAATCCAGGTGACCCCTGTATCAGGAGAGAGATAAATGACTGGCTGTCCTTCTAGTTGACGCGCGTTCTCCATTAATCTATCTTCGTCTGCCAGTATTCAATACTAATCCTTAATGAGGCATAAATGTATACAAGATAAACATAAAGCGAAGATTGCTATGACCCCCAACTCAAGTAGTCCGGCATACAAAGTACTCTACTATGAAAACATGCAATCCTCACCTAGGATTGATTACCCGCCTCCTAACCTCTTAGGGTTGTTGTCTCAATTCATCTAAATGTTATAATATCTCTACCATCTATCCCTACTGGAACCCTTAGCAGGTCTGCCCTGTAACTTGCTTACAGCTTTTCCTGCCATCTTCCTGACGCTACCTGCAAATCTGTCTGCTCTAATTTTTATTTTAATCGTCTCTGCAAGCAATGCAGCCTTTCCTTTGCCGATGTGGTGAGATGCAGTTTCAAATGCATCTCCTAATCTTTTCAACACCGTAGCAAAACCTGCTTTTATTATTGCGACAGTATCTTTAGCGCCCCCCTTCAGAGCTTTCCAGATCTTAGAGGATTGTTCAACAACAGACGTATAGAGCTCTAATGTCTTTTCTTTTACTCTCTCAGGTAAATCTTTAAAAAAAGCCTTTGTACCATCTATAGCGGACATTAGCCCCTTTCTAATACTAGTCACCATAGCTTGGAACTCAGCGTTCACCCTTAATAAAGCTTGCCCTGAAGTATTTGTTATATTCTGAATCAACTCATTAACTAGGCTCTTACGTACTCCATACTCTGATACACAGTCATGCGCTTCTTGAACACTTTTACCTACCACACCAATTACCTTGTTTTGTTACTTTATGTAGATTATCCCCTTAAAAGGTTAAAATTTTATTAACGAATCTTTATCCTAATTATTCTGATAATATTTGCCACAAAAGCAAAAGCATGGTATATCTTTCCACTATAAGGCGTTTGGCATTTGGGCTATCGCTTGACTTCGGTTAAGAGGAAAGTCCGGACTCCACAGGATAATAGTACTGGGTAACGCCCAGCTGGGGAAACCCAAGGGAAAGTGCAGCAGAGAGTAGACATCCTTCTTCGGAAGGTTAAGGTGAAAGGGTGCGGTAAGAGCGCACCGCGTTTTAGGTGACTAAAACGGCATGGTAAACCCTACTAGGAGCAAGGCTAAATAGGGACGAGATTCTCAATAGAGAGCATAATTCCAAATGTTTTCGTCCGGGTAAGCTGCTCAAGATTGTTAGTAATAGCAATCGTAGATGAATGATAGCCATAGTCTTTAGACTATACAGAATCCGGCTTATAAAATACCAAACGCTTTATTTTCTTTTTATCTGCGATAAAATCAATATGTCTGAAGGGTCTCGGAATATTTAAAGAGATCAATTCTATTGAGAAAGATTATGAAACCACTGAATCCAAAAAAAACCTTATTGCATCAAGAGCAGAAGAAGCAGGAGATAGCCTGATAAATTCAAATATAATAACCGCAGAAGAGTACGCAGAGCTCAAAGCCAACCTAACTATATCTCTAAAAAGCGAAAAATCTAATCAGTGTTGTTTCATGAAACAGCAAAATAATATCCTAGCCTATAAAGAATACGAGTGACTTAGTCGGGTTAGCACAAAAAAAATGATGAACTCTAGATTTACTTCTAGCGACTATTAGGGCGAATATTTCTTTGCGTTTCCTTGGAAGAAAAGCTGCCGTCTTTGTGTGCCCTCTTCTTTTTTTTCCCGGCATCCACAGGTTCATCCGTATATTCTGTTGCTGATTTTCCTTTCTCTAGCATAAAATAGTCCATAGATTCTTTGACCTCTTCTATACCCTTAGGCTTCCTGACCTCTTCCTCAGGTCCAGCTTTTGCCATACCTAGCGCCAGAAAAAGTGGCAGCATCTTAGCTATATTTTTTGCTTCCTCATTACTCAAAGGCTCAGGAAGGGGCTCAGGCGCGCCCGTTTTCTTCGCAATTTTCTCAGATTTTTCTAAGATTCTACCAATCTTAGGGTCATCTAGATCCATACTCGATAACTCCATCTCAGTTTCTTCTGTTATAGTAGGAAGGCCTTGCACTTTAGGAACTTTAGGCTTCTTGGGTTTTACGTGATTCATTTTTTTTGCTTTACGCTTGAATCCAAAGACCCCAGCTAATCGAGAAAACATAGATGTAATCTTACTCCAAAATTCTAGAAAAATATTTTTAAAACCAAACATCGTACTACCTACTCTTTACTTTACTATCATCTTTTTTCTGGGGAGTTTAATCTGGCCCTTTCTGGCTCTCATCCACCTCCTGAATTGTAGGTAGGTTTGGAGCGCCCCCCCTTTCTTACCACCTGGATGAATCCCAATCCCCTTCCTGGTCTTTTTCTACTGAATCCTTCTAAAAGTGCCAAAACAATATCTTACTAATTATTGTAAGAATAATTATCCCATTTTAAAGTTAACAAAAAGTTAACTGAGGTTAAGAAGGTTGCGCAGCAACGCCGCTTTGACTCACGACGGTGCCCATTTAGGCTATCTTGGGTTTTAGTATATGATGTAAATAAAAACGGACCATTAGGTCATTCAAGTGAATTAGTGTTAACTAAGTAATCAAAGGATGCAAAGACAGATTTTGAAGCTTTAATATAAAATTTTTGATATAGAAGATCGACATCACAATGGCATTAGTGAGAAAAACGAAGTTGTTAGTTTATCTTAAACAGGACTACAGTGCATCGACTTTAATACTAAGCCTGAGACGGAGTGGGAAAAAGAGCAAGGTATCTTAGATACTATGCAAGTTGAATGGAAAATGGCGTAACTACCGCTTATGACTTGCTTCTATTTGCTGATATTTAGGGATTTCAGAAAACTAAAGAACGGTAGGTTTAGTATGTAAAGTTGGCATTGTTGCACAGCCCTATCAAAGCAGGTAAACAAAAATGAGAGCTATTGCGAGATAGACTCTTTTCCCATATATCTCTGTAGAGCTTTTGGAACTGAGATAGACCCATCCTTATTCTGGTAGTTCTCTAAAATAGCAACAATTGTTCTGCCAATTGCCAAACCAGAGCCATTCATAGTATGCATGAATTTTGTTTCCTTTTCGCCAGTCTTTCTGCATCTTGCTTTCATTCTCCTTGCCTGGAAATCGCCAAATATAGAGCAGCTAGAAATTTCACGATAGCATTGCTGAGAAGGCAGCCAGACTTCTAGATCATACGTCTTCTTTGCAGAGAATCCAGTATCACCACTACATAGCAAAACTTTCCTATAAGGAAGCTCAAGTTGCTTTAGTATATCTTCTGCAGCTTCTAATAAATTATTATACTCTTCCTCAGCTCTCTCCTCATCGGAAATAGTGACAAGCTCAACCTTGGAAAATTGATGCAACCTAATCATTCCCCTTGTATCTTTTCCTGCGCTACCAGCCTCAGACCTGAAGCATGGAGTGTATGCAACATAACGCAAAGGGAGGGCTTCTTTATTGATAATATTCCCCGCCACCATGTTAGTCAGAGGAACTTCTGAAGTTGGAATCAACCACATGCCATCTTTGGTCTCAAAAGAATCTTCAGTAAATTTTGGCAGTTGACCAGTACCATACATAGCATCGCTTTTTACTAAAAAAGTAGGTGATATTTCTTGAAAACTGAATTTCTTAGTATGCGTATCTATCATAAAGTTAGCCAGAGCCCTTTCCATCGCAGACAAGCTGCCTTTCAAAGTAACGAACCTACTCCCAGAAATTTTTGCAGTCTGCTCAAAATCCATCATCCCTAGATCCTCACCTAGTTCAAAATGAGGTTTAGGCTCAAAATCAAATTCGTTAGGAGCGCCATATTCAGAGACGATCTTATTGCTTGATTCATCTTTTCCCTCCGGCACTTCTTTGTCTAAAATATTTGGAATTCTGCTCAGAAAATCTTCGAATTCCTCTTCAATCTCACGCTCTTTCTCTCTTAGATTATCTGCCTTTCTATTAATTGCCTGAACTCCTTCTCTTGCTTTCTTGAATTCCTCCCCAGACTTATCCTCAATTTGCCCAACGACTTTTGACCTCTGATTTCTTTCTTTCTGTAATCCCTGCAGATCCATGATTATCTGACGCCTAGATTCATCTAACTCTAATATCTTTTTGATATCAACAAACTCACCCCTATTTGACATATGGGTTTGAAATATTTCTAAATTACTTTTTATCCATCTGATATCATGCATCTTTAACGTCCTTATTTTCTTTGTTCAAGAATATACATAATAAAATCGAAATTTCATATAGTAAAATCATAACAGCTGCCAATATTAACTGGCTGAAAACATCTGGAGGCGTTATTACAGCTGCTATTATGAATATCATTACTATTGCTAACCTACGCTGTTTTTTTAACCCTTCTAAAGGCACTAAACCCACACGATTCAATAATGTTAACGCTATAGGTATCTGAAATACTATGCCAAAAGCCAAAATAATCTGAGAAGATAACGACAAATACTCACTAACACGAGCCTCTAGTTTTATGGGCAACCCTCCTATAGATGAACTTTCAAAACTCAAGAAAAATTTCCATGCTGATGGAAAGACGAGATAGTAAGCCACAAATGCCCCTATCAAAAATAACATCGGCGTCACAACCAAACATATTGCCATAACTTTCTTTTCACTCCTCTTTAGGCCAGGAGAAACAAAAGAGAAAAATTGTATAGTAAAAAATGGAACAGTAAAAAACAGAGCAGCCAGCATAGATAGTTTCAGATATGTAAAAAATGCCTCTGTCAAACCAGTATAGATCATCCATCCCTGCTTCCCTTCACTAGTATAATATTTAGATAAAGGCGTTAAAAGAAACTGGTAAATATCATCAGCAAAATAATAGCAACCAGCAAAACTTATGAGAAAGAAAATGGTGACATAAATCAGCCGCTTTTTTAGCTCTCCAAAATGTTCTGCAAAACCTAGTGCATTTTGATCCATTCTTTCTTGATTAATAGTTCATTAATATTATATATTTATAATTTAAAAAAACAAATTCATTCTCTTATGTCAGAAGGTCTCTATAAAATATTGCCCAATATACAATTCAACCCCATCCAAGAAGTCCTGGAGGGGGGAACAAGAAGTGGAATACTCAGCATGATCTTCCCTAACGGCGAAGCAATGTTCAGCTGGTTCAAATCTTTAAATGAAGATAGCCTGAAGCATTTTAGCATAGTAGGAAGGATCAAAGGCCCTACATTCAATCTAGATAAAAATATTACTTCTCCGATAGGTATCCCAAATATTGCAGGAGTAACAGGAAGAGTAAGATGACTATTTATCTTTGTAGCGCTTATCTCTTAACTTGCTTTTATATTTACGCAATTGAGCTTCAATCTTGTGCAAAGCATCATCAAAAGCCTTATAAACATCAGAATCTTCTGATTCCGCCACAGCATGCTTATGTGTATGCTCGTGGACTTTGATCTCTGCTACAAAAAACGTCTTGTTTCTCTTAAAAATCACATGAGAATCAATCGCATGTGCAAAATACTTCCCTACAACCAACTCTAGCTTTTCTCTCACATGAACTTGCAGTGCTGAACCAATCTCAACCTGCTGGCCCGCGATATTAATTTGCATACTACCTCTCTAATTAAAATAACCCAACTCACTATAAGGCAAAGTCGCCTTGTCATTCATTGCCACATTTATCAGAAAACCAAATGACAGTAACATAGTCGCCATAGAAGTACCGCCATATGACATAAATGGCAACGGCAATCCTACCACAGGTAGTACACCAATTACCATACCTATATTTATAAATACATGGATAGAGAAGATTGATAGCAAACCAAATGACAGTAACTTACCAAATTCACTCTTACAATTGATACCTATTCTAGCCCCTTTGAAAATCAACATACCAAAAAGTAGCAAAAGGATCATGCATCCAAAAAATCCGAATTCTTCTGCAAATAAAGAAAACACAAAATCCGTTTGGTGCTCTGGTAAGAACTCTAGTTGAGCTTGGCTTCCACTTAAACGTCCCTTACCCCAAAATCCACCTGAACCTATAGCAATTTTAGATTGCATAATGTTATAACCCGCACCTAATTTATCTTTCTCAGGGTCTAAAAAGATTAGTATACGTCTTTTCTGATAGTCGTGCAGATAGTGCCAGAGAATGGGCATTGATATAATACCCAAAATGGCCCCTATTCCAAAAAGATACAGTTTTACACCTGCTAGATATAATATAATCACAGCAACAGAGCATAATACTATAGCAGTTCCAAGGTCCGGTTGCCTCATAATAATCAGTAGCGGGATTGTTATCATAATAGCTGGAATCAATAGATATCTAATCTTTCCAATATCCCTATCCTGCATCGTGTGAAAGTATTTTGCTAAAGCAAAAACAAGGCCTACTTTCATTAATTCAGAAGGTTGCAATTTAAAAAAACCAAGGTTAATCCAACGAGTTGCTCCCATAGCGGTATGTCCAATCAATTCTACGGCTATTAGGAGTATCAATGATCCTGCATATATATAATAAGATGCGTGAAAAAATATCTTAATATTAGAGAAGCCAAGAAAGCACATGATAGGAAAAAACATTACAAAATATATTCCTTGCTTCATAGCATACGGGCGGAGATTACCTCCTGTTGCATCATACAACATCAGCAATCCGACCGAAGAAAGCAAAATCACCAGAAGAATCAAGGTCTTGGGGAATAGAAAAATTTTGTCTCTCACACCCTCCATATTCATTTCTTACTTATCACCTTATGTTTAGGAAATATTACCATTATATCAGTCCCCTCTCCTAATTTGCTATCTATTACAAACTTCAGCTCCATTAATTCTAGCAAACTTTTAATTAAGGGTAACCCAAGACCTACAGATTGAGCTTTTATTGCATCTTTATCATGGGCTATCTCATATTCCTTCATTGACCGCTGCAAACCTTCCTCTGTCATCCCGTATCCTTTATCGTGAAAATATATAAACAATTCGCCCTTAAACATTTTTGCATCAACTACTAAATTAGAGTCTTTCGGAGAATATTTAATCGCATTGCTGATAATATTGTTAAATATCTGCAATAGCCTCTTGGGATCAGAGTGCACAAAAGGCAAAGTCTTTGGAAAACTCGTCTCAATAGAAATTTTATCATTATAGTTTACGTTATTCACTTTCACTGAACGTAGAATCAAATTTTTCACATCTACTTTGCTCTCCTTTATCTCAAAATTACCTTTTTGTAATTTCATATTTTCTAATAAATCTTCTATGAACAGCAGAAGCTCTTTACTGCTACTGTTGATATTATTGATATAATCTAAATATTTAGCGCTTATTGGCCCGAAAATTTTTTCCTTCATCATATCTGAGCTAGAAACGATAAAACTCAAAGGAGATCTCAATTCATGAGCTGTATATGCTAGGAAATCATTTTTAGATTGCAGAGCTTTTATTGCAATTTTTTTTGATTCTTCTGCTTTATTACGCAATATCATTTCTCTGCGATATATCCATACAATGATGATAAAAGACACAAGTGTGAATACAAATACTTCTAGCACCCTATACGCTATGTCTTTTCTAAAAGATTTCACAAAACTACTGCTGTCATACTGTAAATATATTACAAACGGGTAATTGGAGATTTTTCTCATATACACCGCGTCCCCGCTACTCATCAAATCAATTTTCGTCAAATGTTTCAAACTGTTATAGTCAATATTATTATCATGAATAATCTCATTGAGTTTCCTGAGATTCATTCCTTTTTTGGAATATTTCTCACGTGTCCCTAGATTAGTCAAAGCCTCAAAGTCTCTATTAAGAAGAGCAAAAGAGATATCTGGATCCTCTATTTTGTCTCCAATACCCGCACTCATACCATTCAAATCAAAGCCTACTGTCACAGCTCCTACATATTTACCCTGATTATCAGTAACACCCATCGCAGCAGGCAGAATATATCTCTGACTAGTAAACCCAAACCCATTCTCACCAAAATGGAGTTTTTGTGGTTCAGTATGCGCGTTCTTTATATACGGTCTATGGGAATGAGAAGTTTTCAGCGCTAAAGCACCGGATATAGAATCTACCCTTTTGTCATCTTTCTCGTCAAACCAAGAAAAGGCTGTCCATGACAAAACGCTGTTTAGATGGGGATTGTTATAATATTTTCCTATAATGCTTTCTATATGATATATATCATCATGATGTGGTTTGATTTGCGCAGTAAGCATCTTCATTACAAATTCTGTATGCTGAATCGTATCTGAAATAGACCTCTCTATTCTTTCTCCTTCGATAGACAGCCTATCCTTAAGATGAGTATATTGGTTGTAATGTTCTTCTAGAACCAGATACATCAGCATCAATGCTGACGTGCAGATTAGAGCCACAAATGGAATAAAATATGGATGCGGTACCTTTATTTTTTTAAAAAAACTTCTATACCATTTCTCTCGCATATCTTGTTTAATTTCCCTTAAACTAATTGACTTGAGGTCACATTGTAACTAGTTTCATAGTAATTTGAATATATAAATTCCGTACCAACCTGTCCAGCATACCAAGTATGGCTATAAAACTTTTTAACAGCATATCGAAGACTATAGAAATTTTTGAGCCACTACACAAGGACTCTATAAAAATGTATGTCTGTGGACCAACTGTCTATGAAAGACCCCATATCGGAAACGCAAGATCCATGGTAGTTTACGATGTTCTATACCGACTTTTAGTAAAAAATTTTGGAGCAAACAAGGTGACCTACGTCAGAAATATTACAGATGTAGATGACAAAATCAACAAAGCTGCAAAAGAACAAAATATCCCCATACAAAAGCTGACATCTAATGTAATAGATGATTTTAATAAAGATGTACACTCTCTAAACTGTTTAAAACCAACAATAGAGCCAAAGGCAACAGAGCATATACCAGAGATTGTCTCTATGGTAAAAACACTCATAGAGAATGGAAGCGCCTACATCTCAGATCACCATGTGTATTTTAGAGTAAAATCCTTCGCCGAATATGGAAATTTAGCGAGAAAGGACTTAGAAGAGCTCGAATCCGGAAATAGAGTTGCTGTTAGTGGCAGCAAAGAAGGCACTTCTGACTTTGTTTTATGGAAACCAGCTCATGATTCTGATGACTCTTCGTCTGTTTTTGATAGCCCGTGGGGAAAAGGGAGACCTGGATGGCATATAGAATGCTCTGCTATGAGCACAAAATATCTTGGGCATGATTTCGATATTCATGGTGGTGGTGTAGATCTAATATTCCCCCACCATACAAATGAGATAGCTCAATCTTGCGCTTGCTTCAAAGGAAGCAAATATGCAAAATACTGGGTACATAATGGGTTCCTGACAGTCGATGGAGAAAAAATGAGTAAGTCTTTAGGGAATTTCTTCACAATTAATGATTTAAGAGCAAGAGGAATAGCGGTAGAAGCAATACGTTATGTTTATTTATCTACGCATTATAGAAAACCCCTGAACTGGTCAGAGAAAGTACTATCTGATGCTAAGAAAAGCCTAGATAGCTTTTACAGAATATTGCAAAATGATAAAAATGCATCTTCTGTTGCAGATAACGAATCTATCCAAGCTGTGGAAGATGACCTCAATACACCTATTGTTCTCAGTAGAATGCATGCTTTAGCAAAAAACTATAACAAGGTGACAAACGAAGAAACAAAAAAAAATATAGCTGGAGCTTTACTGCAAACAGGTAGATTGCTAGGTCTATTTTATAGCTCCCCAGATAGTTGGTTCCACTCCAAATATGATTCAGAAATTGAAGAATTAATTCAGAAAAGAACAGAAGCAAAAAAGAATAAAGACTGGGGGGAGGCTGATAGAATACGAGGCTTACTGCTAGATCGAAACATAACCTTAGAAGACAGTCCTCAAGGTACAACTTGGAGAAAAAAATAAAGTGTCTTATAAACCGATCATCCTTCTTGTAGAACCGCAACTAGGTAAAAACATTGGATTCATCGCTAGAATCATGGGAAATTTTGGATTTAGTGAACTCAGGATAGTAAACCCACGAGACGGGTGGCCAAATAAATCGGCAAAATCTACATCCACTAAAGCTTCATATATTATAGATAGTGCAAAAATATTCGACTCCTTTGATAAAGCAGTGTCTGACCTACGGTTCCTATATGCATCCACCGCAAGACCCAGAGACTGCAACAAAGATTGCATAGAGCCAAATATATTGAGACAAGATATCAATAATATAGAAGTGCAAGCCTCAGAAATAGGAATAGTATTCGGGCCAGAAAGATCTGGACTAGATAATAAAATAGTTACAAAATGTAATAAGATCATTCAAATCCCCACAACATCAAAGGTGCCTTCTCTGAATATAGCCATAGCCGCAAGCATAGTTTGCTATGAATTATCTTATCTGAGATTAGAAAAAAAGCCTGCAGAAGATATCTCCACACAAGGTCAAAAACAGTTTTTCATAGATTTATTAGAAGACAATTTAGAGAAATCTAATTTTTTTAAAACAGAGGAAAAGCGCCAAAAAACGTTGCAAAACATATCAAATATATTCAATAGAGTCCCAAATTTGACCTCAAATGAGGTTAATACTTTACTGGGCATAGTAAAATCATTAGGAGAATACAGCAAATAGTGTTGACAACTATGTATTTAGTGTTATATTTCCTAGCTCAATACTACTGAAAAATATAGAGATAAACTGTGACAAAAATAGTAAAGTCAAAATTTAAGATCTGCAGAAGATTAGGAACCAGTCTATGGGGAGACGCTAAGGACCCTGTGCATAAAAGAAATTACCCCCCTGGTCAACATGGTCAGCAAGGTCAAAAAAGAAAGACTGTGCACGGAATTCAGCTGCAAGCTAAACAGAAGCTTAAAGGTTATTACAACATAACTGAGAAACAATTTAAGAATCTTTACTTAAAGGCAAGGCAACAAAAAGGGAACGTCACTGAGAACTTTGTTGGTTTACTTGAAAGAAGATTAGATGCTGTAGTTTACAGGCTGAACTTAGCGCCTTCTATTTTTGCTGCAAGACAGCTGATTTCACATAAACATCTCTTGGTTAACGGTAAAATGTTAAACATTCCAAGTTACCTTGTGAATATTAATGATATAGTCGAGTTAAAGAAATCGTCTCAAGAGATCCCTATTTGCATGGAATCAGTTCAAAAACTAGAAAGACCTGTTCCGTCTTACTTAAGCTTCGACCAGAAGAAGATGCAAGGTTCTTTTGTTAATGTTCCTGAATTAGCTGACATTCCTTATGCTACTATAATGGAACCTCACTTTGTGGTAGAGTTTTACTCCAAATAGTTACATAATATTCACCATAATCATTTCTTGGGGGCACTATGCCTGAAGAAACTATATTAGAACAAAAGAAATCTATTAGAGAAGAGTATAGAAAGTTGCGCGCTGCACTTGATGACTCCTACAGACGTGCTGCCGCAAAAAATATATTAGAAAATTTTGACAAATTAGTCATGTCTAAAGATAATATTGACACCATTGGGTTATATTGGCCTGTTGATTTCGAAATAGACCTAATGCCATTAGTAAAAAAATTCAACCTCCATGGATTAAAATGCGCTCTCCCTCGCATTTCTGGAGATAACATGGATTTTATCTTATATACTGAAAATTCTACGATGCAAAAATCTCAACAACTCTCCTTCTATGAGCCTACCGGGTCAGAAATAGCACTGCCTGACATCCTAGCAGTCCCGTTGCTTGCATGTGACACCCAAAGGAACCGAATTGGGTATGGGAAGGGATTTTACGATAGATATCTAAGGCAACATAAATCGTTTTCTGTAGGCGTTGCCTATGATACGCTTCTTCGCCGCAATACATTACCCCAAGAAGATCATGATGCCCAACTTGATGCCATATTAACGGAATCACGTTTTCTAATATAAAACAGTAAAAATTCTTGCATCCACTGCAATCTATAGTAGATTCATTGCTACGCATTTGAATTGGGTTTAAAAATGGCAACTACCGCTCTTATAACGGGCATCACAGGAATGGTTGGTTCGCATCTTGTGGACTATCTAATAGAGAATACTGATTGGGATATACACGGATTATGCAGGTGGAGAAGCCCACTAGCTAATATAAGCCAACACCTGGACAAAATTAATAAGAAACAAAGATTAAATCTTATTTACGGAGACCTAAGGGACGATCTTTCCATGCGTAATGCCGTCAAGCAGACTATGCCTGATTATGTGTTCCATCTAGCAGCGCAAAGCTACCCTCAAACAAGCTTTACGGCTCCTTTAGATACTTACAATACTAATATTCAAGGAACATGTTCATTGCTAGAAGCATTGAAAGATTTTAGACAAGATGCAGTAATACATGTATGCGCTTCATCGGAAATATTTGGTAGAGTTCCAAAGGAATTCCTACCTATTGATGAAGAATGCAGACCTCACCCAGCTTCACCTTATGCTATTTCAAAAGTTGGAACTGACCTTATTGGAAGATTTTATGCTGAAGCGTATAATATGAAAATTATGACTACCAGAATGTTCACGCATACTGGCCCAAGAAGAGGTGATGTTTTTGCAGAATCCAGTTTTGCAAAGCAAATTGCTATGATTGAAAATGGATTAATTGAGCCAGTTATTAAGGTAGGGAATTTAGATTCTCTAAGAACTTTTGCAGATGTTAGAGATGCCGTGCGTGCATATTATATGCTTGTAACGATGGACCCAAAAGCTGGAGAATATTATAATATTGGTGGTGATTATACTTGTTCTGTAAAGGAGATGTTGCATCATCTTATATCTTTATCAACTAAAAAAGATCAAATAAAAGTTAAGACAGACCCGGATAGGCTAAGACCCATAGATGCAGATCTTCAGGTGCCTAATACCACTAAATTTAGAGAGCATACAGGATGGACAACTGAAATTACTTTTGAACAAACAATGCAGGACTTACTCAGTTACTGGCGTAAAAAAATTAAAAATGGAGAAAAGGTTTTGCAAAGATAATATGGATAAAAACTCAAAAATACTTATAACAGGAGGCACTGGATTAGTAGGTAAAAATTTGTATCAACACCTCAAAGCCTCTGGATACAAGGATGTAACTGCTATTGGAAGCTCAGAATGTGACCTAACTAATACTTCGCAAACTAACTCCTTTTTTTCTACACTAAAACCAGAATACGTTTTCCACCTTGCAGGTTATGTGCACGGTATTATGGGCAATATGTTAAATAAGGGAAAAGCATTCTATGTAAACTCTTTAATCAACCTAAATGTTATAGAAGCATGTAGAGTGAATAATGTTAAGAAGATTACTGCTATGGGCACAGGAGCAGTATACCCAGTAAGCACAGGTATTCTGAGCGAAGATGATCTGTGGAATGGCCCACCACACAGTAGTGAGAACGCATACGCGCATGCAAAAAGAGCAATGCTTGCTCATTTACAAGCATATAAAGAAAGTTATGACCTTAATTATGCATTCGTAATTAGTGCAAATTTATATGGACCACATGATAACTTCGATACAGAGCATGGACATGTGATCCCGTCGTTAATAAAAAAATTTCACACCGCCCATATAAATAAAGAACCTTTCGTTGAAGCGTGGGGCAATGGCACCGCAGAAAGAGATTTTATGCACGCTAAAGACTTCACAATAGCATTAGAGAAGATCATGCTGAGTGGTCATGGACCTATCAACATGGCTAGTGGATTTGTCAACTCTATAATGGACGTAACACAGATACTACAAAACCTCACAGGCCTAGAAGTCAGATGGGATAAAACAAAACCCAATGGCCAAGCAAGAAGGTGCTATAACCTACAGAAAGTTGGGAACTTAGGTTACAAATCTATCTGTACTTTAGAAGAAGGTCTTGCTTCAACATATCGATGGTTCTCTAAAAACTTTATAGACTCAAGAGTGTAGGATGACAAAAAGAAAAGAAAAAGTAGCAATAGTAAGTAGTTATAGCGAATTATGCGGAAATGCATCATACGCAAATGCTCTACTAAAGGGCTTTAGAGATAAGTTCGAAACAGTAGACGTTATAGATGTCAATTCAAGTCTTCTTAACCAAAAGAATAGAGCCGCTTATAAACAAACGATCGCCTCGGAAGTAGACAAGATTTGCCATCAAGTCTCTTTATATGATTTTGTAAACATACAACTTGAGATCGGCCTTTATGGGCCAACTCACACTATCGCAAAAAAAGTTATTACAAAAATACTCAATTCATGTAGAGGAAATATTCTCGTTACAATGCATCACATTCCTGATTTTGAAGGCAAGAGGCTCTTAAAGTGCCTGTATGAAGGCGCCCTCAAGGAATCCTTGAAAGGTTATGTGAGAAATAAGATCCTTCTCTTTTTTTACCGTGACATATTAAACATACTCAAAAAAAAGAATGCAGAAGTAATAGTCCATACTAATGTTGCGCAAAGAATTGTGCAACACGTATTTAATTATGAAAAAGTGTCGGTATTCCCTATAACTTTTTTAAACAAAAAAGAGAGAGCATATCATAGAGACAATAAAAGCATCATAAGACAGAATTTTCTGAAGAAGAAGAAACTTAACCCTCGAAAGAAATATATCGGCACTTTTGGCTTCCTAACCTCAAATAAAGGACAGCATTTGCTTATAAAAAGCCTCGAACTACTGCCAAAAAATTACGTGTTACTGGTGTTTGGAGGACAGCACCCATCAACGATTGTTAAGTTCCTGCCTCAGGTTAAAGAAGAAATCAAACGCAGTGGCAAGGCTGTTACACAACACAATAACTCGACGTACATCAGTGAAGTGATTAACCTGGCATCAAAAAAGGGGGTAGATCAAAGAATCAAATTCTATGGCGCAGTAGATTCCCACAGTGAGTTAGTGGAGTGCATTTCTGGGGTAGACTATGTTGCAACTCCTTACTACGAAACTGGACAGAATGGCTCCGGTATAGTCTCCTTAGCATTAGAAACTTCAAGCAAACTCATAACATCAAGCGCAATCATGTTTGCAGAACTTGAAAAGCTCTACGGTACTTGTTTTGCTAAAACTACCATAGGTAATTATGTGGAAATTGCGCACAAATTGGAAGGTAATTGCTTTCCTAGTGGCTGGGAAAAAACTTTATATCAAAGCCTGAAGAGTTACAATATAGAGAATAATATAGATCTCCATGCTAGACTTTTTGATAATGTTTAGCAAACCGCCCTTATGTAACAACAAATATCAAATCTATACTTAAGAGAATCATTAACGCATCTCAATTCATTAAACTTCGTAGCGGTATTTAAAAATTATTCACAAGACTGCATTAGATTGACGGATAATATTGGAATCAATACGGATTCAATACCTAATGAATATGATTCCAAAGAATGGTAAAATAAAAAAGACACAGTTTACGCAAAGGCAGTAAATAAGCTAATAGAAGAACTTGCACGATATTACTATTCATTACAAGGAAGCACAAAAACTAGCAAGAGTCTTAGATAGATCCCCTGGAAAGCTCTGCAACATTTTTTGCATAGTCTGAGTTTTTTTCAGAGAATATATACGAACCAGATACCAAAATATTAGCACCAGCCTCAACGCATAATTTCGCAGTATTTTTATCTATGCCCCCATCCACAGAGAGATCAATATCTTTTCCTGCTTTTTCTATGATGTCTCTAACTGCAGAAATCTTACTCAACTGAGAATACAAAAACTTTTGCCCTGCATATCCAGGATTTACGGTCATTATTAATACAAGATCTACTTCCGGGATTAAGTCTGCTATTGCACTTACCTTCGTTGACGGGACTATAGAAATACCGACCTTCACACCCATGCTCCTGATCTTCTTTATCAACTCCCTGCTATTCTTTGCTGCTTCATGATGGAATGTCAAGATATCAGCACCAGCATTCACAAAACTCTCTACATGATCCTCAACATTTTCTATCATCAAATGTATATCAAAAGGTAAACTGCTGTGATTTTTAAGATTACTTATGACGGGGGAGCCTATTGTGATATTTTCTGTGAACTGCCCGTCCATTACATCGATGTGGATATAGTCCGCTCCAGAATTAGAAAGCTTCTGAACCTCCTCGCCAAGCCTTGAAAAATCTGCTGACAATATAGAAGGGGACACCTTCACTTTACTAGGTTCTGACATAAAGTTTGATTTAGTTTGGCTGCTAAGACTTGTTTTCAATTTTCTTCTTCACTAACTCTACCATAGGGTGATCCGGCAATATAAAATCCTTTTCTTTATACTTACTGCATGCCTCTTTGTTTTTACCAGTCTCGATAAGATATATTATATCCAGCATTTTTTCTACTTTTTTCCTATAAAAATAGCCATCCAATACAGACTTCATACTGCTTGGAAGCCTTAAAATCCATAACACAAAGGAAATTAAGAAAAGCAAAGATAATACAAAAAAGACAGCGAATACAAAAAACATCGCGATAGAACCAGAGACATAATAGTCATCACTAGTAATCTCCACAATGCCAGATTCAGGTATAAACGCGTATACACCGAATAAAGCAAGAGCTATAACAATAACATAAGCTAATAATTTTAACATTACCCACACTCTTTATAAAATTGCTTACGATATCCATCAGAATGCATATATGAATTTACCCTTCTGATATCTTCCTGCGCAGCAATATATTGCGCTATATATAATAGCCACCCTTTAGACATATCATGATATACTCCTTCTATGCTATCTATCTCATGATACGCTTTTTTCAAGTTCTTTGCTTTCAGTGCATTGCTTGCTCTTTCCAAAGAAGCTTCAATTCCACCTGCATCAATCGCCTTACTGCCTCTCTTCTGCACAATCACAGATCTGAATAACACCCTACCAAAAAATGAGCTATCCATCTCTTCAGAATTTTTATTTTTTATCAGCTCTCTTCTTAAATATTTCAACCTCAATTGAGCTTCTACAATTGAATAAGATTCATTATACTCAAACAGCTTATGTAAGCTTTCTACAATATTTATGACTTTTTGATCACTGGAAGAAGTTAGCATGAGGGCATTCAAAGCAGAGAATGTTTTTACCCCTTCAACAAATGAAACATTCAAGCGGTTGAGTAAGGTTATATTATCAACATATCGCGCTTCATAACAATGACCTTTTTCTTGAACCGCATTAGCAATAACATCATTCTTAGCAGAATCTTGGTGTTCATAGTATTTTTTGAATATATATCTATCTATTTTATCTGGAATTAAACTTCCTGTATCTGCGCTAAGAAATGATCCCTTCATTTCAGAGCTCTGAAATGAGAAATAGAAAGCCGCCATAGCAAAACAAATAAAAACCAGAATAATTACTACCCTGTTAAAGACGTATTTTTTAGAATTTTCATTATCAGACATAGAGAGTGTTAATTAATTCTATTAGCAATTTACTGTCCCCCTCAAAAGACTTTATATTAGTCTTCACCCTTGCACCTATAGATCGACTTAGCTTAGTGCTAATTGTTAAAATTGTAGTCTCTTTTAAAAAATTTGCAATCTCGTATTTTGCACAAAGAGACAAAAAAACATTCGCTGTATTCTCTGAGAAAAATAATATGGTTTTAATCTCTCCCCTTTGTAACTTTTCTACTAAATCTTTAGAGAATCTCTTAGCTCCAATGACTCTGTAGCACACCATCTCATCACAAGATACTTCCTCTTTCAAGTCTTTAGTGATTGTTTCCCCTCTGAAATACAAAGATGCGCTACTTTCGCTTTCCAAAACTGCCGAGACTAACCCTTCAATATCGTTATGCGCATTATGTATATCGTGAAACCCAATCTCTTCTAGAGCTGCTTTAGTGCTATCTCCTATAGCAAAGCATTTTTTATCTAAAAATTCTGAATAATCATACTGTTTTACATAAGATACAGCATTTTTACTGGTAAAAATCAGGGAATCATATTGTAACAAATCTAGGTTTCTTGATTTCGCCTCAATAGAAACCTCTATCATTGGCTCTATCAAGATGGGGGCTTTCGTTCCCTGAAGCAATTCCTCTTTTAGAAATGCAGAATCTTCTCTAGATCTTGTAATTAAAACTGACATTGTCTATCCCATCTTAGAAAGTAGCTTTTTCCCTATTTCAGCTCCCAATTCATACGCCCTGAAACATTCAGCTGTCCCCTCCTCTTTAAAGCAATTAGTTCCATACTCAGAAGCTAAAAAACAACGTAACCTTAATTTGCCTCCAACCAATTCTGCGATAGCTCCCATAGGGGTATTGCAGTTACCTTCTATAGATTCCAAAAAACCCCTCTCTGCTTCTGCCCTGAGATGAGTTTCTTTATGGTCTATTTTCAACAACAATTCAATCGCAGGCGTATTTTCTTCTAGAGCTTCTATTCCTATTATTCCCTGACAAACTGCAGGGATTATTTTCTCAGGGTCCAAAACTTCATAATCAGATTTATAAACTCCCAACCTTTTGAGCCCTGCCATAGCAAGCAAAGTGCCATCGACAACACCCTCCTCTACCTTCTTTAATCTTGAATCCACATTTCCGCGGAAAAATTCTATCTTTAGATCTGGTCTAAGATTATATATCTGAGCCCTGCGCCTTGGAGAAGAAGTTCCAATGATAGAGCCGCTATCTACTTCCATCAACCCTTTGCCATTTTTTGAAATAAAAAGATCCCTTGGATCTTCTCTTTCTAGCACAGCAGCTAACTTTATTCCCTCTGGAGTAAACGCTGGAATATCTTTCATAGAATGAACGGCGATATCAATATTTTTTGCTAGAAGCTCTTCCTGAATTTCCTTTAAAAACAATCCCTTTCCACCTATCTTGGTAAGGTCTTTGTTTTTTTCTTTATCACCCGTTGTTTGAATAGGGACAATTTGCAAATCCAGGCTAGAATTTAAAGATTTCAACTTCCGTTTCACTGTTTCCGCTTGAATAATTGCAAGCTTACTTTGACGAGTACCGATTCTAAGTTTCATCAATCACTTTGTTTTTAAATATTAATGATGGGGACTCGCCAGTTAAAATCTGAGCCTCCAAATTAAATACCAATGGGTTGTTAAACTTACCGTGACCACAGTTTTCTATTGCAAATACAGGAAAGGATACCGATTCTGCAAATCTATCAACTGTTTTCTTTATCAAATCATTTGGGTCTTTTGACATATCACCGAATATCAAACCTTTTACCTTACCAAACATGCCAGCCTGAGAAAGATGCACTAACATCCGATCTATTGCGTAAGCCTGCTCGCCCACTTCTTCAATGAACAATACTTTATCTTGAGTTTCTACTTGCCACATAGTACCCATACTACACTGCAAAAGACTCAAATTACCTCCTGTAATCTTAGAAGAAATATCACTAGAATCTTTTGCCACCTTATTTAAAGATTTTATTTGATATTCTATCTTAGTCCAATCACCAGAAAGTAATTTCTCTAGATTGTGGAATTCCTCTTCCTGCGTTTTATCCATAGCATTCTTAATCATTCTACCATGTATAAATTCCCAATTATATTTATTCTCAAAATACAACCCAATGGCAGTAACATCACTACATCCAATTATAGTTTTTTTATGAGATGAGAAATCGTACTCTTCTAACATCGGGATCAGCCTTGCAGCTCCATACCCCCCCCTGAACATCCATATGGTATCAGATTCAGAGTTCTGAAGTGCACTAAGTAAATTCTTAAATCTTATTTTATCACTATTTGCACAAAATAGATCTGCGTCCTTCTCTTGGAAATTTCTTGCCAACCTTGCCGTGTAACCTAAATCTTCAACAAATCTTCTAACATCTTCAGTAGTTATGCCAAGTTCTCCGCCTGATGTAGCAACAACGTCTATAATATCTCCTGTTTTTAAACAATCTATAGTCATGGATTATTCCTTCTTCAAACTATGTATTAAATTAGCAATTAGCATATCCCTTAAACTCCCACTCAGTATAGAGTCGGGATTGTTACTTTCAAAGAGACTTCTATGATCCTTCGCCATTTTATACGGGTGCAAAACATATGAGCGGATCTGATTCCCCCAGCCATTATCAGTTTTTTGTGCATTTTCTTGCTGCAATTGATCTTCTTTTTTACGCAACTCAACCTCATACAATCTTGCTTTTAGCATCTCTTTTGCTTCTGCTCTGTTACGATGTTGAGATCTGTTATTTTGGCATTGCACTACTATCTTTGTTGGAATATGAGTAATACGTACAGCGCTGTCTGTTGTATTCACATGCTGCCCTCCTGAGCCAGATGCCTTATACGTATCGACCTTCAAATCGCCTTCATTGATTTCGATCTCGATATTGTCATCTACCGCCGGGTAAACCCATACACTTGCAAAGCTAGTCTGCCTTTTTCCCGCAGCATTAAATGGAGAAATTCGTACTAATCTATGCACTCCACTTTCTGTCTTTAGCCAACCGAAAGCATTATACCCAGAGATCTTCATAGTTACCGATTTAATACCCGCATCTTCTCCTGCGAGCTCATCTAATATTGTAAGTTTGAAGCCATTTTTATCTGCATACATAATGTACATTCTCTGCAGCATCTCTGCCCAGTCATGGCTTTCTGTGCCTCCAGCACCCGCATGAATCTCTAAAAAAGCCTCGCAAGAATCTGCCTCGCCTGAAAACAAGCAAGTGACCTCCAACTCTTGAACAGCTTTCTTAACAAGAGTAAGGTCTTTTTCCAGATCTTTCTGCATTTCTGGATCATCATCTGATACCATACTGGATAATTCTTTTGCGGTGGCAAAGTCACTTTCTATTTTTTCGAGATTCTTTACTGATTTTTCGATCCCCGCCTGTTTTTGCAACAGACTTTGGGCGCGATCTTGGTCATCCCAAAGGTCACTTGCAGCTGTTTGTTTTTTTATTTCTTCTAATTCTTTTTTTAAACCAGGTAGGTCAAAGAGAGCTCCGAAGCAAATTTAACTTAACTTCAATGTGATTAATTATATTATTCAAATCCATATTATTCATATCCGCTATTTCCTTATTAGCTAATTTGCTGTATTTATAATAACACGTTTTTTTATTTTTTTAACAGAAATTTAAAATGCATGATATAAGCAAAGTAAGAAATTTTGCAATTATTGCTCATATTGACCATGGTAAATCCACTATTGCGGATAGGATAATAGAGCATTGTAATGCAATTGACCCCAGAGAAATGAAAGCTCAATTGCTTGACTCTATGGACATCGAAAGAGAGAGGGGCATTACAATCAAATCCCAAACCGTGCGCTTGGTCTATCAAGCAAAAGATGGTGAAACTTACTATCTGAATTTAATGGACACACCAGGGCATGTAGATTTCTCATATGAAGTAAGTAGATCTTTAGCTGCTTGTGAAGCTTCTTTATTGATAGTTGATGCAAGCCAAGGAGTGGAGGCTCAGACTATTGCGAACGCATATCAAGCGATTGATAATGACCATGAAATTGTACCTGTGCTAAATAAGATAGACCTTCCCGCATCTGAGCCAGATAGAGTTAAGGATCAGATCGAAGATGTTTTAGGAATTGATAGCAGCAATGCCATATTGGTTTCTGCAAAAACCGGAGCTGGAATCCCAGATATTTTGGAAACTATTGTAAAAACTTGCCCTCCGCCAACAGGAGAGCTCTCAAAACCCTTATGCGCCCTATTGGTAGATGGATGGTACGATTCTTACCTAGGTATCGTAATCCTTGTTCGAATCAAAGAAGGTAAGCTAATTAAAGGCTCCAAAATAAAAATGGTATCTACAAATTCGATATATACAGTAGATACTGTAGGAGTCTTTACTCCCAAGAAAGAATATGTACATGAGTTAAAACCAGGCGAAATTGGGTTCTTCACCGCCTCTATCAAACAACTGGCAGATTGTAAAGTTGGAGATACAGTAGTAGATCATAAAAATGCCAATCCCCGAATGTTACAAGGTTTTAAACCTAACCTGCCAGTAGTATTTTGTGGACTATACCCTATAGATGCCAGTGATTTTGAAAAACTCAAAGACTCCTTAGGAAAATTAAAGCTAAATGACGCCAGTTTCGAGTTTGAAATGGAAAGCTCAACTGCGTTGGGATTAGGCTTTAGATGCGGCTTCTTAGGTCTGCTGCATTTAGAAATCATTCAAGAAAGAATAGACAGAGAGTTTGGGCTGGAAATCATCACCACAGCACCAAGTGTGATCTATAAAGTCTATCTAAAAGACGGAACAGATTCAGAAATACACAACCCCGCAGGAATGCCTGAAGTTACAAAAATAGACCGCATAGAAGAACCGTGGATCAGAGCGACTATGCTTGTACCAGGTGAATACATGGGAGCATTGATCGAGCTCTGTATAGAGAAAAGAGGAGAGCAACTCAATATTGAATATATCGGAAAGAGAGCCATCCTTACATACAAGATCCCACTGAATGAAATAGTTTTAGACTTCTATGATAAGCTAAAATCTTGCACAAGAGGTTATGCAAGTTTTGATTGGTCCATGGAAGGATATCAAGAAGGAGAACTCGTTAAGCTAGCTATCTTAATAAACAATGTAGCCGTAGATGCCCTATCAATGATAGTTCCTAAAGAGCAGGCTGAATTTAAAGGAAGATCTCTATGTAAAAAATTAAAAGAACTTGTTCCACGTCAGATGTTCCAGATCGCAATCCAAGCTGCGATTGGCGGAAAAATTGTTGCACGTGAAACAATTAGTGCCTTGCGAAAAGATGTAACTGCTAAATGTTACGGTGGAGATATAAGCAGAAAAAGAAAGCTTTTAGACAAACAAAAAGCTGGTAAGAAAAAGATGAAATTCATAGGAAATGTAGAGATACCTAAGTCTACGTTCATAAAAGCTTTAAAAATATAATTATTATTTTTATAATAATATATACACAAAGAGATATTGAGAAAATAGCTATGGATGATCTGCAAACAAAAAAAATCAAAATGATCGAGGCTTTCGCAAAGCTAGAGCAAATACTAGTTAGCACCAAGAAGCCTTCTGCAAATCTACAATTAGAAGCACAATATCAGTTGGCTAAGGAGAAAATTCGACTGCAAGACCAACAAATATTATCTCTTGAGAAAAAAACTAACGATGCATTGACGGAGATAGATCTCTTAATAGAAAAACTGCAAAATAAAGGAGGTTAAAAATGGCTTTAGTAGAGATAACAATTGGCAAAGATACTCACCACCTAGCGTGTGAGAATGGTGAAGAAGTAAAATTAACGAACCTTGCAAATAGATTCAAAGACAAAATAGAGTCTCTTCATAGCTCCTTCCCTACGGCAAGCGATAAAACTTTATATCTCATGGCAGGAATGATGCTGATTGATGAGATAGAAGAATCTTTCCCTAACCATGCGCAACAAGATAATGCCGCAACAAAAGAAGTGATCGATGAAGTCACTTCAAAAGTCAAAAAATTAATAGAAAAATTAGATAATACCTGTGACGTGTCTTGATCAAATCAGCCAATCTTCTAGCTTACATACTGCCCTCAAGAAGAACTCAGATGCTGTAGAAATAAGAATGAGGTCCTTATTGTCTCGAATGAAGGACAGCAAGTTAAAGGAGGCTGCCTTTTTCTCCTGCTTTGAGAATACAGGAAAAAAACTCAGGCCATCCTTATGCATAGAGTTTACCAAGCTTCTAAATGGATCCATTGACATTATTCTACCCATTGCAGCATCTATAGAGATCTGTCATACATATTCCCTAATACATGACGACCTCCCTGCTTTAGATAATGATGACGTAAGGAGAGGAAAGCAAAGCTGTCATAAAAAGTTTAATGAAGCCACGGCAATATTAGCCGGCGACACATTGCTCACTTATGCATTTGAAATATTATCTGGGTTGGAGAATATAACGCCAGAAAAAAAATGTATCCTGGTCTCAGAATTCGCAAAAGCAGTTGGACCGAATGGAATGCTTGCAGGTCAAATTGAAGATATAGAGTGCGGTTATTCTGAGAGTGACTTTAATAAAATGTTAAATATCCATAAACTCAAAACTGCAAAATTGATTGAGTTTTCTTGCCTTGCACCTACAGTCGTTTTTAATGCAGATGCGAAAACAACAACTGCCATAAGTACTTTTGCATCGAACTTTGGCATCTTCTTCCAAATTGCTGATGATATTTCAGATTACAACAAAAACTCAAAAGAAGGATGTAATATCGTAAAAGCATTAGGCGCAAAAAAAAGCAAAGAAATGCTTCAAGACCTAGCTGAAAAATCAATATTATCTCTTGATATATTTGGTAATAGCGCTAGTATCCTAAAGTCCTTGGTATTTCATACTGTAGATAGAATAAAATAATCAAAAACTAAGATGAAGAATTTATTTATCCAAACATATGGCTGTCAGATGAACGCCTATGATTCGATTAGAATAGGGGATTTATTAAAGCCTTTTGGATACAAGACAACTGAGACTATAGAAGATGCAGATATTATTGTACTTAATACATGTCATATTAGAGAAAAAGCTACTTCTAAAGTCTATTCTAAACTTGGGAGGATTAGAGATCTAAAAGAGAAATTAGGAAAAGAAATAACCACTGTTGTTGCCGGATGCGTTGGGCAAGCAGAAGGAAGGGAAATCTTCAAAAGAGCCCCTTGGGTAGATGTCGTAGTGGGGCCACAATCTTACCAAAATCTACCAGAGCTCTTGGCAAAACTATCCAGAGAAAACAAGCATGTCTGGGATTTGGATTTCGCACAGGAAAGTAAGTTTGATAATTTGCCGGAATATTCAAAAGCACAAGGACCAACGGCTTTTTTGTCTATCCAAGAAGGCTGTGATAAATTCTGTAAATTCTGCTGCGTACCTTATACAAGGGGAGCAGAGTTCTCAAGACCGGTAGAGAAAATATATAGAGAAGCATTAATAATCGCCTCCCAGGGAAGCAAGGAAATTACTTTACTTGGGCAGAATGTGAATGCATATCACGGAATGGATTACAGCAAACAACAAGCTTCTTTAGCAGATCTTGTAAAATATATAGCAAAGATCGATGAGGTCAAGAGAATCAGATATACAACTTCTCATCCATTAGATATGACAGATGACTTGATAGAGGCCCATGGCTCTGTTAAAAAATTAATGCCCTTTTTGCACCTTCCTGTTCAATCCGGTTCCGATAAAATGCTAAAGGAAATGAATAGGAAACATACTGCAGCATTATATTTTAATGTGGTAGATAGGTTAAAGGCAGCGCGGACTGACATCTCTTTTTCTTCTGACTTTATAGTTGGATATCCAGGAGAAACAGACAAAGATTTTGAAGATACTCTAGAGTTAGTGAAACGAGTGGAATTTGCTCAAGCCTACTCTTTCAAATACAGTCCAAGACCTGGAACACCAGCATCTATTATGGCTCAGGTTCCAGAAGAAATCAAAGCTGAAAGATTGCAAAAACTACAAACTTTATTGAATCAACAGCAGTATGATTTCAATAAAAAATCTATCGGTAAAACAATGAATGTTTTAATAGAGAAATCTGGAAAACATGAGAATCAATATGCCGGAAAAACCGAATATATGCAGACAGTACTTTTAGATAATGCATCTGAATATATCGGAAAAATAGTAAGGGCAAAAATCGTTCAAGCATCGCCAAATAGCCTCCAGGGGGAGTTGGTTAATACAAAGGAGAGTGCAGCGTAAGCATAATACCTGAAGTAACTACTGTAACTTTCAATGGCATAGAAACTATTGATATACAAGTGCATGCACATATAGGAAAGGGTATGCCCGCGTTTAACGTCGTTGGCCTACCTGACAAAATAAAGTGCTCACTCTACATAGATAGTTTCATTTTTCTGCGCATAACCCAGATTCCTTCTAGCTTGCTCTTCTAAAAGATCTAAGTCCAGAGATTCAGGCTTCATACGATTAACTTTGCTCTGCAATATCCTCCTCTCTTCTTCTAGAATACCTACCTCATCTCGGATGATTTTATGTTGCTCAGTAAGTTTGAACAAGGAAAGAATGCCACGATCTCCACTGATTATATTATATATAAAATAATATATCAGAATAAAAAAAAGCAGGATAGGAATGACCTTACGTATTCTAAATGTAGGCTTTTTCAGATTAGGCATAATTTCTATACCTCAATAAATTAGTGGCTATAGAGCCATTTCACAAAAGCTCTTCAATTGGCTATACTGAGCATTTTCACCAAGCTCTTCGCTAATTCTTAAAAGCTCATTATATTTTGCAGTTCTATCTACTCTACAAACAGAGCCTGTTTTAATCTGACTACAGCCCATAGCAACAGCTAGATGCGCTATTGTAACATCTTCTGTTTCACCAGAACGATGAGACATCACACATTCATACTTCTTTGAATGCGCTAGGTTTATTGTGTCAAAAGTTGAGCTAATAGTCCCCACTTGATTAGGCTTTATCAAAACAGCATTCGCGATATTCTTATCAATGCACTGAGATAAAATTTCTTTATTAGTTGCAAACACATCATCGCCAACTATTTGAACCTTATCACCCAATGCTTTGGTCATTTCCTGCCACCCATCATAATCTGCCTCTGCAATACCATCCTCAATCGAGTATATAGGATAGTCTCTAACCATATCCTGGTAGTAGTTCACCAACTGACTTGCTTTCAAACTCTTCCCTACGCCTTTGAACTGATACTCACCATCGCTGTAAAGCTCTGTTGCAGCAACATCTAGTGCAAGCATTACATCTGCACCTGGCTTATATCCAGCAGCCTCTGTTGCTTGAAGAATTAACTCTAGAGCATCTCTATCATATTTCAGATTAGGCGCAAACCCCCCTTCATCTCCCACACTAGCGCCAAGATTTTTTGACATCAAAATCGCTTTCAATGATGTAAAAATTTCTGACCCCATTCTTATAGCGTCACGTATGTTTCTTGCTCCCGTAGGCATGATCATGAATTCTTGTATATCAAGCAAATTATCAGCATGCACTCCACCATTCAAAATATTTACCATAGGTACAGGCATTGTTTTTGCATTAGGGTTAATATGTAAAAACAAAGATTTTTCCTCAGCTAATGAAGCGGCCTTTAAGATTGCCATTGACGTTGCAACAATTGCGTTCGAACCTAAATTAGAGCATGTTTTTGTTCCATCTAATTCTAATAAAATAGAATCTATTTCATTCTGCGCTCTACAGTCTCTGCCTATTAAAGCAGGAGATATTATTGCATTAACATTATTCACCGCCTTTGTTACGCCTTTGCCAAAAAATTTAGATTTATCTCCATCTCTAAGCTCGTGTGCTTCGCGCATACCAGTTGATGCACCGCTTGGTGCTGCTGCTCTGGCGAATCTTTGATCATCAATAAAGGCATCCACTTCTACCGTAGGGCATCCTCTACTATCCAGTATTTCTCTTGCAACTATTTTCTTTATTTGCGACATATCATTCCCCCTTGATCTTCTCTTCTATTAATTTGATGGTTTGCTTCACTCCATATAATTTTACAAAAGATCCAAGACGCGGACCTTGTTCTTGTCCTAACAACCCTTCGTATATCATCTTAAAAAATTCTCTTAGATTGCCATAGCTTGACCCTTTTCCCACTCTGTAAAAGATTCTCTGTATTTCCTCTGGAGCATAATGGTCATTTACTTGCATCAACTCTAGTTTTACTTCCTCAAGTAATGCGATATCTGAATCTTCTAGATCTCTATATTTTTTACTAGATTTCACAAAATCCTTATAATAACGCACAGCATGCCCTGCGAGCCTATCTAGAAACCTTGCATCTTCCCTCTTTAGGTTGGTAGCATATTTTTCTATAAAACCCCATAATGCATTTTTATCTTCAGGGTTTACAACGCATGCTAAATTAAGCAACAGGTTAAATGTAATGCCTCCTAGGTCATATTTAGGAACATCCCCATTGTGAATATGCCAAGCTGGATTATTTACCTTGTCCACTCCATCAGCTTCATGATATTTTTCAACAAAAGCAATGTATTCATCAACGCTTTTTGGTATTACGGAGAAATACATTTTTTTTGCTCTGTTGGGAGTTTGGAACATATAGCAAGACAAGCTTTCAACGGGTGCGTACTTTATCCAATCTTCGATCGAAACCCCATTACCTTTTGTTTTAGATATCTTTTTTCCGTACTCATCCAAGAACATCTCGTAGCAGAATTCTGTTGGTCCTTTTCCTCCTACTACACTGCAAATTTGTCGATATAGCTTAGAGTTAGCAAGATGATCTTTTCCATACATCTCAAAATCCACATCAAGTGCCGCCCAACGCATGCCAAAATCTGGCTTCCATTGCAACTTGCAATTCCCCCCCGTAACAGGAACCTCTATTTCTTCATTTGTATCTGGATCTAGATATATAATAGTTCCTTTTGCAACATCTCGATTTACCACTGGCACATAAAGCACTCTACCTGTTCTGACGCATATAGGCAGGAAGGGGCTATATGTTTGCTGCCTTTCTTCTCCTAACGTTGGAAGCATAATTGACATAATTTGATCATAATGCTCTAATGCTTTGAGCAAGAATTCATCAAATTTTCCGGCTCTATATAGATCAGTTGCACTGTGGAATTCATATTCAAAATTAAAACCTAACAGAAACCTCTGAAGCTTTTTGTTCATGTAGTCACCATAACTTTTCTCTTCGCCAAATGGGTCTGGAACCGCCGTTAGAGGCTTTTGAATATGGGACCCTAGCATTTCCGCATTAGGTAAGTTGCCAGGAACCTTCCTCATTCCATCCATGTCATCCGACACTACGATCAACTTTGTAGGGATGTCGGATATTTGCTCGAATGCAGTTTTTACCATCTGTGTCCTAACTACCTCACAATATGTACCGATATGGGGCAATCCAGATGGTCCATATCCTGTTTCAAACAAGACGTAGCCTTTCTTTGGCGTCTTGCCATCCAGTCTTTGTAGTATTTTTTTAGCTAACTCAAAAGGCCATACCTTGCTATCTTGAATTAGTTGCTTTATATCACGCATGTGCTCTACAATGATGTTAGGAATATAGTAACAACAGAGGATACAACAAAATTATAACAAGGCAATGAAAATATTCTTCTCTTCTTACTCGAAAATATTTTGCTTAATCCTAGCATTCTCAAGTTTTGCACTGGGTTCTTCGTACTTCGTGGAATATGTTCTACATATTAAACCCTGCCCATTATGCATATATCAACGTATTCCTTATTTCTCATTAATCATCGTATCCGGTTTAGGCTACTTAATTGGAACAAACAGACTGTCTAAATATTTTTGCTATATTTGCTCAGCTATATTCTTTATTGGATCAATGCTTGCTTTATACCATACCGGGATCGAAAGAAATCTAATTGAAGAATCTACTACATGCTCAGCTACCTCCCCGCATCTATCCTTCAAATCTTTAAAGAATGAGATTTATCAAAACAACGTTTCCTGCAAGGAAGTAAAATTCCGAGTAGCAGGCCTGTCTGTAGCTGAGATTAATTCTCTTCTCTCCTCCGCAATGTTTGTATATGTTTTCCTGTCTACATACAGGCTAAGGTGGAACGTCCTTAAAGAGCCTGATGACAGCAATGCACTTAATCTGTAGAAGCTCAAAGAGATTCTGGACTATAGCTAAGTAAAGTATTTGAAGTTGTAGAATGTGGGGTAAGATCTCAAAAATAACATAATAATTTTTGAGACATGCACACACATTTAATATACGACAAAACGCTGGGAATAAGATTAACGTGCTGAAAGATTGAAAGGTTCTTTGTTTTTATCAAGGTAAAAAAAGAATGAACTCTTTAAAGAAGAATTATCTAGATATTGCTACTAACTGCCTTATCTTATCTAAAGTAGCACCTTAGTAATGAGCATAAAGACCCCTGCGCCTAGCGTTATAACTCACCATGCTCTTCGAAAATAACATTGCCAGCAAGGTCGTTGTCAGAATCGCCTTGCATAAAAAAGTTATACATATCCTCACTACATCCTTTCAGTTGTCTCGAAACAAAATTTCCTGCTTTATTGGAGTATTCATTCCAATCATTATAACTTTCTATAAACTTAATACTTGCTGTAAACGCAGGAAAAACCCTCGCAATAAAGTGAGGGTTTTGTGAGTCTAAGCCACTAAACGCAGTATAAACAGCAATCTCCCACTTTAATAAATCAACGAGGCCAGCGGCTTTAGTAAGATCTTCTGCTATATCATCAATAAAAGACTCAAATGCTGCTTCTTGGGCTTTAGAAACTTGCTTTTCCTCTGCTCCTACATAGTGCTTTATAGCACTCTCCACATACTCTCCCGCAAGATCACCAACTGCATTTCCTATATAATACCCAACCGATACTGATCCAATCTTGTAAGGTAAAGCAAACCCATAAGACGCAGCAATACAGTAAGCTCCATATGCAGCTCCAGCTTTTACAAGATCCTCTGTGACATCATCCATAGAATGTTGCAGAAATTCCTTAGGCTGCTCATACACTGACCTACTTAAGAATGTATAAAGATCCGCGAATGGATTTTCTTCTTCCCTTTTCTTCTTTGTAACCAAATGCACCTGTGAAACCGCTTGCTTTACCGTAGTAACATTTTAGCAACACTGTTGCAAAAAGTCAACGATTTTGGATAGACATTAGATAAAGCCGACGACTAAAGAAAATTCTAGCCTAGTAATTTTAGAATCGAGCTACCTAGTAATTGTAAATCTGCCTCCTCTGACATGCGGTGGTCTGAGTCTTTTGATATAACAACTTGCACATCTTTTGAAGAAAGTTTCTCTGCTAATTTTATAGAATTTTCTACAGGAACAGAGTCATCGCGCATTCCATGCAATAGGATTACCGGAACATCTATCGGTATTTCTCTGTTCAGAAGCAAATTCTCTCTGCCATCTTCTATCAATTTCTTAGTAATGCAGTAATCATAGCCGCCACGACCTATGGTTACCTTATTCTCTTTCTCAATAATAACCTTCTGATCATCAGTTAACGCACCCCACATAAGATTCTCCGTAAAATCAACGGCACTAGCAATGTTTATGATTCCTTTGACTTTAACCTTGCCCTTAAGTTTTAAGGCAACTAATAAAGATATCCACCCTCCCATGCTAGAGCCAATAGGAATTATTGATGTTTCTGCAAGTTGCTTGATAATTTCAATGGATTCTTCTGTCCATTCTGAAATAGACCCATGCATCAAATTTCCTGATGATTTTCCATGACCAGAATAATCAAAGGCCAAATAACGTAAATTATTTTGTGTACAAAACTCTTCTAAAAAAAGAGATTTTGTTCCTTCCATATCAGACATATACCCACATAAAAATACTATTGTTATATCTGAATTCTTTAGCTTTGAAAAATTGCTTTTATACGCTATATTGTGCTTACCAAGCTTGATTTGAAGATGCTGCATTTACATATACTCTTTATTCATGGAAAAATCCTATCATAAACCAATTGTTTTACAAGTACTCCCATCTTTAGTCAGTGGTGGAGTTGAAAGATGTACTGTAGATACAACAAAATTCCTAAAAGAAGCAGGGTATCAATCCTTCGTTGCTTCTTCTGGGGGTCCATTAGTAAAATATGTAGAGAAAAATAAAGCAAAGCACTTTACTTTGCCGCTAAAAGACAAGAATCCGATCCACATCATCATTAATGCCTTTGCTCTTGCTAAGTTAATAAGAAAGCATAAAATTCAGCTAATTCACGCAAGATCTAGAGCGCCAGCATGGAGTGCTTATCTGGCAGCAAAACTTACAAATCAAACCTTTATTGCAACTTTCCATGGGAAATACTCTGTAAACCCCATAAAGAAATACTATAACGCAGTGATGACAAAAGGTCATAAAGTAATAGCAGTATCAAATTTCATTAAGGAACATATTGAAGAAATTTATAAAATTCCTGAAGACAGAATTTCTATAATACATTGTGGTGTTGATCTTGAAGAATTCAGCACAAAAAATGTTTCACCCGAATCTCTTGTCCGTTTAAAGAAAAGACTCTATATACCAGATGGTAAATTTGTCATTACTTTGCCAGGAAGAATAAACGACTCCAAAGGACACGCGGTACTTCTTAAGGCGCTCTCAAAAATGAACAAGGAGAATATATGCTGTTTGCTCGCTGGAGACACTAAGCAACACAAAGGTAGTTTTGAACGACACATGAAGCTGGCTAAAAACCTGGGTATTGTTAATATCGTGACCTTCACTGGAGCAGTAAAAGACATGCCTTCTCTTTATATGCTTTCTGACCTGATAGTGTCCCCATCTTTAAAACCTGAGGCCTTTGGAAAGATCTCCATAGAAGCACAGGCAATGCAAAAGCCTGTAATCGCCACAAATATCGGAGGTCATAACGAAACGATAATTGAAGGAAAAACTGGATTCCTAATACCACCTAATGACCCTGATGCCTTAGCAAAAAAAATTGCATTTGTGATGAATTTATCTAAAAAAAATAAAGTGAACCTTGGGAAATCAGCAAGACTCAATGTGGAGCATAGGTTTTCTTCTGAAGCCACTAAAAAACACGCACTCTCTCTGTACAGCTCTCTTTTAAAAAAAGATCACAGCCCTTCTTGAGTAGAAATAGAACCGTCTGATTTCTCAACGATCTTTTCTATTCTTAATTTCGCTTCTTTTAATTTAGATTCACAATGTTTTTTCAGTGCGTTTCCTCTCTCGTAGTCATTGATCACCTTTTCTAAATCATCTTTGCCAGTCTCAATGCCTTTTACAATTTCTTGTAACTCACCTAAAGCCTCCTCAAAGGTAAATTGATCGATTTTTTTATCTTTATCCATTCTAGCCTCCTTATAGTTAAAATAATTCTACTCTGTGAGGATGGTAAAATATAAACAACATAAAATCAATAACATAGTCAGGCTATGCTGCGCAAAACTCTCCCGCTAGCTCCTGAGCAATATTCGTATCCATTTTTCTGAGTCGCGTATCTAATAGAAGGACCGTAGAGCTAATGAGCTACTTTTTACTAAGACATTTCCCCTTATCAAGATTCCCGACTGCGTAATTTCATTTGTTACGCCAGAAGCACTGGTTCCTTGTAATATTTTTTAATTAAAATATACTGAACTTCTCAAGTTGGCAAAGAATTATCAATATGAAAGCAATAATATACCGCCCCAGCAAATCTGCTATGCAATCTGGGCTCAGAAACACAAAAAAATGGACTTTAAAACTAGAGGCAGCCGAGCTAAACATAGACCCTTTCATAGGATGGACAGGATCTAAGGGAGAGCAACAAAGCCACTTATTCTCTTTCGATACAAAAGAGCAAGCTGAAAATTTTGCTAAGAAAAAAAATTTAGATTACAAAGCCATTGATCCTCAGAAAAAAAAAGTAGAGCCGAAATCATATATTGATAATTTCAAGCCATGTTAGACGCTATGGAAAATCATTTCTTGCATTTAAATGCAAAGCAAAAAGAAGCTGTAGAGCATATAGATGGCCCTTTACTCATCCTTGCTGGTGCAGGCACTGGCAAAACGATGGCTTTGATAAATAGAATAGTAAATATACTACGCTCTGACAAAGCGCATCCCTCTGCAATCTTAGCGGTTACCTTTACGAATAAAGCCGCCAAAGAGATGCAGGATCGAATATCTGCCCTGGTTCCTCTTCGCCTCAAATGGCTTGGGACTTTCCACTCGATAGGCGCAAAAATTCTACGTATCAATGCAGAAGCTGCAAATCTAAGCTCTAATTTTTCTATTATCGATGTTGATGATCAAGTGCGGCTTGTCAAATCGGTATCTCATGATTTAGGGGTAGATGCAAAACAGTTTAATCCAAAAATTATCTGCTCAATTATTCAAAAATGGAAAGACTTAGCTTTATTCCCCGAAGAAGTTTCAAACGCAGATGTAAAAACAGAATATCACAGCATAGCCCTGCAAATATATAAAGAGTATCAGCGCAAATTGACTTCTAATGACTCTGTTGATTTCGGAGACTTACTTATGCTTCCAGTGCATCTATTTAGAAGAAACCCGCATATACTAGCACAATACCAAGCCACTTTTAAATATGTCTTAGTAGATGAGTATCAAGACACAAATACTGCGCAATATATTTGGCTACGCATGCTTGCGCAAAAGCATCAAAATATTTGTTGCGTTGGTGATGATGATCAGTCTATCTATGGATGGAGGGGCGCTGAAATAGGGAATATCTTACGATTTGAAGAAGATTTTCCAGGGGCAAAAATCATCAAACTAGAGCAAAACTATCGTTCTACAAGTTGCATCTTAGGAGCAGCGTCCTCATTGATTTCAAATAATAACATGCGTCATGATAAGACTCTTTGGACCGAGAAACCTGGTGACAACAAAATCATTGTTAAGTCCTTTTTTAACGACAAAGAAGAAGCTACTTTCATCGCAAGAGAAATTATGCATAGGTTTATGGATAGAGTTGAAACCAGTAAAGTTTCTATCTTAGTGCGCGCATTGTTCCAAACAAGGATTATCGAGGAATGTTTCATGAGAGCAAGAATTACTTATAAGGTTGTGGGGAGTTTAAAATTCTACGAGCGCCAGGAAATCAGAGATATCGTTGCATATATAAAACTAGCTGTAAAATACCATGATGACTTGCCTTTTGAAAGAATCATCAACAAGCCTGCGCGTAGCGTTGGAAAAACAACCCTTCAGAAAATCAAGGATTTTGCCAATGAAAAGCAGGTCTCTTTATTAAGTGCTAGTGAAATTATGGCTCAGGAGGGATCTTTTTCTAAAAAAACCACTGAGTCTATCAGAGCTTTCGTCTCTATGGTTCAAAAATGGCATGAGGAGTTTAAAACATCCCACCATACAGATGTTGTAAGGAATATTCTCACAGAGTCTGGTTATGAGGCGTTTTTAAGGCAAGAAGATAGCATTGAGGGAAAGGGGAGGCTAGAGAACTCTAAGGAGCTCTTAAAAGCCTTAGAAGACTTCAAAAGCATTCTAGATTTCTTAGACCACATCACGCTTGTGACGGATAATGATGACGCCTCCTCAAAAGACAGACATGACCTTATCACGATCATGACATTGCATGCAGCGAAAGGTCTGGAGTTTGACACGGTATTCTTACCTGGATGGGAAGAAGGGCTGTTCCCGCATTCAAAGTCTCTAGATGAATCTGGGGAGAAAGGGCTGGAAGAAGAAAGAAGATTAGCATATGTGGGAATGACAAGAGCTAAAAAAAGTCTCTATATCTCGCACTCCCTCACACGCAGAATGTACAATCAGTGGATTGATTCTATGCCCTCTAGGTTTTTGAAAGAAATACCTAAAGAGTTCCTTTCAACTCCTTAATTGGATACTTCTATTTCAAGATAAGTAGTCTGACCTCAAACGCCGATTTCTTCTATCTAACCTATAACGCTGGGATATAGCTCCTCACACACCTTAAGGCTCTCCCTAATTGTAGTTTCTCCGAGATTAGTCAAGAATCCCTCGCTTCCAATTAAGTGTTCTGGGTTGCTAACGTCGCTCCCGTAAACACGGTTCTTTTGCTCGGTTTTTATCTTATACAATGCCTATGTTGTCTATTTAGCAAAGAGTCCCGGTAAAAGCGGCGCTGGCTCCTTCGCGCATCAAATGAATGCTCCTTGTAGTAGACAATAGTCCATCAAGCGGCCTGTTTCTTGGTTGCAGATAGATTTCTTGTAGGGGCCGTCAAATCAACTAGCTTTAGCAAAGAAAAAGCGGTTGTTAGTTTATTTGTCATAACGTTTTTTTTGTTTCACTAAAGCCGGTCAATAATATTCCTGGATTTATCTAACTTGTCTACGCTGAGGTGAGTATACACAAAAACCCCATGTACGCCCTAGGACCTATCCCACAAAGAGCTTGTTTATTGCTTTGCTAATGCGTCTAAATTGCAAAAAACAGACTCTCCGGGCATTCTTAAAAAAACAGAGGGAGTGGTGGCTGGACCTGGAATTGAACCAGGGACACAAGGATTTTCAGTCCTTTGCTCTACCAACTGAGCTACCCAGCCATGAAGACAGGTAAATATAAATAAATTATATTAGCCTGCATGTCGAGTATATTATTATATTTTTATAGATTAGTCTAGGTTGCCCAAAAGTTGCAAGATCTTATCTAGCTGCTCAAGAGAATCATAATTAACAGATATAGCGCCTTTTGTCTTAGTTTTTGAATGAATCAGCACTTCTGTGCGAAGCTTTTTGCTCAACAAATCCTCAATGGCCTTTATATCTCCTCGGGAATTACTTTTCTTAGCAACTTTTTTTTCTTGTTTCTCAGATTTTGCAGGCACTTCTTCTCTTATCAGTCTCTCGGCATCCCTTACGCTAAGACCCTTTTTGACTATCAGTGCCGACAGCTCTTCTGCTTTCCCAGTGCCAATTAAAGCCCTTGCATGCCCCATAGTAAGCTTCCCTTCAATGAGTAAGGTCAAAAGAGAGTCCGGCAAGCTCAAAAGACGCATAATGTTTGTTACATGGCTACGGCTCTTCCCTACAGTCGCGGCAATATCGTTATGATTATATTTATACTTTCTCATCAGCTCCTTATAGGATTTGGCTTCCTCAACGATGTTTAAATCCTGGCGCTGAATATTCTCGATAATTGAAATTTCGAAAGCTGATTTATCTTCTATCTCCTTTATTATAGCAGGAATTTTATCCTTCTTTGCATATACTGCAGCCCTAAAACGCCTCTCGCCTGCTATAATCTCATACCCATCTTTCCCATCCATCTTTTTAACAATAATAGGAGAAATAACACCGCTATTCTTTATAGACTCTGCCAACTCTTTTAGAGTCGACTCGTCAAAATTTTTCCTTGGTTGATTTAGGTTTGGGTGTAACTTATTAATTGGGAGAGAATATATATGGTCAGATTTAACTTCCTCTTTTGAGGTATGATCATGCACGATCTCATCATCAAAACTTCCCATTAAAGATGCGAGTCCTCTGCCTAAATTTTTCTTCATGATTTTTCCTCCATTTTTATATTTTCTCTATACAGGAACTCTTTTGCCACTTCCAAATACGCTTTGGAGCCCGCGCAATACATGTCGTATACAAGCGCAGGTTTCCCGTGCGAAGATGCCTCGGAAATCCTTACATTCCGGGGGATAACCGTTGCATAAACAAGGTCTCCAATGCACCCACGGACATCTTCTTCTACCATCTCTGTAAGGTTATTTCTTTTGTCATGCATTGTTAAAATAACACCACTTATTTGCAGGCCTTTATTCAGATTTGCCTTGATCATTTTGATAGTTTCCATCAAATGGCCAAGGCCTTCTAGTGCAAAAAATTCACATTGCAGAGGAATCAACACAGATGTAGAGGCACTCAAGGCGTTTATGGTCAGCAACCCCAAAGATGGTGGGCAGTCTATGATTACATAGTCGTATTTTTCTATGACATCACGAATTTTTTCCTTAAGCCTGGAACGAAAATTCTGCAAATTCACCAGGTCCATCTCTGCTGCCGCAAGATCTATATGAGAGATCAGGATATCTAAGCCCTCTATCCCTGTATTCAAGATGGCATTCTCTGCCTTAGAATCTGTCACCAATACAGAATAAAGGTTGTCTTTATATTTGTTCTTCTCTATTGCAAAACTAGTAGTAGCATTGCCCTGAGGGTCAGCATCTATAATTAGAGTTCTCTTGTCAATAGCAGCAAGAGCAGTAGCCAGATTTACAGCGGTAATTGTCTTGCCAACGCCCCCTTTCTGATTCACTATAGATATTACATTACCCATTTTTTGCAACATTTGATAAAATCAACACCACTCCATTCTTACTAGTGACACTAGGAATTGCATCGTATTTAAATTTCCAACCTGACTCTTTTGCCTCTTTAATCTCTCTTTCGTAACTTTCACCCTTCATCAAAATAAATCTACCCTCCTTTGTTACTAACTGACTAGTTAATTGTAATATTTTTTTGATTGAAGCAAAACCCCTGCATGTAATTACATCGATATTTTCTAACTTTATATCCTCGATTCTTTGGTTTATTATCTCAAAATCTCCACCTATGTCACTCTTCACCTTATGTAAAAACGAACATTTTTTAGCGCTTTTCTCTACCAAATGAATATTGTCTATACCCGACAAAGCCAAGACAGCCCCTGGAAAACCAGCGCCCGTCCCTATATCAATCACCTTGCCCGAAACAAGGTCTTTGATCTGCAAAGAATCTGCAATATGGCGCTCCCATATTTCACCTTCTGTTGTTTTGGATATGAGGTTGATGGACGCATTCCATTTTAGAAGCAATTCATAAAATTCCTCCAATCGCCGGCATGTTTCACGTGAAACATTAAACCTCTTTTTAAACTCCTCCATTAGCAATTTCCCGTAAGATTCTTGGTGAATATACTATAGAATGCTATGATTTGTATATCGTTGATTGTGTGGTTAGGTGAAAAATGTTAAAAACAATCTAGGAACGCACATACTCACATCCTGAGTCATAAAAAGATCTTCTGAAGAAAGCTTTAGCAGAGTATATTATAGACACAGTAGACGACAACGAAAAGTCACATTCAAAGAGATTTGAAAAGATATCATATTCTACAGAAAATCTTGAGACCTTCTAAATCTTCTCTTTAAAAGAAATCTTTGTTAAATATACCAGTATTGCCGTTATTGCAGCTGGCGTAACCCCAGGAATGCTAGAAAGCTCACTCACATTCTCTGGTTTATATTTTTTGACTTTCTCACGAACCTCAAGAGATAAACCCGGAAGATTAAAGAAATTAAAGTCACTAGGGATCTTAAGTCTCGCATTCTTTTGGAACATTTTGATGTCACCCTCCTGCCTTGCTAAATATTTATGATATTTTGCCTCAACCAGCGCCTGCTGCAAGATTGCCGGAGGAACGCTTTTTAATGCTGGGACAAATTCCTTTATTTGATCAAGGGTTATATGTGGGTAGGAAAGCAATGAAAATGCAGACCTTTTTACGCCGTCTTGCGCCATCTCAATGCCGTTTTGCTTGCAGAAGTGAGGTGTAAAATTTACTTCTTTGAGCATGCTCAATACATCTTCTATTTTACGAGCCTTAGATCTAAAAATCTCTATCTGCTTTTTAGAAACACTGCCACTTCCATATCCTTTTTCTGTTAGTCTAGCATCTGCATTATCTGCTCTCAAACTCAACCTATACTCTGATCTTGATGTAAACATTCTATACGGCTCCAGGGCGCCGCTCTTGATTAAATCATCAATCATAACTCCTATATATGAATCTGCTCTAGTGAGCAAAAATTCCTTACCCCTTAAAGATAAAGCCGCATTGATCCCAGCAACAAGACCCTGCCCAGCCGCCTCTTCATAACCAGTAGTCCCATTTATCTGGCCTGCAAAATACAAACCAGATATCTTTTTTGTTTCCAAACTTCTCTTCAATTCCCTTGGGTCGACAAAATCATATTCTATTGCATATCCATACTTAGCTATTCTAGCATTCTCTAAGCCCCTCATGGATTTAATGAACTTTTCCTGAATGTCCTCAGGCAGAGCAGAAGACAGCCCATTAGGGTAAACCAAGTCGCTGTCTAGTCCTTCGGGCTCAAGGAAAATCTGATGACTATCTTTATTAGGAAAACGGATGGTTTTTAGCTCTATTGAAGGACAATAACGCGGCGCTGAAGACTTGAATTTACCTGACCCAGTAGCCGATAGCGCTAAGTTCTCCTGTATAATAGCATGGGTGGCTTCGTTAGTACGCGCAATGTGGCAATCAAGCTGAGGAACCTCAACTTTATCAAGCATGTGTGAAAAAGGACGAGGATCTTCATCTCCTGACTGCTTTTCTAGCGCATCATAATTAATTGAATCTTTGTAAATTCTAGCTGGCGTGCCCGTCCTTAAACGACCCACATTGAAGTTAAAAGACTTTAAACACTCTGCTAGCTTGATTGAAGGCTCTTCTCCCCCCCTGCCTGCGCTAATTCTTTTTTCTCCAACGATAATCATGCCATTTAAAAAGGTTCCTGTAGTTAAGATCACAGATTTAGCAAATATTTTGCCGCTCTTTTCGGAACTTACGCCAATAATTTTATCTTTTTCTGTTATAATGCCTTCAACAGAATCCTCTAACACCCTTAGTTTTTCTTGTTTGCTTACTATGTCTTGCATTGCTTTCTTATAAAGCTTTCTATCTGCCTGAGCCCTAGGTCCCCATACAGCAGGCCCCTTACTTTCGTTCAGCATTTTGTAGTGTATCCCAGATCTATCTATAGCTGCACCCATAATTCCACCTAAGGCATCTATTTCTCTAACTATTGTACCCTTGCCTATTCCTCCTATTGCGGGGTTACATGACATCTCGCCAAGATTATCACGCTTTAAAGTCACCAGAAGGGTGGCTGCGCCAACACGCGCAGAAGCGCATGCAGCTTCGCAGCCCGCATGTCCGCCACCTATCACTATAACATCGTATTTTTTGTGCATCCTTTAACTTTTACTTAATACTAGAGCGGTGTATTTATACAGCAAATCATTATAAATGTACATCCCTCTTATATTAAAGTATGGCTTATTTAGGCGCTACAGGACGGAGAACAACCTTGATATCTTCAATGACATCTTTGCCGCAGAAAAAGTTTATCTTCTCTATTATGGATTTTTTCATATAGTGTAATTCTGTACCAAAAGAATTGCTTGTTACAGAAACATGCAAAGTCTTTTTTTTACTTCTAAAATCTAAAGATATTTTGATAGGATTAGTAAACTTGGCTACGTCTTTTCCCGTGATGTCAGACCAGTTAAAAATTAACTTAGCTACGTCGTAATTATCCTCCTTCAAAAGAGAGGACAGAGCGTCATTAACGGCCGAAGGCATAGATTTAAAGCTACGCATCATCTAAACTCTTTATATTGGTTGAAAATTCTTTGACTATAGACTGATATAAATTCTTCTTAAAGGACACCACTAGTTCTGGCAACTCCTCTACCGGAACCCACTTCCATTCTTCAAATTCAGCGTGGCTTGTAGAGACATTTATTTCTGATTCTTCTCCTGTAAATGCAAATAGAACCCATTTTTGTTTTTGCCCTCTAAATCTTCCTCCCCATAACCTTCCTACCAAAAACTCAGGAACATCATAGAAAAACCACTTGCTGCTTTCCGACAAAAATTTAACGCTAGAAATGCTGGTTTCCTCCAAAAGCTCTCTGTAAGCTGCCTCCATAGGAGTTTCGTCTCCATCTATTCCGCCTTGAGGCATTTGCCATATGTCCCCTTTGCTATCTAGTCTTTTTCCAACGAAGACCTTGTTGTCTGAATTCAATAACATCATCCCTACCCCCCTTCTATAAGGAAGGCTTATATTATGTAATGAATCTTTTTTATTTCTCATTTTTCAACACAAATTTAAAACAAAGAGCCCGCAGGAACTATTTTTATATTCTTACTACTTAACTTAGATAGCCACCTCTTTACAACCTCCAGGTTACCAGAGTTAACTTTTACTATACCCACAGCTTCTCCATATTTCAATGCCATACTTTCCAAACTCGCTAACCCGCTCTCTACCTTGTTTGGACCTATATCCACGTCAAATGGCCTTACCTTAAGCGAGGAACCTTCTTCAGACTCAAGAGTGGCGGTCTTATCTTTTATTCCATAAAAGAACACCGATTCTAAATCATATATCTTCCTGATAGCAGCCTCCAGAGCGCTTTCTTTACCAAGAAACTCATCGTTTCCAAGACTATAAAAGCCCAAGCTCCCCACCGTCATGCTGTGTATGTTGTCAATTTTCTGCGAAATCTCCTCGCTTTTCAGGTCTGGGTATAAGTCTAACTTCTTCTCTTTTTTATTAGACAAAGGTATGTTTACTAAAAAGCTACGCTTATTATCTGTAAGCAGAGCAATATTCTTATGCATATATTTGTTATAGGGAGAGACTCCAAAGGCGACCTCTTGAGGAAAAAAATCGAGAAGGCTTTCTACTCTCATCTCTCCGTCACTATCATCTAGTATGATGGAAATCTTATGATCGATCTTTGTGGAAACTTTGGGATGGTCTGCGCTCTCCAAGAGATGTGTAACTTTCTGCCCACAGATTTCTTTCAATCTGATTTTCTCGCTTTCTTTAGAGATCCCTACTATCACCACGCTAATCCACACAAAAGAGAGCGCTACTGAGATTAACCCAACGCATAAAGACAGTTTCTTCTTTCTAATTAACATACTTCTTTATTCCCGCTTTACAAATAACCCCCCGTAAGCCGATTACCTAAACATCTAAAATACCATCTAGTAGATCGCTGTTTTTTAGAGCTTGCTCCTGAATAAACTCAAATCTTTTTTCAGGTTTCTTGCCCATTAGATTTTCAACTTTCTCCGACAACTCCAACAAATCTCTTCCCATCTCAACCCTTATTAGAACCCTTGTCTCAGGGCACATCGCCGTTTCACGCAACTGAGGAACAGTCATTTCCCCCAATCCCTTAAACCTTCCTATGTCAATTTTTTGATTTTTTGATAACCTTGAAAGTATTTTTTCTTTTTCTGCATCATCCTTAGCGTAACGAACCTCGCCTCCCTGAGAAATTCTGTATAAAGGAGGTTTTGCCAAATATAGATGTCCATTTTCTATTAATTCTGGCATCATTGTAAGAAAGTACGCCATCAGAAGGGTGGCGATATGAGATCCATCTACATCAGCATCCGTCATGATAATAACCTTCTCATACCTAACGTCACTTTCTTTGTAATTTTTTAAAACCCCACACCCCAAAGCAATTTCTAGGTTTGAGATCTCTGTGTTTTGACTGACCTTATCTATGGTGTTGCTTACTACATTTATAACTTTGCCTCGCAGAGGAAGGATCGCTTGGTTTGCCCTATTTCTTGCTTGCTTTGCAGACCCTCCGGCGCCATCTCCCTCAACTATAAATAGCTCTGTTCCTTTGGCCCCCTGAGATGTGCAGTCTGACAGCTTCCCGGGGAGTCTAAGTTTCTGCGTAACACTCTTTCTAGAAAAGACTTTAGAAGACTTCCTGCTCAATCGCTCCTCTAAATGAAAGTCTATATGCTCAAATAGAGCTTGGGATACATCCTCACTCTCGTTAAGCCAGTGATCAAAGAAATCTGATACAGCTGACTCTATTGGCCTTGCAACCCCCTTGTTAAGTAGCTTGTCTTTAGTTTGCCCCTGGAATTCGGGTTCTTCTATAAACAATGATACTATTATTTTTGCGCCCTTAAGAACGTCATCGATGGTAATTTGATTGCCTTTTTTTTGCCTCGTAAGTGCCGCATGTTTTTTTATAGATCTTAGTATCCCAGCTCTTAAGCCTTGTTCATGAGTTCCGCCAAGCTCCGTCTTAATTGTGTTGCAATAAGAAACAACGTGAGTGTCATCACGATCCCAACCGATTGCCCAGCTTATCTCCCCTTTGCACGACTTAAGCTTTGCTTTTCCTACAAAGGTTTTATCCAACAGCCTGTCTTCACTTAACCATGTAGACATATAGTCTGACAAGCCGTTTGGAAAATGTATTACATCCTTTTGAGGGGGGCTATTTTTTACTTCTTCGTCTTCTTCGCAGCTCCAGTGTATCTTCACCCCGCTAAATAAATATGCCTTAGAGCGGATAAACTCATATATGGCTCTTTGAGAAAATAAATTTTTATCTCCAAAAATCTCGGGGTCAGGCTTGAAGGTGGTTTTTGTTCCTCTTCTGTTTTTTAAGTCTCTGATTTTTGATAACTTTGTCTTCGGAGCTCCTTTGGAGTATTCTTGCCCCCAAACCTCTCCATCTCTTGTAACTTCTACATAGAAGTATTCAGACAAAGCGTTTACAACAGAAACGCCAACTCCGTGCAGTCCCCCCGATGTATGATAGGATTTATTGTTAAACTTTCCTCCGGAGTGAAGGGTCGTCATTATCACCTCCAAAGCAGACTTGTCTTTGTATTTGGGATGTTTATCCGTAGGGATGCCACGACCATTATCTTCTATCTCAACCATATTGTTTTTCTTTAAAGTCACAGAGATTCTATCTGCATAGCCACTGATCACCTCGTCCATAGAGTTGTCAAAAACCTCTTTTATAAGGTGGTGTAGAGCAGCATTATCTTTGCCCCCTATATACATCCCTGGCCTCATCCTTACTGGGTCTAGCCCCTCGAGAACCTTTATGTCCTTTGCTTTATATTCGCTTCCACCCATCTCTAGCTTTACTTTCCTTCTCTTAACTCAATCCAACTACCTTGAATTGCCTCCAAGACTCTCTCGTTGCATTTACCTGGCTCACCTTTAAAGCCATCCAACTCCATAGCCATTGTTTTTAATACCGTAAAGCGCACTGACAGTATATCAAAGTCCGGGTATCTTTTTTGCAAAGCCTCTGCTATGTCTTCAACGTCTGTCCACTTCATTTTGCTTTCTCTATTTTGCTTTCTATTCTTTGGTCAAAGTCATGGTTCGCTTTAGGCCAACACCGACTTTTAAAAATCAGCCCGTGTAGAGCGACTATAACAGATATTGAATGTAGCAAATAATAAAAAAGAAATAAAGTAACTTTTAACACAGGCGCCTTCTTCCTCTTGTCTGCTTGTGCAACAAGCTCACCTCTGCTCTCTACGCTCACTCCAAGTGTCGCCTAATCATCGCCCGCATTATAGCTTGTCTTGCGCTTCCCCGGGGCACTCTCCATTAAAAACAGAGTAAAGACAATAAGCGCTTGCAGGAAGCGTGGGCTGATAGGGATGCTGGCAGGGGGCGGTTATTAAAAGTTTTGTTTAAGCCACAAAAGCGCGCTTTTGATTTTTGAGCGGTCGTAGCTCGGTGGTTTTTTTGTTTTTTCTGAATAGGACTTTAGCAAGCCTAATGCTGTTGAAAAAGAGGGGTCTTCAGAAAAGCCATTCTCTGCTTTTATAGAGCTAGGCCTTGCTATCCTTGCATTAAGCTTATATTTTTCTTCTACAAACTCTAGCATTCCAGAAATCTTGCTGCACCCACCAGTAAACACAACCCGGCTTAAACAGGGTTTGTTTTGCTTTTTCTCCCTTAGTCTCTCCATCAGAAAGTCCATTATTTCTGAGAATCTAGCAACAATAACCCTGTTGAGGGTTTGGTTGTTAATTTTCTTGGAAGCGCTTGCCTCTATAGTTCTTCTGTCCTCTGAGAGGGTGCTTATCAGCCCCCCATGAAGCAGTTTTATTTTTTCTGCGCTACCTAAGTCGACAGAAAAATACTCCGCAATATCTTTTGTAATGTTAGCGCCACCTATAGGAACGACCCCGCATCCAACCATTTGCTTGTTTTTGTAAAAGATATAGTCTGAGCAACCCGCACCTATATCTACAAGCACACAGCCCTCCCTTTTTTCTTCTTCTGTTAGACAAGACTCCGCAGAGGCCTTGGAGGAAGGAACAAAATTATCTATTTTTAACTGACACCCCAACAAGCAGGTTCCCATGTTAACTAAATGCTTCAAAGGAACGGTTGTAATATGAGCATATGCCGTTAGTAAGTTCGCAAACATAAATTCAGGGTCTGCTATGTCTTTCATCTCATCAAGGTCATATTTCAAAACCTTGTAGCTAAGAACCTCATTTTTTGTAAGGTCTATTTTACTAAGCACCATTGCTTTGAGCTTTTTGATGTCCGAAGGAAGGATCTGATTTCCCCCAAAGCTTGTTTTAATGGCGATTGTTCTAGATCTAAGCAAGGGGTTGGAAACGTTTACGATCACCTTGTCTACGTTCTTTCCTGACAGCTTTTCAGCTTCGTATACAGACGACGCAATCGTTGCTCTCGCAAGCTTTACGTTGCTGACCGCCCCGTTTCGAATTCCTTCTGATTCGTGATTTCCCGACCCTATGATCTCAAGCTCGTCATCATATATGTTAGCTATGATGCTCATTATTTTTGATGACCCTATGTCCAGAACAGCTACGGTTTTATTATTAGAGACAAACATCATTCTGCAATTGACCTACCTTGTTTTTATGTTATTTTATACAGCACTGTTTATCAATGTTAAATAAAGAGTTTTATGAAAAACGAAAACAAGAACGAGAAAAAGCCTCAAGTGTCTATCAATTCACAATACATTAAGGACCTGTCTTTTGAGAGCCCCGATTCTCCTGCGAGCTTTGCAAAGGCAAATGCAGCTCCAAAAATAGACCTAACCTTAGATGTTCAAGTTAAGAAAGTAGAAGAAGACAACTACGAAGTAGTTCTAAAGGTAATCTCTAAAGCAACTCACGAAAAAACAACTTTATTTGTTGTTGAATTGTCTTACGCAGGGCTGTTTACTGTAAAAGATTGCGCGGATGAGCCCCAAAAAGAGCAGCTGCTTTTGATATATTGCCCCAACCTCATCTTCCCTTTTGCAAGAAGAGTAATAGCGGACTTAACAAGGGATGGCGGCTATCAGCCGTTAATGATTAACCCCATTGACTTTGCCAGCTTGTACTTGCAGCAGAAGAACCAAAAGAAGGCTTAGTTTGACTTTGATTTGGTCCAGGCGCTGTTTTTGATCTTTTTCAAAAACTCCTCATGCTCTTTGTTGTCTTTTTTGTAGAGAAACCTTCTGGGTTCGACAGGAGGCTTTGACCTGTGAAGCCTTGCCTCCTCTAGGTGCTCGTTTACCTTCTTGCTAGCAACAATAAGCTCTGATTGTATTCCCTCTGTGAGCATTATATACACTTCATACAGGAGCTCCGAGTCCAGCAGGGCTCCGTGCCCCTTCTTTTCTCTGTCTGCCAGACTTATGTTAAACCTCTTGCACAGCGCGTCTAGGCTTGCGGGCGACCCTGGGAAGTTTTTTCTGGCCAAGTATAGCGTGTCTATAACCCTGCTTTTGTCTATAGAGGGGTGCCCTAGGTCTCCTAACTGGTGGTTTAGAAAGCCTATGTCAAAAGAAGCGTTGTGGGCTATTAGCTTGCTGTCTTCCCCTATAAAGTCTAAAAAACCTTGAGCTATCTCGTGGAACTTTGGCTTCCCTCTTAGAAACTGAGCAGAGATTCCGTGGACCCTAAATGCTTGCTCTGGCATTTCTCTCTCGGGGTCTATGTATAGATGAAAAATCTTTTCTGTTCTAACTCTGTTTATGACCTCTATACAACCAATTTCAACTATTTTGTGCCCCTTTCTTGGGTCTAGTCCGGTTGTCTCTAAGTCTAAAATAATTCGCCTCATTTCTTTTGTATCTCCCTGTAAATTTCTTCGGCCTTCTTTTTTGTCTCTTCGCGAGTTCCCTCGCTGTTTATAATATAGTCTGCTCTTCTGCTTTTTTCTTCTGCAGAAAGCTGAGACTTTATTATCCTGTCTAACACTTGCGCGGCTACTCCCCTGTTAGCCGCCCTTTGTTTTTGTGTTTTCACAGAGCAAAAAACAACGACAACTTTATCATATTGCTTTTCTTTGCCCTTTTCGTACAAAAGGGGCACCTCTATAAAAACAACCTTTCCTTTGTTTTTTGACAAAAACTCCTTTCTCTTTTTTTCCAACTCGGGATACAATACGTCTTCTAGTTTTTTCTTTTTGTTTTTGTCGTTAAATATTGTCTCTTGTATCTTTGCTTTGTCTCCTTTTTCTTTTGAAAACTCTTGCAGAACTTTTCTTTTTACCTCCTCGTCCTCCTCTCTTATCTTTTTTATTTCTTCGTCGCAACTAAAAACTGGACTCCCCTTGGATTTAAACTCCTCCAGGGCAAAGCTTTTTCCTGTGCAAATTCCGCCTGTGACAGCTATTATTTTTGTGTTTTTTTCTTTCTTTTCCACTTATGATATTCAAGAATTATTCTTGCGGATATTTCTTCCACAGATTTGTCGTTAACGTCTAAAACCATCCAGTTGTTTCTTCGGCACATCTTCCTGGACTCCCTCGCCTCTTCTTCGACTTTAAAGATATCCGCATAAGAGCTGTTTGCGTTTTCGTTTATCGAGAGTAGTCTGCTTTTTCTTATCCCTACCAGCCTCTCTGGCGCCATATAAAGCCCAACTATAAAAGACTCCGTAAGTTCGGTCAAGTCTGGGAACTTCGTCCCGACAACAAAAGGAATGTTCGCCGCCTTATAGCCTCTGTAAGCTAGATACATAGATGTAGGGGACTTTGAGGTTCGAGAAGGCCCCACTATTATTATCTCTGCCTCCCTCATGTTCTCCGTATATTGTCCGTCATCGTGTGCTATCGTGAAGTTTATGGCGTCTATCTTTTTCATGTATTCTTTGTCCAGAACGTGTTGCTTTCCTGGAGATGGGTTGGGCTCCAAATGAATGTGCTCCGAAACTCTAAAAACAAGGTGGTCTAGTGCATTAAGGCACATAACCCCCTTTTTCTTGCACTGCCTTTCTAGCTCTTCTGTTAGCTCTCTTTTTGCTAATGTGTGTAAAACCACTCCTCCTCTTTTGTCTATAAGCTCCACAGCCTTCTCTAGCTGTCTTTCGCTCAAAACCAGCGTCCACAGATACTCCTTTGTTTCTATGTCGTCAAACTGAGAAAACACCGCCCTGGCAATTGAAATAAGGGTGTCTCCTGTTGAGTCCGATATGAGGTGTAGAAATACTTTTTTCATCTTGGCGTCTTGTGTATAACTGTGTGGCAAAGCTGTTACAAACAACTTTACTACATCTTGCTCCCAATTGATACAGAAGTTATCAACACGTGGGTATACAAAAAAAACAATCCACAGAAATTCTATACTTAATCGTTTTTTTGTTCTAAGATGCCTTTTTTTACAACATCTACCTGTTGGTAGGTTCGTGGATAAAAACAATCCACAGAAAAAAAGGAGGCCTAACTACTACTAAAGACTTATAAATATAATTATATTATATATGAGTATCGTTTCTCGGTTGATAAAAGAAAAAAAGATAGAGAGAACTCCTGTTTGGATGATGAGGCAGGCAGGTCGGTACTTACCTGAGTACATGAAGATCAGAAACTCTTCGAAAGACTTTTTGGAAATGTGCTATTCCCCAGAGATAGCATCTGAAATAACCTTGCAGCCTATAAACAGGTTTGATTTTGACCTCGCAGTTATCTTTTCAGACATTTTGCTTGTACCTCAGGCACTAGGAACAGACCTGGAATTTGTTAAAAAAAGCGGGCCAGCGCTAACAAAGATAGACCTAAGCACAGAAGAAGGGGTAAAGAAACTTAGCGCAAAGAGCGTCTTAAAGAGGCTAAGCCCCGTTTACGAGGCAATAAGCCTAACAAGGAGTCGTCTAGACAAAGAGAAGGACCTGGTTGGTTTTGTGGGGGCGCCTTGGACTCTGTTTTCTTATATGACAGAAGGGTCGGGAAGCAGAAACTTTGAACAAGCAAACCTAGCCTTAGTAAGGGAGCAAAAAAACTCGAAAATCCTGTTTGAGATGCTAACAGAAGCTGTGTCCAGACACTTGGTTGCTCAAATAGAGGCGGGGGCAACGGTTGTTCAGATTTTTGACTCTTGGTCTGGAGAGATCTCCACAGATAAATATGAGGAGTTTGTGATAGAGCCTACAAGAAAAATTGTTGAACACGTAAAGTCGAAGCACAAGAACATACCTATAATTGGATTCCCAAGAGGGTCTAATTTTAAATATGAAAAATACGCAGAAAAAACAGGCGTAGATGTCCTGGGAATTGATCAAGAAGTTCCCTTGAAGTGGGCGCAAGAAAGGCTCTCCGACAAAGTTGTTCTTCAGGGGAACCTAAACCCCTTCGTGCTTTTAGAGGGAGGAGATCGGCTAAGAGAAGAGACAGAGGGTATTCTGCGTATTTTTGGCGAGGGCAGATTCATCTTTAACCTTGGAAGAGGGATTTTAAAGCACACCCCTATAGAAAACGTAGAAAGTATGCTTGAAGTCATACGCGGATAGATCGGAAAACGCCCGCCATTCTTTTTTAACCTAAGGGAGGGCAGAAAAAACTACCGAACACAACCTTTTGCTCAGCTTGTTTTTAGGCAAAGCAACTACTCTGCGTTCAAGGTCATTTAGGTCGTTTCCCACAAAAACAACCTCAATATTCAGAAGCAAAAAGAAGGAGGCTTTGTTTTTGGCTCACGGCCTCCCTCTTTTTTTGGCTGTTAAAAAAGAAGACCCCCTCAAGGGTCAGACAGGAAAAGACGTAAAAAAAGATAACGGATCACGAGTCTTTGAAAAACACACGAGAAGCGACTCGCTATCAAAGCAAGGGTGAGTCAGGGGAGGGGGGGTGAAGCCCATCGGCAGAAGAGGAGACCAAAAGGGCCAGCGAGGGGGTGGCGTCTAGATAGTTGCTCCAGGCGCTTTTGCGCCATAGCACGCAGAAGCCTTGGTTGAGCCTCGTATAGAGCATAGAGATTTTGCCACTAATTCTGCGTAGAAAGAAGATTACAGAGGGCCCGCCTTGGGCGCAAGCGAGAACTTTGTTGATTCTTCGAAAGAGATGTGTTTAAAATTGTCAAAAGAAGGGGCAAAAAAGAAAGATAAGGCTTTTTCTGGTGAAGAGCAGAAGATGTGTTCAAAGAAATTTTGTAGGTGCAGAGCTAGGATGATAGACGAATACTACGAATGGATAAAAGCGGCGCACGTTGTGTCCATGGTTGCGTGGATGGCGGGCATGCTTTACCTGCCTAGGCTGTATATTTACCACGCCGAGGCAGCAGAAGGGTCGGACAAGGACAAAACCTTTCAGGTCATGGAAAGACGCCTTTTGAGGGGCATAATGAACCCCGCGTTGATTTTGGCTTTTTTAACCGGCCTGTCTTTGGCTTACATATATGGGTTTGCCGCTCTTGGGCCGTGGTTCCACGTGAAGGCCCTTCTGGTTTTGGTCCTTGTGGGAATGCATGGATTTTTGGCAAAATGGAGGGTGGACCTTAGGTTCGCCAGAAACAAAAAGACCCCTTTCTTTTTTAAGGTTTTTAACGAAACCATAACCGTGATCTTCGTTCTGATTGTCGTAATGGTCGTAGTTAAGCCTTTTGAGGGGTAGGGAGCCCCTTGACGCTTTGCTTTGCCTGTGTTAAAGTGGGGGGGCTCTTCACGAGCAAGTCAAAGCTTTTTCGCTATTCTGAACATTAGAGAAGTTGATTTTTTATAACATTATTACACGTTTTTTATGACAGACCAAGAAAAGGGGGTTCCCGAGACCCCTTCTGAGTCGGACGCCAACTCAGAGAAAAAAAACCAAGAAAAGAAATATAGCAATAACAAGAGAAGAGACAGGAGGCCAAATAGGAGTTTTTCTAAGCAGGACAGACACGAAGCCTCTCCTGACATAGACCCATCAAAGCTGATCAGTCTAAAGGGCCTTAAGTTAAAAGGCCCAGCAGATCTCATGGAGATAGCAGAAGAGCACGGCGTCGAGAGCCCTGGAGGCATGCTTAAGCACGATGTTATCTTTTCGATCCTTAAAAAGGTGTCAGAAAAAGGCGGCGGCTTCTTGGGGGAGGGAGTTTTGGAGGTTTTGCAAGACGGCTTCGGCTTTTTGAGGTCTCCAGAGGCAAACTATCTGGCCGGCCCAGACGACATATATGTTTCTCCTAACCAAATAAGAAGGTTTGCTTTGCGCACAGGAGACACGGTAAAGGGGCAAATTAGAGCCCCAAAGCAGGGGGAAAGATACTTTGCTCTGCTGAAGGTTCAAGAGGTTAACGAGGTTGCTCCCGAGAAAGCGGGGCATAGGGTGAATTTTGACAACTTGACACCCTTGTATCCAGACGAAAGGTTGAGGCTGGAGGTTGAGGGAAGCTCAGACCGTAGCTCAAGAATAATAGACCTAGTTTGTCCTTTGGGCAAGGGGCAAAGGGCCTTGATTGTTGCGCCTCCGAGGACTGGTAAAACTACTCTTATGCAAAACATAGCTAATTCTTTGGCAAAAAATCACCCTGAGATTGTGCTTATGGTTCTTCTTATAGACGAGCGCCCCGAAGAGGTCACGGATATGGCTAGATCTGTAAAGGGCGAGGTTGTGAGCTCAACGTTTGACGAAACCGCTGTAAGGCATGTTCAGCTTGCTGAGATTGTGATTGAGAAGGCAAAAAGGTTGGTCGAGCAAAAAAAAGACGTCGTTGTTTTGCTCGATAACATAACAAGGCTTGCTCGCGCTTATAACACAGTTGCTCCTTCTTCGGGCAAGGTTCTTTCTGGAGGTGTGGACTCTAACGCGTTGCAGCGACCAAAGAGGTTCCTTGGGGCCGCGAGAAACATAGAGAACGGAGGTTCTTTGACTATAATCGCAACGGCTCTTGTGGAAACGGGCTCTAGAATGGACGAGGTTATCTTTGAGGAGTTCAAGGGCACTGGTAATGCAGAGATTGTTTTAGATAGGAAGATATCTGACAAAGGTGTGTTTCCCGCTATTGACGTCACCAAGTCTGGCACAAGAAAAGAAGACTTGCTGTATGACAAAGCGACCCTATCTAAGATATGGGTGCTTAGAAGGATCCTAATGCCTATGGGCGGAATAGACGCCATGGACTTTTTGAACAGCAAGCTAAAGTCCACCAAGGATAACGAGAGCTTCTTTAGTTCGATGAATTCATAAAAAACAAAAACCGGGGGGTTGAAATGAAAAAAAAGATATCTTTGATCGGCGCTGGGAATATAGGCGGAACTATGGCTCATGTTTTGAGCCCCAGGGGATATGCGGATATTGTGTTATTTGATATAGCAGAAGGGTTGCCCCAAGGAAAGGCTTTGGACATAGTGCAAAGTGCCGCAGCAGAAGGCAGGGACGCTTCTGTGAGGGGAACGAATTCTTATGCGGATATAAAAAATTCAGACGTAATAATAGTTACAGCGGGAATAGCAAGGAAGCCAGGAATGAGCAGAGATGATCTGTTATCTACCAACGCAAGCGTAATGAAGTCTGTTGCAGAGAACATCAAAAAACACTCTCCAGGCTCTTTTGTGGTTGTTGTTACAAACCCTTTGGACGCTATGGTTGCTGTAATGCAAAAAGAATCTGGACTTGACTCAAAGAAGGTTATTGGTATGGCGGGTGTTCTAGACACGTCCCGATATAATTCTTTTATTGCAGAAGAGCTTGGTGTTTCTGCGAAAGACGTGAAGAGTTTGGTTCTTGGCGGCCATGGGGATACAATGGTTCCTCTAAACGGCCTTACAATGGTGGGCTCTGTCCCTTTGTCGGAATTAATGAGCAAAGAAAAAATAGATGCAATTACGGAGAGAACCAGAAAGGGGGGCGCTGAGATCGTTGGGCTTTTGAAGACTGGGTCTGCTTTTTATGCTCCTGCGGTTTCTGCTATAGAAATGGCCGAAAGCTATATATTTGATAGAAAAAGACTGTTGCCTTGCGCTGCGCGTTTAAGCGGAGAATACGGAGAAGAGGGGCTTTATGTTGGGGTTCCAGTAATAATCGGTAGCCAGGGCGTTGAAAAGATTATAGAATTAAAGCTGAACGAAGAAGAAAAGAAGTCTTTTCAAAAATCAGTTAGTGCTGTAAAAGACTTGCTAAAGAACTTAGATTTATAGAAGCTTTATGAATATTCACGAATACCAAGCAAAAGAAGTTTTGCGTAAATACGGTGTGCCGGTGCCTGAAGGCAACATCGCTTTAAGTCCAAAAGAAATAGAAAAAGCTGCTGAGCTTGATGCCAAGGTTTTGGTTGTTAAGGCTCAGGTTCATGCAGGAGGTCGAGGGAAGGCTGGTGGAGTAAAGATAGCTAAAACAAAAGCTGAAGCAATAAAGTATGCTGAAGAGATGTTTGGCAAGGTTTTAGTTACCCATCAAACCGGTCCAGAGGGTCAAAAAGTTGGCCGCGTTTACATAGAAAGCGGTTCTAATATCAGCAAAGAATACTATGTAAGCATTGTGTTAGATAGAGCTACGTCTGTTCCTGTGTTTATTGTTTCTACTGAAGGCGGAATGGACATTGAGGAGGTGGCCGAAGAATCCCCTGAGAGAATTACAAAAGTTCAAATAAAAAACGGAGATATGTTTGGATTCCATGCAAGGCAAATGGGTTTTGCATTGGGCTTTAGCGGCGATTTGTTGAAGAAATTCACTAAAGTTGCTTCGGGGCTATACAAGGTCTTTGTTGGTTTGGATTGTGATCAGGTGGAGGTTAACCCTCTTGTTGTGACAGCAGAAGACGAGGTTGTGGCCTTGGATGCAAAGGTGAGTTTTGATGAGAATTCTTTGTACAGACACAAAGAATTGCTTGAATACTTAGATGAAGCCGAGGAAGATCCCCTTGAGCTAAGGGCAAAAGAGAATGAGCTTAGCTATGTAAAAATGGATGGTAACATAGGTTGTATGGTGAACGGAGCTGGTCTTGCTATGGCAACTATGGATATTATAAAATATTATGGAGCAGAACCCGCAAATTTCCTTGATGTTGGTGGTGGTGCAACTAAAGAAAGAGTTGCCGAGGCTTTTAAAATAATCTTGTCTGATAAAAATGTAAAAGCTATCTTGGTGAATATTTTTGGAGGAATTATGAAATGTGACATCATTGCAGAGGGTATTGTTGCTGCAGTGAAAGAGATAGGAGTAAAGATTCCTTTGGTCGTAAGGCTTGCCGGAACAAATTTCGAGCTTGGTAAGAAGCTGCTCGATGAATCTGGTTTGAAGATTGTGGCCGCTGATGATTTAGATGATGCTGCTCAAAAAGCAGTTAAAGCAATAGAGAGTTAATATGTCTGTACTAATTAATAAGAACACAAAAGTAATTTGCCAGGGATTCACAGGGTCCCAGGGAACGTTTCACTCTACTCAGGCAATTGAGTATGGAACAAAGATGGTTGGCGGAGTTACTCCCGGTAAGGGAGGGGTGGACCATTTGGGTTTGCCGGTGTTTAACACTGTGGTTGAAGCCAAAGAAAGAACTGGAGCGAATGCTTCTGTTATATATGTTCCCCCTCCATTTGCTGCGGATTCAATTGTGGAAGCTATTGAAGCAGAGGTGGAATTGGTGATATGTATCACGGAAGGTATTCCTGTCATGGACATGGTAAAGGTTAAAAGCGCCTTGAAGAAATCTAAAACTAGGCTGATAGGCCCTAACTGCCCTGGTGTAATTACTCCCGGAGAATGCAAAATAGGAATTATGCCTGGATATATACATAAGCCTGGTGAAGTAGGGATTGTTTCTAGATCTGGAACGCTGACATATGAGGCGGTTGCACAAACAACAAGTGCTGGCTTAGGTCAGTCTACTTGTATCGGAATAGGAGGTGACCCTGTTAACGGAACAAACTTCGTAGACTGCCTAGAAATGTTCTTAGAAGATGATCAGACAAAATACATCGTTATGATTGGCGAAATAGGTGGAACAGCAGAAGAAGAGGCGGCTGACTTTATTAAGCATCATAAAGTGAAAAAGCCAGTTGTGGCATTTATCGCAGGTATAACAGCCCCTCCAGGAAAAAGAATGGGACATGCTGGCGCTATAATATCCGGTGGAACTGGTGGCGCTGAAGACAAATTAGAGGCCTTAAGATCTGCGGGTGCGCATATATCTCCTACGCCTGCAGCAATTGGAGAGACGGTGTCTAAAATTGTAAAGGGGTAAGAATGAAGGATAACGAGACTCTTTCAAAGCAATTTTCTCAGTTGTTTAGCTTGAACGGTGTCTTTGTAGAAGAGCTATACAACCAATACCTAGAAGACCCTGCGTCTGTTGATCAAACGTGGCAGCGTTTCTTTGGATCTTTAGAAGAAGGAAAGAGGTTTGTAAGAGCTCCGTCCTGGCTTAATTACGAAAATAAAATTTTACATGTTTCACGTGAAACATCTGAAGAAGTCCCAAAAGCCAAATCCGGAAAAGTTAGCGACATTTCAGAGAAGATATCTTCTTTTGTTAGAGAGTACCGCGAAAGAGGGCATAATTTGGCCTCGATAGACCCTCTTGGAATAGAGGAAATTCAGCAAAAAGAAGATCTTCGCCTGGATTTAAAAAGCTTTGGTATCTCGCCGCAAGACATGAAGTCTTCTGTTGTTTTGTCATCTGAGATATGCGGCATAGACAGCGCCTCTGTTGAAGATATTATTAAGATGACGGAGGAGACATACTCAAAAAACATCGGGTATGAGTTTTCGCATATAGATAGTTTTAGTGAAAAAGATTGGCTTAAAGACAGAATAGAGAATTTTGACAAAGAAAATGCACCCTCTTCGGAAGAGAAAAAAGAAGTTCTTAGCGCCTTGATACAAGTAGAAACTTTTGAGCAATTTCTTCAAATGAGATTCCCTGGAGCAAAAAGATTCTCTATAGAAGGGGCGGACAACGTGATAGTTGCTACCCGTAAAATTGTTAGGACTTTAGTTGATGAAGGAGTTGAAGAGGTGGTGTTAGGCATGCCCCACAGAGGGAGGCTTAGTGTTTTAACAAAAGTTCTAAACAAGCCTTACAAGGCAATGCTATCAGAGTTTCAAGGGAACTTAGCTCATCCAGAATCTTTGGACATATCAGGTGATGTCAAATACCATCTTGGCTCTTCTAGTGATTTAAAGTTTTCAAATGGAAAGAAAGTACATATGTCTTTGGTTGCAAACCCCTCTCACCTTGAAGCGGTTAACCCTGTTGTGGTGGGTAAGGTGAGAGCAAAGCAGGATTATCTGGGAGACCTAGATAGAAAAAAAGTAGCTGGCGTTTTGTTTCATGGAGATGCTGCCTTTGCTGGGCAGGGAGTAGTAATGGAATCCTTTATGTTAAGTGAGACAGGGGGCTACAATGCCGGAGGAACCATACACGTTGTGGTGAATAACCAAGTTGGCTTTACGGCAACTGGTAAAGAGATACATAAAGGGAGGTACACAACAGAGGTAGCTAAGATAGTTAAGGCACCAATCTTCCATGTTAATGGTAATTGTGCCGAAGATGTTGCAAAGGTTGGCGTGATAGCCGCTCAATATCGAAATAAATACAAGAAAGATGTTGTGATAGATTTAGTTTGTTACCGTTTGCATGGGCATAATGAGATAGATGAGCCAAGATTCACTCAGCCTACAATGTATAAAAAAATATCTGAGCAGGAGACGCCAGCAAAAATCTATTTTGATAAGCTTGTTGGAGGGGGGGTTGTTGATGCTTCTTACTATTCTTCAGCCAAAGCGGAATATAAAAAATTCTTGGATAAAGCGTTGAAGGATGCTGAAAAATATAAACCTGAAAAAGAGGAGTGGTTTGAGGGGCTTTGGAAAGATTTCACGTATTACTCAGAGGGTAAATCAAAAGATAAAAACACAGGAGTTCCAGCAGAAAAGCTGCGGGAGTTGGGGAAAAAAATAACAACTATTCCTAGTAACATCAAAGCCCATAAAATAGTTGTAAGGGGTTACGCAAAAAGGGAACAAGATATTTCTTCAGGAGAAAACATTGATTGGGCAACCGCGGAAAGCTTAGCTTTTGCAACGCTTGTTTCTGAGGGTACTAGAGTAAGACTTTCCGGGCAAGATTGCAAAAGGGGAACCTTTTCTCAAAGGCATAGCGTTGTGAAGGATCAAGAATCCGGCGAGGAGTTTGTTGGATTAAATAACATCTCAAAAGATCAGGCAAATTTTGAAGTGATAAACAGCTTCCTGTCGGAATATGGGGTTATGGGGTTCGAATATGGATATAGCATTACTGACCCTAATGCGCTTGTCGTATGGGAAGGCCAATTTGGTGATTTTTCTAACGGCGCACAAATTGTTATAGATCAGTTTATCTCTTCAGCAGAAACAAAATGGATGCGAGCAAGTGGATTGGTGTTATTGCTACCTCATGGATATGAGGGACAGGGTCCTGAACATAGCTCTGCAAGGTTAGAAAGATATCTCCAGCTATGCGCAGAAAACAACATGCAAGTTGTGAATTGCACAACTCCTGCAAACTATTTCCATGTATTACGTAGGCAAATTCATAGAAATTACAGGAAACCCTTGATAGTAATGACCCCTAAGTCGTTACTCAGAAATACTGCGGCGGTTTCGTCAATAGAAGATTTTGACAAAGGAACAGCTTTTGCTCCTATTATAGGAGACGGCAGAGATTTATATGATAGCGCGAAGAGGTTGATATTATGTAGTGGGAAGGTATACTATGATCTTATGGAGTCTCTTTCTGGGGAAAAGAAGAGTGATGTTTCGATCATAAGAATTGAGCAATATTACCCTTTCCCTGAGAAAAGTTTATTAGCTGAGATGAAGAGGTATAAAGAGGCCAAAGAGGTTGTGTGGTGCCAGGAAGAGCCTAGAAATATGGGGGCGTGGTACTTCATTAGACCAAAGATACAGGAAATGATGAAAGACTTGAAAATAAAAGAAGAATTAGAGTACGTAGGAAGAGATTATTCTGCATCAACTGCAGCAGGATATTCTTCAATCCATAAAAGAAAGCAGAAAGAAATAGTCAAAAACGCGCTAAATTAACAGAGGTTTGTTATGAGTGAAATAAAAGTCCCACCGTTAGGAGAATCAGTTACAGAAGCTACTGTCGGTAGTTGGCATAAAAAACAAGGAGAGGCAGTGTCGGCGGATGAGCTTTTAGTGGAGCTTGAAACAGATAAGATCACTCTAGAGGTTACGGCAGAATCGGACGGTGTGTTGGAATCAATCTCTGCACAAGAAGGTGCTACGGTAAAAGTTGGTGACTTATTAGGAAGCGTTAAAGCGGGGGCTGCTTCAGCAAAGCCCGTGGAGAATTCCAAAGGAGAAACAAAAGAAGAGGAAGCGCCAAAAGTAGAAGGAAAAGCTCCTGTAAAAGGAGAGCAAGATAACCTTTCTCCTGCAGCTAGAAAAATAGCTGCAGATAAAGGAATCGACACAAGCAAAGTAGAAGGAAGTGGCAAAGATGGCCGCGTTACTAAAGGAGATCTTCTTGGCAGCAAATCTGAGCCTACAAGTGGCGGCGAAATTCCAGCGGAAGACGCAAGGGGAGAAGAGAGAGTGAAGATGTCTCGTTTGAGACAGCGTATAGCGGAAAGATTGAAAGAATCACAAAATACAGCTGCAATTTTAACTACCTTTAACGAGGTGGATCTAACTAAAGTTATGAATTTGCGTAGCAGGTATAGGGATGAATTCGTGAAGAAGCATAACGTGAAGTTAGGGTTTATGTCGTTCTTCGTTAAAGCTGTAGTAGCTGCATTAAAGGATATTCCGATTGTAAATGCAGAAATTAGTGGAGACACTATCATATATAAAAAATATTATGATATCGGAGTTGCTGTAGGCTCGGATAAGGGACTAGTGGTTCCTGTGATTAGAGATGCAGATAAGTTGTCTTTTGCGGGTATAGAGTATGAGATTTCTATGCTAGCAAAAAAGGCTCGTGACGGAAAACTATCTATGCAAGATTTGACCGGAGGTACATTCTCTGTAACAAATGGCGGGATTTATGGGTCTATGTTGTCTACGCCTATAATTAATCCTCCACAATCTGCTATCTTAGGGATGCATAATATTATAAAAAGAGCAATGGTTGTGGGTGATAAAATAGAAATCAGACCCATGATGTATATAGCTTTGTCTTACGATCACAGAATTATTGACGGAAAAGATGCCGTGACCTTCTTATCTAAGATAAAAGAATACGTAGAAGATCCGGAGTTATTCTGTTTAGTTACTTAAAAGAGGAGAAAAAATGCAAGAATTTGACGTAGTTGTTATTGGAGGTGGACCAGGAGGTTATGTTGCTGCTATTAAAGCTGCTCAGTTAGGTCTTAAGACTGCGTGTATAGAAAAGCGAGGAGCTTTAGGAGGTACTTGTTTAAATGTAGGTTGCATTCCTTCTAAGGCGCTACTAAATTCCTCTGAGAAATATATAGAAGCTAAATCACATTTAGATCATTACGGAGTAAAGTGTTCGGGTGTGAAGCTTGACCTAGAAACTATGATGTCTAATAAAGGCAAGGTGGTTTCGGACCTTACAAAAGGTATAGAGGGGCTGTTTAAGAAAAATAAAATTTCTTACCTCAAGGGATTGGGTAAAATAATTGAAGCAGAGAAAATTGCTGTGGTGAATGGCGACAAGACCGAGGAAATAAAAGCGAAGAATATTATCGTCGCTACAGGTTCCGAAGTAATGGATTTAAAGGGCATTGAGATCGATGAAGAAAAAATAGTTTCTTCTGTAGGCGCTCTTTCTTTGAAGAAAGTTCCTAAAAAAATGGTTGTTATAGGAGGAGGGTATATCGGACTTGAAATGGGTTCTGTGTGGCAAAGGCTTGGTGCAGATGTTGAGATAGTAGAATATCTTGACCAAATAGTCCCTGCAATGGATGCAGAGGTTGCACGCCATCTGCATAAAAATCTTAGTTCTCAAGGTATGAAGTTTAAACTAGGCACAAAAGTTGTTTCAGCAGTAGCAACTAAATCAGGTGTTGAGATTGAAACAGAGCTAGCAAAAGGTGGCAAGAAAGAAAAGTATAAATGTGACGTTTTGTTAGTTGCTATTGGTAGAAAGCCTTATACAGAAAATCTAGGTTGTGAGAATGTAGAGATAGAGCTAGATGAAAGAGGTAGAATACCTGTAGATAGCCATTTCAGAACTAAAGTAAAAAATATTTATGCAATAGGGGATGTTATTAAGGGCCCTATGTTAGCACATAAAGCGGAAGAAGAAGGAGTAGCTGTTGCTGAATTGATCTCTGGTCAATCAGGACATGTGAATTACAATACTATACCTAGTGTTATTTACACTTATCCTGAAGTTGCTTCTGTTGGCAAAACTGAAGAAGAATTAAAAGCAGAGGGCAAGGAATATTCTGCTGGTAAATTTCCATTCATGGCTAACAGTAGAGCAAGGGCAGTTGGCACCACCGAAGGAATGGTAAAAATTCTTGCATGCAAAAAGAGTGATTTAGTATTAGGGGTACATATTATTGGCCCTGATGCAGGAACAATAATAGCAGAGGCTGTGCTTGCTATGGAGTATTTTGCGTCATCAGAAGACATTGCGAGAACATGTCACGCGCATCCTACTCTGAACGAAGCAGTTAAAGAAGCTGCGCTAGCAGTATCAGGCAAAGCTTTGCATATTTAAGTGTCCACTCTTCCGTATTGGTCTTCAAGGCGCACGATGTCGTCTTCGCCTACATAAGAGCCTATTTGTACTTCTATGAATTCTAAAATGTTATCTGATTTGTTCTCTATCATATGAATTTCATTGTGAGGTATATAGACAGATTCATCCTGCTTTAATTCAATATCTATTTTTCCTTTTGTAACGCTTCCTACTCCTTTTATAATCACCCAATGCTCCGCTCTCTTGTTGTGATATTGCAAAGAAATTTTGCTTTTAGGATATAGGTGAATTATTTTGACTCTATGAGTCTCTGTAACGAGAAGATCTGTAAAAAACCCCCAGGGTCTATAAGTTGTGGGAGATTTTTTGATAATATCATCATTCTTATCTTTGAAATGATTGTAAATAGCCTTGACCTGACTTGCTCTATCTTTGTGCGTAACTAGCAGCGCATCTTCTGTTTCTATAATAGATAGGTTTGCTACGCCATTTAAAACTACATGCTTATCAGATTTACAGTAAACCAAGCAGTTTTTTGCATTAAAAGCGGTGACATTTTCTCCGATTAGTGCGTTGTTATCCTTATCTTTGTCAAGATATTCATATATCGAATTCCACTCACCTAAATCACGCCAAGTAACTTTTAAAGGAGTTACAAAAGCGTATTTTGTTTTTTCCATAACAGCATAATCTATGGAAATATTTTCGCATTTACTAAAGACTTTAGGGTCTGGGCTTGTATAGTCGAAAGAGCACAATGACTTCTCCAGAGATAATTTTGTTGCCAAGAAGGTATCAGGCAGGAATTTTTCTAACTCACTTAAATATGCCTGTGAGGTAAATAAAAATATACCGGAATTCCAAAGATACTGACCTGAGTTTATATACTCTTGAGCAATGCTCTCTTTTGGTTTTTCGGTAAAATCTTCTACCGCAAAAGATGAGCCTGAAGCGCTTTCTCCTTTTTTTATATATCCATACTCAGAGGAGGGAGATGTTGGCTCTATGCCAAAAGTCATAAGATTGTTGTCTGCAGCAAGAGATGCCCTCTTAACTGTATCTATAAATCTTTGCACTTCTTTAATTGTATGATCTGCAGGCATAACTAACAGGGGCCTATTCGCCCCTGTATTGCTGCTTGCATAGTGGGCTGCGAGAGCTATTGCTGCAGCTGTGTTTTTCTGTTCTGGTTCTGTAATAATACATTCAGGCTTTATGTTTATATATTTCAGCTGGGCAGAAACTTTAAATTTCTGCTGCTCGCTACATACAATCAAAGGAGCAGAGAAACAACTTCTGTCAGCTACCCTCATTGCGGTTTTTTGGAAAAGGCTTAAATTTCCATCTATTTTTAAAAATTGCTTTGGATTGTTTACTCTGGAGACAGGCCACAACCTACTGCCAATTCCACCACACAAGATTACTGGGATAATGTTCATACTAGACTCTTGATGAGAGCTGCCATCTTTTTACACATTATGTCTGAAGTAAAGAGTTTTTCAAAGCGTTTTCTCGCATTCTTTCCCATGGTTTTTGCCATCTCTCTATTAGATAACAGTAAGGCCAGTCCTTTTTTTATAGATTCCACATTTGGCTCAGCTACTATTCCAGTAGAAGAATCTACATTAATATAGTCTGTGCCAGAACCAATCTTGCAGGACAACAGAGGCTTTGAAAGCATAGCTCCTTCTATTAAAGAAAGCCCGTATGCCTCAGACCGTAGGTGCGAAGGAAGAGCAAGTATATAACATGCATTAATGTAATTTACTTTTTCTCCGTCATCTAACTGCCCTAGAAAGAACACGTTTTGTATATCTAGTTTTTTACAGAGTTCCCTTAGCTTGCGTTCCTCGCTTCCTTTGCCTAAAATCAAAAGATTTGTAGGTAGGTCTTTTGCGGCTTCTAGTAGCAAGTGTAGGCCTTTATAGTATCTCAATTGCCCTACAAACAATGTAAATCTATTGCCATATTTTTGCTGGATCTGAGAGCATTGCCCAAGATCAGGTTTCGGGTAATACTTCTCGTTAATGCCGTGAGGTACCACAGTAACTTTTTGGCTGAATTTTTTTAAATTCTTACTTGATGCAAGGTAATTAGGAGAAGTTGCGGTGATGCCGCATGCTTTGCGTAGAAAGTATTGCTCTAAGGGTTTGTATAAAGCTTTTAGGTATTTTTGTTTTACAATGTCAGAGTGAGAGGTTACGAGCTTTTTTTTACTACTAGATGCTACCAAAGACAAAAGGTCACCAAAAGGCCAAGGGTAGTGGAGGTGGATGAGGTCTGCCCACTCAGACTCTCTCTTAAAATTGAGCAATAAGCTGAGCGAGGTTGGACAAGAAGAAAAATTAGAAGTTTGCGGATATCTTATGACCTCTATTCCGTCAAATATCTCAACAGATTTAATTTTTTTGTTTGTTAAACACAGTACCTTGCATTCTATATTGTGGTCTTTTAAGTCTCTGGATAAGGAGTGAATAGTATGCTCTACTCCACCTTTTGTTTCAGGAAAAAATGTTTTGTAAACATGTAGAACCTTTATGCGCATTTAGGCGCTCCCTCTTTGAAGGTTATATAATAAAAACAAGACTACGGTGGCTGCTACTAAGAAAGATGAAATTGGATATGTTAGAGATATAATAGAAAGTGTTAATAACAGAATATTGCACACAATAATTTTTTTGACAATTTTACTATGTGAATGACCTTTTCTAGCTGCTTTTTGAAAAAAATGCTCAGAATGCGCCTCCCATATCTTTTTCCCCTGAAGAAGCCTTTTGAGGATTGTCAAAGAGCTATCAGCTAGATAAAACATAGGAATAATTAAAGCAGCTGCGTAAAGCCCTTGCTTTGCTAAGATTAGCAAGAGCCACCCACATGCCAAACCTAAAGAGATGCTCCCTACGTCTCCTAGGAATATTTTAGCGGGGTGCCAGTTGAATTTGGCAAAGCCTAAAGATGCAGCTAGCAATACAATTGACAGTAGGCGCATACCTTCTGGGAATTCTGGAACTAGAAGGCTGATAATAAAAAAACTAAGTGAAATATGAGCGGACTCTGATACAGCAGAACCATCTATACCATCCATAAAATTATAGAAATTTATAAAGAAAAACAGAGGAATTGAGAAGAATAAATACCCAGGCATGTGGTAGTAGAGTAAAGTTAGGATTGAAACAAGTTGAAAAATTACTCTAGGGAGTATTGGCAGGTTTTTTAAATCGTCCACTAAAGATACGAATGCAATTATCCAAAGAGAGGCCAGAAAAGGCAGTATTTGTATATCGGGTTTGAGTTGTTTATAGCAGATCATGCAAAAGGAAATTGTAATGATAATTGATATTCCGCCAGCGGTAGGAGTAGATTTTTTATGATTGCTTCTTAAAGTAGGTACGTCTATAATCCTCAAAGCCCTAGAAGCCTTTAGAGTCAAAAAGGAGAGGGATAAGGATATAAAAAAAACTCCAAAAAATGCGTATAAGTGAACCATCAACTATGAAATAAAATATGGCCGCAAGTATAATACTAGAAGATGCATATGTAAATGGAATAGATACTAGAGCAAGAGCTGATGGAATCAAGAAGTTGTTTCTTAGAAAAGGCAGAGTGAGAGGTTTCAAAGTTCCCATATTGCGAGGAGTGAATTTCGAAGCAAAGCACGGGGATAAAATTGCTTTTATAGGAAGGAATGGGAGTGGGAAATCTTCTTTATTAAAAGCAATTTGTGGAATATACCCCCTAGATTCTGGTTATCGTAAAGTAGAAGGCTCCATTGCGCCTTTGATTGAATTAGGGATAGGCTTGGACCCTGAATTATCAGGATTAAAGAACATAAAAATATCTTTTGCTTACAGAGGGATGTTGAGGTTATACAATAAAAAACTAGAAGAAGAGATAATAGATTTTTCCGAATTAGGAGACAAGATACACTTGCCTTTTAAAACATATTCTTCTGGCATGCAAGCAAGGTTAGCGTTTTCTTGCACGGTATTTCAAGACCCTGATATTTTGTTACTAGATGAAGTTTTAGCTGTAGGAGATAAAGGGTTTGTCAAAAAATCTAGTAAACTTCTAAAGGAAAGGTTTGTAGATGCACCTATATCTATTATAGTGCACCATTCTATAGAGGCAGTAAAAGATTTATGCAATAGATTTATATTAGTAGAAGAGGGCAGAATAGTTTCTGAGGGGGGCGCTTCTGAGATTCTTAAAAAATATGAAAAAGAATTTTTAAAGATTTAGGTATGGAAAAAAGAGAGATATTAGACAAGTATTACTACCTGACCATTTTTACGGTAGCTAAAAACTCAATCACAAGGAGGTATCAGGATTCTTTTCTAGGATTTTTATGGACACTGCTTACTCCTGCTAGTCAGATTGCTATATACGCACTTGTTATGCCGAAGATTATGAAATTCTCTTCGGAATCATACGTTCCTTTTTTGATTAGCTCTATGCTTTTTTGGATGTTCATTAACGCTTCTATAGTCTCTTCATCAAGCGCTTTAATTGCAAATTCTAGTATGGTGACCAGATGTTTGGTTTCTAAGACAATATTTGTAATTGCGGATTTAGCTCATCAGTTTTATTTTTTTCTGGTTTCTTTGGTAATAGGGTATGTTTTTTCTTGTTTTGCGTACGGAACATTTCATCCGAATATAATATTTTTGCCATTATATTTAATTCCTGTCTTGATGGCTATGATACCTGTGACGATCGTAATATCCTTTGCCTCAGTTTATATTAAGGACCTCAAAGAGCTTATTGCTATATCTATGAACTTTATTTTTTGGGCTACTCCTATAGTATACCCTATTGAAGCTTTCGCGCCGGATAAGAGATGGCTTTTTTACTTTAATCCAATCTATGTGATGATTAAGCCTATATCCGGGCTTATTTTCAAAGGAGAGTTGCCCTCTTCTCTGGATATGACAAGATTGGCCGCGTTAGTAGTAATCTCATTTGCGGTAAGTTATCCATTATATAGGAAGATGAGAAAGAATTATATTTTCTACTTATAGTCTTTGTAGAAAAGACTAAACTTAGATGTTGTAATTCTTTTGGAAATAGTGTAATTAATTTGTCCTATCCTTTTTTAGGGGATGTAGCTCAGTTGGTAGAGCATCTGTCTTGCACACAGAAGGTCAGCGGTTCGATTCCGCTCATCTCCACCACCCACATAATATTCTTATGTGAACCACATCATTTTTGGCAGCAGTAGAGGCAAACGCGATACCTATGGCTCTAAACGGCAGAGGTGTGTCGATAATAAACCTGAATGATTTAGAAATATCCCAATATTATTACGAGTATAGAAATGAGTCTGGTGATTTTTTACCTCTTGCTCGTAAAATTTTATATTCAGATACTGAAGTAATAGATATCCGTATTTGTTGAAATTACACATCTAGTAATTCAGCTAAAGATTTTGTTATTACTACATTCTTTAATCTAGTTGTTTATATTTTGTTATATCTGAGAATCTAGGCGCTGAGGTGAGCCCTTCTTGATTATGTCTAGTTGCAGCTGCTTCGTGGCCAGAATGCAACTAAAATTGATAACAAAAGGAATGTAATAATGCTGTCACCATATAAACTATATGCGGTTATATCGGGAGATTTTTGAGGTAAAAAACTCTCTAAAAAGCCCTCTTTATTAAGAGGGAGCTTTTTTACTGTACGGCCTTGTGGGTCAAAGATTGCAGAGATTCCAGTATTTGCAGATCTGACCATAGGCAGGCCATTTTCTATAGATCGAAATTGTGCCATTACTAGATGCTGAAATGCGCCAGAAGAATCCCTATACCAAGCATCGTTAATAATATTCAGCAAAAAATCTGGATTCTGAGTCTTTTCTAGAATTTCACTGGGGAAGAAGGCTTCGTAGCATATTAATGTTCTAAAAGAAGGTCCGTTGATGGATGAAATAATATTCTGCTCTGCTGAACCTTTTGAGAAGTCCATTAGTCCGTGTGTGAGTTTGTATATTCCAGGAATAATATCTTTAAAAGGTATATATTCCCCAAAGGGAACAAGATGCTTTTTATCGTAGCTTGCTTTTAAAATCCCATCGCTATTAATAGCCAACAAAGAAACGTATATCTTATTTAGAGATGTTCTATAGTTTATCGCGCCTGTTAACAAAAAACTATTTGTAGGTATTATTGGCGTAATCAGCTCTTTCACTTTTTGGCTCTCTATAGAGAATGTTAGGGCAGACTCTGGCCAGATTATATAAGTAGGATTCGTTTTGGATTTAGAAAGGGATATGAGTTTTTGTAGATTTGCGTATCTATAGTTTTTATCCCACTTCAAATCCTGCCTTATATTCGGTTGTACAATTCTAATTTTTTGAGGATAAAAGTTTGTTTTGTTAGTCTGTAGCTTCCAAATACCATAGGTGAGGTTAGAGACAGATAAGAATATACAGACACACATATAGGCAAAGAACTCCCTTCTGTGTGCTCGTGTCAATAGTAAAAATGGGGATGCTGATACCAATAAGATCAATGCGCTTAAACCAAACACTCCAAATAAAGAAGCAGACTGTATCATAGGCAACCAGCCACCTAGTGCATAACCTAATGCAAGCCAAGGGAATCCTGTGAAGAGAAAAGTTCTTAATATTTCTATCAATACCCATGATGAAGTGAAGCATAGCATTAAGCGCAGTGGGTTTTTTCGGATTCTGTGCACAACCATCGCAGCGACGCCAATGTAAATAGCAAGGGTGGCAGGTATTAGTGTAACTGCAAATGGCACTAACCAACCAAATAGATTTTTATCTACTAGCAAAGCATATGATATCCAATATAAACCATGTAGAAAAAAACCGAATCCAAAGCTCCAGCCTATAAAAAAGGTTTGCTTATATGACTCAGATTTAGAGATTAAAAATAGTAAGGCGGGGAAGGAAATGAATAATGCTAACACAAAATATGTAGGAGCGAATGCAAAGGCTGCAAATCCTCCTAACAAAGAGTGTATCAGGAATTTTTTAAAATTACTCATATGGATTTTCTACACCAAGTTTTTTTAATATTTTTACTTCCAGACCTTCCATTTTTTTTTGGTCAGGGTCTGTTTCGTGATCGTATCCGATTAAGTGTAGAATGCTGTGCAATAAAAGGTGGAAAAAGTGATCGTAAAAATTCTTAGAATATTCAGAGGATTCTTTTTTTATGGTATCTAGAGAAATAAATATATCCCCGAGGTTTACAATTTTGTCGGACGTCATGCCACCCACAGGGAAAGACAGCGTATTGGTAGGCTTGCTCTTGCCTCTGTATTTTTTATTATATTCTTTGACAATCAAGTCATCTGTTAAGACTACAGAACATTCAATTCTTTGGTTTTTTTCTCCCAAAGATAACTCCTCAAATGCGACTTTAAAGACCTGGTTCACGCTCTCCTGGTTAATAAGCCAGTATTCTTTCCATCCTTTTTCTTTATATAAAATATCCACTTCAATCATTGTTGTTAATCCTTTTTTAAGCTTATCTGCATAAAATAAAAAGTACTTATTGAGGTGTTTTATGACTATCAGTATAATAATAGGAGTTGTTATTGCAATAATTCTTATACTTTTGGTTCCAGATAAGAAAGTATCTAAGGTGCCTATTAAAGCGGCAAAGGGCAGAGCAGATCAGGGGGAGGCAGAGAAAAATGATAATGTTATAGATACAAAAAATCTGAAGATGATGTCTTATGAAGAAGCATTAAAGGCATCAAAGGAATTTTTATATAATATTGCACGTGCTGTTATTAGGAAATTCACACCCGGCGCTCAACAAGAGCTCCTGGATGCGGGGCGCAATCTTAGCAGAGCTGGTATGAAATACATACATGTAGTTGACGTATTTGCGCTTTCCGTAGAAAAGAGCAGAGGAAAGCGCGCGCCCTCAACTCCTGCGCAGGACAAAGGGAAGGTAAAAGGCATCGCAAAATAGCTTCTTTATTGACAATCATTGCATGAACCAATACCATTAAGGGTATGGTAATAATTATGTATTTGTATGAAACAAGCCACACTTCAACGTCTTATTAAATTTTTGGGTTTTGGTGCCTCTTTGATGCTTTACTTATGTCTTTTTGACCCTTCATTTAGGAGTTTTGCTGACAGCACAAAGCGCCTTTTAACAATGAACATCCAAGATGTGCATCTACTTCATTCTGTAATATGGGTTCTGGGTTTCTGGGGCATTATGTCTTACTTAAATAGCAGAAAGAAAACTTATAGGGCTGCAGCATGGAGTATTTTTATTTTTGCGACGTTTGTAAACTTAATCTATGTTCAGGTTACTGGGAATGGAATCACTTTGAATGGAGCAACAAAAATTGTGACAATGTTTAAAAATGTTCCCTCTATCAAGTCCCCGGTATTGCTCCAATTCCTTTTAGCTACAGCAACCTTTGTTGGTATTTCTAGGTTTATTAAGCCTTTGGAAATAAGTATCGGCGGCTGGTTGCCATTAACGTTGGCTGGTGTAGTTATAATCTGCCTTGTTACTGCAAAAGGCAGCGCTACTCTGCCGCTGCAATCTGTTTATGTAGTGCCTGCAGTTTTGGTGTATAAGTGTGTGTTATTAGGGGTTAAGCTCTTGAAAGGGGACGTGTCTGCAGTAAAAGCTGTGAAGAGAGCTTTGCCGCTCTCTAAGTAGGTTTAGACGGCATTGATACAAGAGATGAATGATCCGAAATCTAGGATTAAAGGGAAGCATTCTGTTGAGATTTTTAAAGAGGAATTGATCGTGGTGTTTACTATATTCTTGAACCCGTCGATGATTCCTTTTTCCTGTAGGATTTTGAAAAATCTGTATGTAATGATTAGCGCAGGGATGGCAATTAAAAAATAGATGTTCTTGAAGATCCCCAGGACAAATTGGAACATACCAATAAATAGTCCTTTTGTTCGCAATTCAGCAAATCTTGCTTTCATTGCGTCTGGAATAAATCCATAAAGTACAGATAGTACAGAAATAATCACTCCTTTTATATTACGGAGCAAGGCAAGAAAATATCCAAACATAATACAACATAATTAACTCTTACATTGTATTTCTGAAATAGAGTAACTGCAAGTGAAAATTGAGATCGGCATGATAATAAAGCAAAATCCTAATAGAATGCTTATCTCAGATAAAGACATGGGATTAACGGACTTAAGTAATTTAGAAGTGTATATCAAAAAGGACAAAGAGATGGGCGCGGAGATAAGCATATTAAGCAAGTTACTCCTGCTGGTTGCCAATGTTAAACTAGCAGATAATGTAGAGATAGATGTTATTACCAGAGAAGATATTAGCAAGATCAAGAAAGGCGTTGTAAAGTCCGATATATGCACTCTATACATCAATAGATATATAAAGGTTCCAATTGTCACCACAGATATATTAAGTATCCAGTAGCTAAGTAATTTGGCTGTAGAGATAAATGTAGAGCTGTATCCAGAGACCTTCAAATGATCTAGAGATGTATCTTGATAATCATCCTGAAATACATAATGCGCAAACATTGAACATATAATAAGTGAGGTTATTAGTATCAGAATAGCTGCAACAGAAGAGTGGTTCGGGTTTACAAGAAGGGATAACATAAATATCACAATCAAGAAAAGACTCAGTATATTAAAAAACACATCTTTTTTAAGGAAGTAAAAAGATAGCTCCCTTCTAACTAGTAAGATCCATTCCTGCATTTTTGAAATCTAATAAATTTATATAGTTTGCATTCTCTATCTCTAAAGCATGAGAGGCAATTACTATTATGCCTCCATCTTGAGCTTTGGTTTTTAATAATCCCTTGAGTTTGTGAAGAGTTTTTTTATCGAGCCCAGTCTCTGGTTCATCCAGTACCCACAAATGGCTTTGAGATAAAAGTAGTTTGCTTAATTCTACTCGTCTTTGTAGCCCTGAAGATAAGGACCCTAGTTGCGTATCAAGTAGTTTATCTAGTTTAAAAAAATGTAAAGCAGGAGCTAGCAATTCTTTTTCTCCTTTAAATTTAGCCCAGAATTCTAAATTTTCTAAAATAGTTAAATTAGGCTTTAATGCGTTTTTATGTCCTATATACGAAACATTTTTGTAAAAAGATAGAAGGTCTTTTTGTATACTCGTGTTATTCCAAGTTACCTTACCTTTTGACGGCTTTATGAGACCTATCATAGTTTTTAGCAAGGAAGTTTTGCCAGATCCATTGGGACCATTCAGTATCAGAATGGTTCCAGGTAAAACTGTAAAGTTCACATCCTGAAATATTGGAAAAATCGAATTTTCTAAGGCTATATTATTGCAACTCAGCATTGGTAAAGTCTTATAGTTGACAAATCAACTTCTGATTATAGTATGTATTACGTTGTAATTGAAGATATTATATATGAAAGAGACCGATATGTCTGCAGAATTAAAATGTGAGAAAATTCTTGCATCTGGAAATAAGGAATATAAATATTACAGCTTAGAAGAGGCTGCGGAGAAGTTTGACAGTCGCCTTTTGAAATTGCCGTGCACATTGAAAATCATATTAGAAAATATTTTGCGTAATGGCACAGAGGATACCATCCCTTCCTCAGTCAAAGCGATGGCAGAATGGACAGAAAAAGGGGAATCAACAATCGAGATACAATATAAACCTGCACGGGTGCTTATGCAGGACTTTACAGGTGTTCCAGGCGTAGTAGATCTCGCTGCAATGCGTGATGCAGTTTCTAAGATTGGAGGAGATCCAGAAACAATTAACCCCAAGATTCCGGTAGATTTGGTTATAGATCACTCTGTGCAGGTTGATAGCTACGCAACTAAAGACTCTTTTTTAAAAAATGTTGAAGCAGAATTCAGCCGTAACAAAGAGCGCTATGAGTTTTTGAAATGGGGCCAGCAGGCATTTAAGAATTTCAAAGTAGTTCCTCCAGGAACAGGAATATGTCATCAGGTTAACTTGGAGTATTTAGGTCAGGTAGTCTGCTCTAGAGAGCATGAGAGTGAGCTTGTAGCATTTCCGGATACAGTTGTAGGTACAGACAGCCACACTACGATGATTAACGGTCTTTCTATTCTAGGATGGGGAGTAGGAGGCATTGAGGCTGAAGCATCTATGCTTGGTGAGAGTATATCTATGGTAATTCCTCAAGTTGTTGGTTTTGAATTAAAAGGAAAGCTAAAAGAGGGAGTCACTGCAACTGATCTTGTTCTAACCGTCACTGAAATACTAAGGAAAAAAGGCGTAGTAGGCAAGTTTGTAGAATTTTATGGAGAAGGTTTGGATTCCCTGTCACTAGCAGATAGAGCAACAATTTCTAACATGGCGCCGGAATATGGAGCTACATGTGGGTTCTTTCCGGTGGATGGAGAAAGTTTAAACTATTTAAGGCTTACAGGCAGAGAAAAAGATTCAATAGAATTGGTAGAAACATATTCGAAGAAGCAACGCCTTTGGAGAGGAGAATCTAAATCCGCGGTATTTACTGATACAGTAGATTTAATTTTAGATGAGGTACGTCCGTGTGTAGCTGGTCCTAAAAGGCCTCAGGATAAAATTCTACTATCTGAAGCAAAAGATAGTTTTGTAAAAGCATCAGAAGAAATTGTAGGAAAGAAGTTAGATCTAGAAAAGCAGTATGCGGTAAAAGGAGGCTATGAAATTGGACATGGAGATTTAGTGATTGCAGCGATCACTAGCTGTACGAATACATCTAACCCTAGCGTGATGCTTGCTGCAGGTTTAGTTGCAAAAAAAGCTGTTGAGAAGGGAATGAATGTAAAGTCATGGGTGAAGACGTCTCTTGCTCCAGGCTCTCAAGTGGTTTCAGAATATTTGGAAAAAAGTGATCTACAAAAATACTTAGATGAGATAGGCTTCAATTTAGTTGGGTACGGATGCACTACTTGCATTGGTAACTCAGGCCCGCTGAAAGCGGAGATATCTGAGACAATCAAAGAAAAGGAGCTTTTAGTCTGCTCTGTACTTTCAGGCAACAGAAATTTCGAAGGAAGAATTCATCCGCTTGTGAAGGCAAATTACCTTGCTTCTCCTCCTCTTGTAGTGGCATACGCTTTGGCTGGCAGCATGAATATCGATATCACTAAAGAGCCTTTGGGGACAGACAAAGAAGGGAAGTATGTGTTTATGAAAGACTTATGGCCCTCAACAAAAGAGATACAAGAATATATGTCAAAATGCGTGACAGAAAGAATGTTCCTCGATAAATATGCGGATATATTTACTGGTAACCAAGAATGGAAAGGAATTAAAACAGATAAAACGAGTACATATAAATGGAGCTCAAAAAGCACTTATATAAATAACCCACCGTACTTCACTAATATTGAATCTCATTCGGGAAGAATAGAAGATATTAAGAGCGCTAACATTCTATGTATGTTCGGAGAGAGTATCACTACTGACCATATTTCTCCTGCGGGTGCAATTGCGCTAGATAGCCCAGCAGGTAAATATCTAGAATCTCTTGGTGTAGAGCAAAAAGATTTTAACTCTTACGGAGCGAGACGTGGTAATCATGAGATTATGATGCGTGGGACTTTTGCGAATATCAGAATAAAGAATCAAATGGTTCCAGGTACTGAAGGAGGGGTTACTTTGCATCACCCATCTGGAGCAGAGATGAGTATATATGATGCAGCTGTAAAATACAAAGATGAAGGTATTCCTGTTATAGTGGTGGCGGGTAAAGAATACGGAACAGGGTCCTCTCGTGACTGGGCAGCTAAAGGTCCAAAGTTATTAGGAGTTAAGGCTGTGATTGCAGAAAGCTTCGAAAGAATTCATCGCTCAAATTTAGTGGGGATGGGGATTATTCCTTTTGCTATAAGTGAGAAGAAATATAAATTTACTGGGAAAGAAAAAGTAGATATTTTAGATTTAGATTCTTTGTCTATAGGCAAGAAACACGAAGCGATTGTGCATGTGAGTGAAGGTCAAAAAGTTACTATCGAGTTGGAGCCGCTTATATACACACAAGCTGAAATGGAATACATTAAAAGCGATGGAGTACTAAGCTATGTTGTCAAGGGATTGGTTTAACAATGTTGCCTTTTTATTTTATGGTGGTTCTTAAATAAAAACTCTATTAACTCAGATCTATAATTGCAGTTAACTCTCATTTTTAGATTATCTAGATAGCTTTCTACAGCTCTGTGGAATATATTTATGTTCTATGCAATCTCTTTTGCGGTGTTTTTATGAGAGAGTAATTAGACAGAGAAGTTTTAGTCGAATAGATCTTTGACTCTTTTGAAGAAGCTCGTGGATTCAGGATGAGATTTTTCTGAAGTCTCCTTATCAAACTCTTTGAGGAGGTCCACTTGCTTTTTTGTCAGCTTCACAGGGGTCTCTACGTGCACATGTACATATAAATTTCCTCGTGCTGTAGATCTGAGTTTTGTCATTCCTTTGTTCCTCAAGCGGAATTTATCTTCTGATTGAGTGCCTGCGGGTATATTAAGTTTTATTTTGCCATCTACTGAAGGAACTTCTATATCAGCACCTAATGATGCTGCAGAGAAGGTTATGGGAACTTTGCAGTGAAGATCTGTTTTATCTCTAGTGAAGATATCGTGGTCTTTTACGGATACAAACATGTATAGATCACCAGAGGGGCCCCCACGATGACCGGGTTCTCCTTCTCCAGCTAACCTGATTCTTGTTCCATCTTCTACACCTTGTGGGATATTTATGGAAAGAGTCCTTTCTTTTCTTTTCTTCCCAGAGCCTCTACATTTTTTACAAGGATTATCAATAATTTGACCTTCACCACGACATTCATGGCAAGGTCTCTCTATTGCAAAGAAGCCTTGCTGTGATCTTACCTTTCCTGCTCCATTGCATATTGAGCAAGTTTTTTTCTTTGAGTCTGCGCTCCCTGTTCCGCTACAATCGCTGCATTGCGATGATGCAGTGAAAGTGATTTGTTCGGTTTTTCCATTAAAGGCTTCTTCAAGGGTTACTTGAAGATTGTATCTTAGGTCTGCTCCTCTTACCTGAGTGGAACTGCGTCTTGAATGGCCCCCTCCGCCACCAAACAGGTCATCGAAAATATCAGAGAAGTTTCCGCCGGACCCTCCGCCAAAATCAAATCCTCCAGAACCACCAAATGGATTTCCTCCAGGGTGAGCTCCACCTCCGCCACCCTCAAAGGCATTATGGCCAAATTTATCATAAGCAGCTCTTTTCTGAGGGTCTTTTAGTGAGTTGTAAGCTTCATTTGCTTCTTGGAATTTTTTTTCAGCATCTTTATCTCCTTGATTTTTATCTGGATGATATTTTACAGCAAGTTTTCTATAAGCAGATTTTAACTCGCTATCACTAGCGGTTTTTGAGACTCCTAAAATTTCATAAAAATCTTTTTTCGACATTTATCGAACCTTTGAATAAAAAGGGTGAGGCAGATTTTGTATCATGCCTCACCAGGTATGTTCAAGAAGAAAATTTACTTATCTTCTTTCTTGTCTTCATTTACTTCTTCAAAATCTGCATCTACTACATTATCTTCTTTCTTAGAAGCATCTTCTGATTCTTGTTGAGGAGCGGCATTTTGTTGTTGTGCCATTATTTCTCCAATCTTTGAAGAAGCGTGTATTAGCGCTTCATTTTTACCTTTGATGTCTTCAAGGTTATCTTTGGATAAAGCATCTTTTAGCTCAGCAATTGCTGTCTCGATATTTTTCTTGGTATCTTCATCGATCTTATCAGCAAATTCTTTCAAGCTTTTCTCTGTGGAATGCATCATAGCTTCAGCGGTATTTTTTGTCTCTACTAACTCTTTACGCTTTTTATCTTCCTCAGAACTTGCTTCAGCTTCTTTGACCATCTTTTCGATGTCATCATCTGATAAACCACCAGATGCCTGAATTGTGATTTTCTGCTCTTTGCCAGTCGATTTATCTTTTGCAGATACATGTAGAATACCATTAGCATCGATGTCAAAAGTTACTTCTATTTGAGCTGTTCCACGTAGACCTGGAGCAATGCCTTCTAAGTTAAACTGTCCAAGTAGCTTGTTATCAGCAGCCATGGATCTTTCACCTTGGAATACACGTATTGTTACTGCAGACTGGTTATCTTCAGCTGTTGAGAACACCTGACTCTTCTTGGCTGGAATAGTAGTGTTACGCTCAATAAGTGCAGTTAAAATACCACCTAAAGTTTCGATACCAATTGATAAGGGAGTGACATCTAATAAAAGAACATCTTTTACATCTCCTTGTAGAACGCCACCTTGGATAGCCGCGCCCATAGCAACAACTTCATCAGGATTCACACCTCTATGTGGTTCACGACCGAAGAAATCTTTTACCTTCTCGATAATTTTTGGCGCTCTTGTCATACCGCCAACCAAGATTACTTCATCAATATCTGAAGACTTTACACCCGCATCTTTAAGAGCTTGCTTGCATGGAGCTAAAGTTTTTTCGATTAATGAATCCACTAAGCTTTCAAATTTTGCCCTTGTTAGCTTCATGTTCAAGTGTTTTGGTCCTGAAGCATCAGCTGTGATGTAAGGTAAATTAATTTCGGTTTGTGCAGAGCTTGAAAGCTCAATTTTTGCTTTTTCTGCAGATTCCTTCAATCTTTGTAGAGAAAGAGGGTCTTTGGATAAATCAATTCCAGATTCTTTTTTGAATTCTGCAATGATGTATTCTAAAAGCACCATATCAAAATCTTCGCCACCTAAGAAAGTATCACCGTTAGTTGCTTTCACTTCGAAAACACCATCTCCTATTTCTAAAACAGACACATCAAATGTACCTCCGCCTAAATCATATACAGCAATAGTTTTACTGCCTTCTTTTTTGTCCAAACCATAAGCTAAAGCAGCAGCAGTAGGCTCGTTAATAATACGTAGCACATCAAGACCGGCGATCTTACCAGCGTCTTTTGTTGCCTGTCTTTGGCTGTCATTAAAATATGCAGGAACTGTAATAACAGCTTTTTCTACTTTTTCTCCCAAGTAACTTTCTGCAGTTTCTTTCATTTTTTGTAGAATGAAAGCGCTGATTTGGCTTGGAGAATGTTTTTTCCCTTTTGCTTCGACCCAAGCATCTCCGTTAGAGTTTTTTACAATATTATATGGAACTAAATCTTGGTCTTTCTTTGTAGTAGGGTCATCAAAAGATCTACCGATCAATCTTTTAATGGCAAATAATGTGTTTTGTGGGTTAGTAACCGCCTGTCTTTTTGCAGATTCACCAACTAACATTTCGTCTGATTCTGTGAATGCCACAACAGAAGGGGTTGTCCTTTTGCCTTCTGAATTTTCAATAACTTTTGGATTCTTGCCATCCATGATGGAGACACAAGAGTTTGTTGTTCCTAAGTCTATTCCTATTACTTTGCTCATAGATATTACCTCTTTACAAATAAGTTTATTCAATATGGTTGATTAAGATATAGGTACGTATCTCACTTTTTCAAGACTTCGTAGAATGTTTTTATTTACTTATGATAAGGGTGATTATTTATTATAGTTTCAGCTCTATATAGTTGTTCTACTAGAACAAGTCTTGCGATTTTATGGGGCAAGGTCATTTTTCCTAGAGAAATAGAGGAGCTGGATGTATTTAGTAAAGAGGGGTGATGCCCGGATGCGCCACCGATACAGAATGTGATGTCGCTTATTCCTTGCACCTGCAATTTCCTTAAAAAATCTGCAAATTCTTCTGAGGAGCAAATTTCCCCTCTTTCATCTAAAGCAACAATGTGTGAATTTTTTGTATTTTCTAGAAGGAGCGAAGATTCTTGCAGCTTTTGTGAAGCTTCATCTTTAAAAGACTTCTTTGGGAAGACTTCCTTGAGGCGTATATCCCATTTTGTTCTTTTTAGATATTCTTGGATTAGGATGTTTTCTGGGTCAGAGGATTTTGTTTTGCAGATAGAGTTTATGGAAATTCTCATTCCTCCTCTTGATCTTTTCTTCTGCCGTTATTACTCCAAAGTTCTTCTAATTTATATTTCTCACGTGCTTCTGTTTGGAAAACATGCACCAAAACATCTCCAGCATCTAAAACAACCCAGTTGGACTCCCCAGATTCTTCCATGTCTATATGTTTTAAGCCAACTTTTTTGAATTCTTTTTTGAGATTGATGCAAATAGAATGAACATGCCTAGAAGAGGTTCCAGTTGCGATGAACATATAATCACATAAACTACTTTTATTAAATAGCTCTAACTTTGTGACATTTTGTGCCTTGCTGTCTTCTAAAGATTGTTCTGTAATTTTACAAAAAGCTAGGTTTGGTTCTTTAATCATGTTATATATTCATTTTTAATATGTTAAAGATAATAGGCTAAACGGCTACAATGTCTAGTAATAAACAAGCGCAGATACAAGTATGGCAATAGAAAGAGAGAAATTAAACGCAAGGCTGCAAGTAGCTTTTCAGGATGCGGATATAAAAATTACTGATTTGGCAGGCGATAATGACCATTATAAGGTTGAGATCATCTCTGAATCTTTCAAGGGCAAAAACAAAGTTGCGCAGCATAGAATGGTAAATGAAGCTCTGCGTGGTTGTTTAGGGGGTCAGTTGCATGCATTGTCAATCAAAACAATAGAGAAATAAGGAGTATACTATGAATAAAATTTTTACTGAAATAAAAGAATACATAGAAGGCAACGATGTTGTGTTGTTTATGAAAGGTACTGCAGAAGCGCCTCAATGCGGCTTTTCTTCTTTAGTTGCTACGGTGTTGGGCAGATTAGGCGTAGAGTATAAAGATATTAACGTATTAGCTGATGAAAATATCAGACAAGGCATCAAAGAGTTTAGTGATTGGCCTACCATACCTCAGCTATATGTTAGGGGGGAATTCGTAGGTGGGTGCGATATAGTAAAGGAGATGTACGAAAGTGGAGAACTTCAAGACTTGCTAAAAGAGAAACAGATTAGTAGCTAATTTAGAAAGGCTCAGCGAAAGAATGAACTTTCGTTTGATAACTTTGTATTGGTAGTCTAACATCGAGTTTGAATATGGTTGAAGGTAATTCTTGTGGCATTCGGACGAGTCAAAAGTAGAATTGCGAGCTCTTTGAAAGGGCTCTATAAAACTCCGAAGAATAAATTATATTTAGAATTATGCAACAACCTAGAGGTTCCTCTCTTTGGTGTGGTTGATGGCTCTATTATTTACACCAACCCTAAATTTGAGCAAAGTTTTCGTAAAGATCTAGACGAAGATCAGCTCTTAAAGGGGGGCTCTGTGACTTACAATAACGGTAGTTACTCTAAACAGAGATTATATTTGTATGAGGAACTAGCGGTTTTTCAGCTAATAAAAGAGAACACTTTCAATGTCCCTCACAATATTATGCCTCATATTCTCTTAGATGAGGGAGGCAGTGTAGTTAAAGCTAATGCGGCATTTTATAAGCTTTTAGAGATAGATCAAAAATCTTGTCATAAAGAATTCTTTAAATATTTAGATGAGAATAGCGAGGAATCTATTACTGGCTATATGTCTAACCCTAAGAAATTGCGGAAAGTTGAAAGCTTGGAGATCAAGTTTGATAATAAGAGCAATACTACCGTTCTTATGTCTATAGTCAGAGTCCCTGATGAGGAATTATATCATTGCTATTTGGTCGATATTACAGAGTATAAAAACCTTGAAATGCATTTGGCTCATTCACAGAAAATGCAAGCTATCGGGCAGCTATCTGGCGGTATAGCACATGACTTTAATAATCTTCTGACGGCTATGTTAGGTTTTTGTGATTTGTTATTAATTAAACACCCTGCTGGAGACCCTTCTTTTGCGGAGATAATGCAAATCAAGCAAAATGCAAATAGAGCAGCAAACTTAGTAAGGCAGCTTTTAGCGTTATCTAGAAAACAAGTGCTAAAGCCTAAGATATTGGATATTACAAATACTATTGCAGAATTAGCTAGCTTGCTCAGGAGATTGGTTGGAAGCGGTATAAAATTAGATATCCGACATGCAAGAGACTTGAATCTTGTGAAAGTAGACCAGGGGCAGCTAGAGCAGGTTATTATAAACTTGGTAGTGAATGCTAGAGATGCGATTAATGCAGTAGGTGCTGTTGGTACAATATCTATTAATACAAGGAATGTATCCGTAAAGAATGCTGATAAGATACATAGAGATCTCGTTGCTGCGGTGCCAAATGATAAGATTACTGCGGGAAGATATGTTCTAATAGAGGTACAAGATACAGGAACAGGAATCCCCAAAAAAGTGAAGGATAAAATTTTTGATCCATTTTTCTCCACCAAGGATATAGGCGCAGGAACAGGGTTAGGATTGTCAACGGTATATGGAATTATCAATCAGATCAGTGGATTCATATATCTTGATTCAGAAGAGGGCAAAGGTAGTGCGTTTTATATATATTTGAAAGAATTTAATGACGATCAAAGGGGAGAAGAAATGATCACTGAGATAGAAGATAGATTGGTTCAAAAGGACTTAACGGGTGAAGCCACAATATTACTGGTAGAAGATGAAGCGCCAGTGAGAATGTTTAGCTCCAGTGCCTTGAAGAATAAAGGTTATACCGTTATAGAGGCTCAAAGCGGTCCTGAGGCCCTGGATATTATGAAGAGCAATGGCCACGAAATTGATGTGATAATTACGGATGTTATGATGCCTGGGATGAATGGTCCGTCCTTGATTTCTGAGATACAAAAAAATTATCCGAAGATAAAAGTAGTATTCATTTCTGGATATGCCGAAGAAGCTTTCTCTGATGCTTATGGAGTTGATGAAGACACGGATTTCAATTTCCTTTCTAAGCCATTTACTCTACAGCAACTAGCATCTAAAGTTCGCGATGTTTTGGATATGAAGGTGGGTAGCTAGTGCTTTAGGTTGCATAAACTTATTGAAAGAGAGTAGGCTTGCCTGCACTTTCCACTAATTGCTTTCTTAATTTTCCATTTCTTGCATTTTTCTTTCCCAAAATATTTTTTAGTGCTTGAGGAATATTTGAGTTATTTGCTTCTGCCTATCTGATACTGCTCTTTTTAAAGGAATACGCCTTTACAACTAGACAATAAACTTAAATCTGTTCAAATTATAAGCTGTGTTTTATAATGGTGTATAACAAACAGATTTAGTATCGCATGTATAGAATGTTAACAAGAGTGTATTCGGAGAATAAAATATCCACGGGTGATTTTATTTTTAAGAATAAAGATAAAGTGCATCATATTTCAAAAGTTTTGCGTTTGAAGGGAGGAGATGATCTGTTGATTTTTAATCAAGAGAGCGGAGAGTTTTTTGCTAGTATAAAAGCAATTAAAAAATCTGAAATCACTTTGGATGTTAAAAAATTCATTAGAAAAAAATCCGAGAAGAGATCGGTGACCATAGCATTCTCTCCTATTAAGCCAGATCGAGTAAGATTCCTGATTGAGAAATGCACAGAGATAGGGTGCACAAAGTTCATGCCGGTGATCACAGATAGAACTATTATAAAAAAGGTTAATGAAGAGAAAATTTATTCTTATATAATAGGTGCATCTGAGCAAAGTTGCAGGGTTAGCTTGCCGGAGATACAACAACCTACATCACTTAAAGCATTGGTAGCGGAAAATAGGGAAAAAATGCTTTTTTGCGACGAAAGAGAAAATACTCAGTCTATATCACAAGTGAAAATAGATGGCGACATCACAATATTGACAGGACCAGAGGGAGGTTTTTCTGATGAAGAAAGAAAAATGCTACATTTGAATCAATATACAAGCCCTGTTACATTGGGCGAAAATATTCTTAGGGCAGAGACTGCAGCAATTGTTGCTTTATCCCATGTAGTGAAAGTATGACAGAAATACATAGCATTCTTGCTGATATAGTAAGCAATAAAAATAAGCAGATAGAGGACTGGTTCCAGAATGAATATACAGATGTAAATCCGATGTTTTTTGTCTCGGTAGATATCAGAGATTCAGGGAGCAAAGTGGCTCCAATTGATACCAATGTATTCCCTGCAGGATTCAATAATATATCTACAGAGGATCTGCCTGCTATTGGAGGGAGGGCTCAGGATTTTTTAGATGGTTGCAAAGCAGGAAATAAAATTCTGTTGATACCAGAAGAGCATACGCGTAACCAATTCTATTTAGACAGCCTTCAAGCATTAAAAAAAATACTGGAGCATGGAGGAAGGGAAGTAGAGATCTCTACTCAAGACGGGCTTATAAAAAATGGTAGAGTCTTGGAAATTACAGAAACAAAATTCATACCAGATGCTATAGTTTTAAATAATGATTTTAGCGGAGGTGCCCCGGAGATTTTGAAAGACATTGAGCAGCCTGTTATGCCTCATTTGTCTTGCTGTTGGGATGCCAGAACTAAGTCTCAACATTTTGAGAGCTATCAGACTACCCTAGAAAGATTTTGCTCTGAATTTTCTGTTGACCCATTCCTTTTGTCAGCAAAATTTTTCAATTGCGGAAATGTTAATTTTCAAAACTCGAAAGGTCTGGACTGCATTGCACACTATGTAGACAAAATGATTTTTTTGCTCAAAGAAGGGTATAAAAAACATGGAATAGATGACGATCCATATGTATTTGTAAAAGCTGACAGTGGAACATATGGTCTTGGCATTATATCAGTTAGTAGCGGAGATGAGATTCACGAAATGAATCGGAAAAACAGAAAGAAAATGCATGTGATAAAAGATGGAACGGTGAATAGTAAAGTCATTATTCAGGAAGGCATTAGAACAGAAATTCAGCACGAAGGGAGCTCTGCAGAGCCAATGATATATATGCTGGGTGGAAGGCCTATACAGAACCTTCTTAGAATCAATTCCGAGAAAGACGCCTTTAGTAATTTGAACAGATCAGGAGCTAGATTTATAAAGAAGAATCTACAAAACCAACATTCATACAACATCGTTTCACGACTTGCATCACTAGCGGCCGCTAGTGAAAGTACCTAAATCTCAACAATAGCATTACAGGGCAATAGTTTTTATGGGGTTTCTTGAGCCAAAGTATTTTTGCTAGCAACCTCTGGAGGAGATTTTTTAGTGGAAATATAAAAGTATAATTCTGTTGACAGAATTATAGCTGCTCCTGCCAGACATTCTGGTGTTGGTAGGGTGTTGTATAGCAAGTAAGAAGAGATACTTGCAAAGAGAAGGCGAGAATAGCTGAATGGTATCAGAGCTACAATAGGTGCGTATACATACCCTAGAAAAAGTACAATAATATTCATTACTCCAGCGAAGCTTATCAAAGAAAAGCCCAGAAGGTCATTGATAGAAATGGGCTCCCACAAGTAGATGGCAAAGGGAGCAGCGAGTATTCCTAAGATGAAATGTATATAAAGAGATTGAAGTAAGTAGTGCTCAGTGTAAGTTTGTTTTTTGCATATAGTATCATATGCCGCCCATATAACTGTGCTGAGCAACGCAGCAACAAGGCCTAAAGTACTTACATTATGCATTTTTGGCTGTAGGATTAACACCACTCCTACAGTATTTAGTAAAACCAAGCTAATATTAAGAAAGGTCACTTTTTCTGAGCAGAAGATTATAGCGGCAATTATCAGCCACACAGGGGTGAGATACCCCAATGCAACAGCTTCATTCATTCCTAATCTTTTGACAGCTCCTACCCATATTAAGAGTCCTAGTAAATTCAATAGAGCGCGTGTTGTGTACATATATAAAGAGCTTTTACGTATTTTCAACATTAAGGGAATTCCTAGTATTTTTAAAATTATTAGAGAGATAACGCATCCTATTAATGCTCTAAAAAATAGCACTTGTATTATACTATGCCTTGTACTGTACTTGACCAGCAAAGCGCTCAGTAATACAAAGATTAAGCTGTGTAAGATCTTTAAAAATATTCCTTTGGAGTATTGCTGTATCATATTTAAGCCTTATATATCAGGAGATGAGTAGTCTTCTGCTTTTTTGTTTCTTTCGCGTATAGTATTCATGATAAATTTCAGATCTTCAGAATATATACTTTCAGAGATTTCCGTCCCTGATATGCCACATATTATCGGCTTTAGAGTCATTGTCTGTACGTAAATTAGGATGTGTACCATACAGTAAAAACTCAATACTAGCAACAATGTCATTGGGTGTGTAGATAGAGAGCCTAAAGACAGCACATATACACTGCAATTTCACAACCTGCAGCACTAGATACATATAGCCAAGCCGCCAATAAGCTGCTATACTGCTGTCCTAGTTAAAAATTTAGGTTATATGGCTAAGGAAGAGCTAATTGAATTTAAGGGAAAAGTTACAGAGGTTTTGCCTAACGCAATGTTCAGGGTAACATTGGAGAATGATCATCCGGTGATAGCGCATACTTCTGGCAGAATGAGAAAAAACCGTATTAGAATTCTTGCTGGCGACACTGTGACTGTTGAAATGACTCCTTATGATCTTGGGAAAGCAAGAATCATCCACAGGAGCAAATAATAATAAATAAAATGGAACGCTTACCCGTCATTCTGGGATCTGCTTCTAGCGAACGTTTACTGTTACTGAAGAGTGCAGACATTACCCCTGACGAAGTTTTGTCAGTAGATTTAGATGAATCTGAACGCAAAAAAGAAAAGCCAGAGCATTATTGTTCAAGAGTGGCTAAGGAAAAATTCGAGGCAATTGCAAAAATTATCGGCCCTAAAAAAGCTATAGTAATTACTGCAGATACTACTGCTTTTGCGCGTGGTGTGTTATTGCATAAAGCTCATTCTGATGAAGAGATCAGATATTATATATCTTTAATTTCTGGCAGTAGACACAGGGTAATCACTGCTGTTTATTGTGGAATTGTAGAAAGTAATAAAGTGGAAACTTTAAAATCACGTGTTGTGGGCTCTACTATTTCAATGAAAAGAATGACAAAAGCAGAGATAGAGCACTTTGTGGAATCAAAGGATGGATACGGTAAGGCGGGTGGTTATACAATTAAAGGTGTGATTGGTCGCTATATAAAAAGAATAAATGGTTCTTTTTCTAGTATATTAGGTATACCATTATATGAAACTAGCCAAATGATAGAGTCTTTAAGAGGAAAATAATGGCAGGGCATTCAAAGTTTAAAAACATTCAGCATCGTAAAGGGGCGCAGGATGCAAAAAGAGCAAAGAATTTTGGAAAATTAATTCGTGAGATAATGGTTGCTGTAAAAACAGGGACTTCAGATATAGAGTTTAACCCAAGATTAAGGACCGCTATTGCATCTGCAAAAGCTGCGAACCTTCCAAAAGATAAAATAGAAAATGCACTTAATAAAGCATCTTCCTCTCAGGATGATCAGAGTTTTGATGAAATTCGTTATGAAGCATACGCCCCTGGGGGAGTGGCTCTTATTATAGATGTATTGACAGATAACCGTAACCGTTCAGCAAGTGATGTTAAAACAATTGTAAATAAAAACGGCGGGAACATGGCTGAGTCTGGCAGTGTTATTTATATGTTCGACAGAATGGGCTTGATTGAATTCTATGACAGCGAGACATCAGAAGACGACATGCTAGATGCTGCGGTTACAGCAGGGGCAGATGAATGCGTTACTGAAGAAAAAAATCATGAGATATATTGTAATCCAGATAATTTTCATGAGGTAAGCGAGTTTTTAAGAAAAAAAATATCAGAGCCAGATGTTGCAAGATTGGGGTGGAAGCCAAAAAATGTTGTTGAGGTAGAAGACGTTGAGAAAGCAGAAAAACTATTGAAACTCGTGGATCTTTTGGAGGATAATGATGATGTGCAATCTGTTTCTGGGAACTACAAGATTGCAAATTCTATAGCGGATAAAATTAAACTGTAATCACTGTGCGAGCAATTTTAGGAATAGATCCGGGCCTTTCAAATACTGGATGGGCCATTATAAATAGTGAACCCAGCAAGATTCAGTATATTGCGAGCGGTACTATTAGAACAAACCCTAAAGATGAAATTTCACAGAGGCTGAGCGAGATATATAAAGCTGTTCTTAGTGTTATTAAAATTCATGACCCCGTAGAAATGGCTATAGAAGATAGTTTCGTAAATAGTAACCCGATGTCTTCATTAAAGTTGGGTCAAGCAAGGGCAGCAAGTATATTAGCTGCGGGCAATAATGAGATGAAAGTTTTTGAATACGCGCCTCGTTTGGTTAAAAAAGCTGTTGTTGGAAGCGGGAAGGCAGATAAAAATCAGGTTATTGCTATGGTTAAATACCTAATTCCTTCTGTAATAGTTTCAAATGATCATGAAGCTGACGCATTAGCTGTAGCAATTTGTCACTCCAATATTTCAAGTACAACACAAAGGATGAATCTTACATAATAATGCTAGAAGAGATACAAAGAAAAATAGAGAAAGCGTTGGATCCAAATTTTATACAATTACGTGATGACAGTGGTAAGCATGCCGGGCATGTAGGTTGGAGAGAGGGCAAGTTAACCCATTTGCATATTGTTGTAGCTTCTAAAAAATTCGAAGGGCTTTCAAAGGTAAAAAGACATCAGTATATCTATAAGATTCTGGCAGAGGAAATCGAAGCAGGTTTACATGCTGTTTCTATGAAGGTTTATTCATCTGAAGAAATTAAAGATCTGAAGTCACAGTAAAACTCATGAAGCTTGATGAAATATTATTGTTTCTAGCTTTTCTATGGTAAGACGTTTCTACGTATTCTTCTGATTCTTCTTTCCATGCTTCCTCAGAATTTTGTGTAAAAGATGGATGCTTTTCTAATTCTTCCAAAATCCACTCCCTATAATCAGCATGATCTGTAGCAATCAAAAGCTTGCTTCCTTTTTTCATTTTTTCTTCAAGTAGATTAAGCAGAGCTTGGTTTATAACACGCCTTTTATGATGGCGTGCTTTTGGCCATGGGTCTGGGAATAAAATGAACACTCTATTCAAGAAAGCCTCAGGCATTTCTTGCAATAAAATCCTAGCATCGTCATTAAAGATATAGATATTCTCAATATTATTCTTTTTGATATTTTTCAGTAATTTCACAACTCCAGTAGTATATGGCTCACATCCAATAAAAATTTGCTCAGGGTTTTTCTGTGCGATGCTATTAATAAACTCCCCACTACCAAACCCTATTTCAAAATTTATAGCACTAGACGTATCAAGGTTAACAAGGGTCCCCTGATCTATTTTATATTGTGGCAGGTAGTTTTCCAGAATATCTCTATCCTTACTGGAGAGGCCTCGACCTCTCTTTACAAAAGATTTTATAAAGGCATTCATGATGTTAAAATTTAAGTAGTTTTCTCTCTGCAATGCATCCAAGTTAGAACAAATATCTTTGTTAATGTGATTGCCGTAAACATTGAGCACAATATTCCGATAGTTAGTGTAACTGCGAAACCTTTGATTAATCCCGAGCCAAATACATATAAGAAAAATGCGGCTATTAATGTGGTTAGGTTGGAATCTAGAATAGTAGCAAACGCTTGCTCAAAACCTCTTTTGATAGAGTAATATGTAATAGATTTTCTATTAGACTCCTCTCTAATTCTTTCAAATATCAGAACATTTGCATCAACCGCCATACCAACAGTGAGTACTATCCCTGCGATACCAGGAAGTGTTAGAGTTGCCTGAATGATTGTAAGTATAGATAGGATAAAAAGGATATTGAAAGCAAGAGCAAAACTAGCGAATACTCCAAAGATTCCATAAGTTATCACCATAAATACCATCACTGAAGCGATACCTATTAATGCTGATTTTTTACCAAGCGTTATGGAGTCTTCTCCTAAACTGGGTCCAACAATTTTTTCTTCAGCGACCTCTATAGGAGCAGGAAGTGATCCAGCTCGGAGTAACATAGCAAGCTCATTTGCGCTAGCCACTGTGAAGTTTCCAGAGATAATCCCAGATCCACTTAATATAGGCTCATTTACAACGGGAGCACTTAGTACTTTATCGTCCAGTACAATCGCTAGCTGCTTACCTCTGTTATTTCTTGTTGCATCAGCAAAGAGTTTGGCCCCTAAGGTGTTAAAGGTGAAACTAACTCCAGCTTGGCCATTTTCATTATTCATAAATTTGGCATCGGTAAGCAAATCACCGCTTGCGATTACCTGATTTTTTATTACATACCAAGAGCCTTTCGTATCCCCTGGAAGTAGCTTTGAACCACTTGGAACATATCCACTCAGAGCTTGGGAGAGAATAGTATTTGAGTCTACAAGGTGAAAGCCAAGTTTTGCAGTTTTACCTAACACTCTTTTTAGTTGCGTAGGGTCATCAAGACCTGGGACTTGTAGTAGGATTCCATAATCTCCTTGTCTCTGAATCGAAGGTTCTTTCGTTCCAGTTTCATCAATCCTATGCCTAATGATTTCACGTGTTTGTTCAAGAACAGATTTATGCATTTTATCTAGCTTTTGATTGGAGTATTTTATGGTAAATCTTTGCTGATCACTCTCTATATCTAGATTATCATCTATCTTTCTAAGTATTTTTTGAACTTTTTTAATGTCTCCATGAGATACCGCAGAAAGGGTAACGCTATTTTTGTTTGCTCTTAATTTTGAGTACCTGAGCTTATTTTTGCGAAGAGATTTTCGTACCATATTGGAGGTTAATTCCATTTGGTCCTTCAGGTAAGATTCAAAATTCACCTTCAATAAAAGCTGAGATCCTCCTCTTAGGTCTAATCCAAAATTAATTTTTTGCTTCGGCAAAAGAGAAGTTTCTGACATAAAGAAGTTGGGAAGAGCGTACCAGGTTAATGATAAAGAAACTGCTAATATGGCAACAAATTTCCAATTCAAGATTTTGTTACGCATTCAATTACTTTTTTGTTGCAGCGGCATCTGCGGTAGGCCTTACAATTGATGCTATAGTAGACTTTAATGCTTCTACAGTTGTACCTTTGGAGATCTCAACTACTATAATATTGTCTTCTTTTTCTTTTATGATTTTCCCGATTAAACCACCGGCAATAATTACCTTATCTCCTTTTTTTGCGGAGCTTATTAAAGCCTGTTGTGTTTTATGTTTTTTTGATTGCGGTCTAATGATCAAAAAGTAAAATACCACAAAAACCAATACCAGAGGAATGAAGCTCATAAAGGTATCTTTTGGTGAGGATGCTTCAACTTCTTCAGAGGCATTATTGCTAACTAATGTGATTTTTGTGTTTTCCATTGATACCTTGATATGTTATTTCTGTTTCTTGTGATACAGTCTATAATACTCTTTCTTATTATCAAGCAATTCTTTGTGTTTTCCACTTTCGACCACAACTCCATTTTTCATCACATAGATAAGGTCAGCAGATTGTATAGAAGATAATCGGTGTGTAACGAATATAATAGTCTTTGAGGGTTTAAGTTTTTCTACTGCTTCTTTGATTGCTTGTTCGGAAGATTGATCAAGAGATGAGGTTGCTTCGTCAAAAATCATTATTTTTGCATTTTTATACATTGCACGAGCTATGGCAATTCTTTGTCTTTGTCCCCCAGATAATTCAATTCCAAAATGCCCTACTTTAGTATTATATTTTTCTGGAAGATCTTGAACAAAATCCAGAGCTGCTGCTTTTGATGCGGCTTCTATCTTCTGCTTTGAGATTCTGGCTTTGCTACCGTAGTGTATGTTTTGTGTGATAGTAGAATTAAACAGCATAATATCTTGGCTTACTATGGATATATTTTCTCTTACAGATTGCGGAGAAACATCTTTTGTGTTTTGACCATCAATAAGTATTTTACCTGAACTGGGGTCATCAAATTTCAGGAGTAAATCGAGTAACGTAGATTTTCCACTACCTGATTCACCAACAATAGCAACCATGCTATTTTTTTTGATAGACATTGAAACACCTTTCAATGCCTCTTTCCTGGCATACTTGAATCGTATATTTTCAAAAGTGATTTCAGGCTTTTTTACTGTAAGAGATTTCTTAAAATTTTGCCTTTCAATAACACTGGGCTCATCTATAACCAAAAATATTCTATTTGCAGAAGCTAGACCATTTTGTAAGGTGATGTTGAGTGATGCAAAGCTTTTCATGGGCTTATAGGCAGAGAATAAAGCAGCAATAAATGTAAAGAAGCTTCCTGGGCTCGTGTTTCCGGCTAGAACTTGCCTTCCTCCATAATATATTACGGAGGCAAAAGCTAGTCCACCCAACATTTCCATGATAGGAGATGCAAGAGATTCAACTTTTATAGATTTTACATAACATAGTAACAAGTCTGCAAGGGATTTTTTTGCAGATGCAAGTTCTTGCTTTTCTGCACAGAAGGATTTGATCGCCTTTATGTTTCTAACGCTTTCATCTAGCCTGACTGCATATCTGCTTAATTCTTCTTGTATGGCATGAGAGACTTTTGTTACCCGTTTGCCCATCTTCACTATAGGGAATACACCTATGGGGAATACAACAAAAGCGATTAGAGCTAATATTGGGTCATTATAGAACATAAGTGCTAGGAGGAAGATAAGAGTAAGAGATTCTCTGAATATGCTTACTAACATCAGGGAAATAGAGTTTTTTAGCGTTAAGATGTCATTTGTAAATCTAGAAAGAAAATGTCCAGAGGAATGCTGATTTAGAAATTTTAAATCTGAATTTAGCAATTTCTTATATAAGTCTAACTGAATATCATTAATTACACTCTGGCCAACAAATTTAATTAAATAATCTTGCATGTACTCAGATGACGTCTTTACTAAAGTTATGAGAACAGCTACAGCGGGAATTAGTGTCATCAGATCCTTTTTATTATTCACCAATACGCCATCTAAAGCAGGCTTCACTAGCCATACGTAGAATGCGCTAGCTGCAGCCGATGCAATCATAAAGAAAGCAGATATTAGTATTTTGTTTTTGTAAGGTGATATGTAAGACCCAAATATCCTCTTCAGCAGGCTAGAAGTGTTGTATTTTATATTAGAATCCATAAGTATAGTTATGCTGTTTCAGATGATTCTAGACAATAACCAGAGGAACGTATAGTTTTTATTGAGTGCGCGCGCTGTCCTGGCTCACTTAATGCGGATCTAAGTCTGTTAATATGTACATCTATAGTTCTTGGCTCAACATTTTTTGATTTTCCCCATACATATTCCATAATATCTTCTCTAGAAAAAATTTTTTTAGGGTCTTCTATAAAGCATTTCAGGATCTTAAATTCTGTAGGGCCAAGATGAACTTCTCTTTTGTTTTTTGTTACTTTATAAGACATTAAGTTAATTGATATGTTCCCATAACTTAGAATTTTTTTTCTTAGATTAGGCTTGTGCTTATTCAGAGCATGGTTCACCTTTGAGAGAATGTCGGAAGCGCTGTAATGCGACGGTATGTAATCATCAAACCCATTCTCTAAATCCATCAGATCATCAAGAGAGTCAGAATGGTCTGCAACAATTAGCACAGGGATATCCCCAGAAGCCTGTTTGGTTTTAATTAAAGTACACACTTCTATTCCAGACAGCCCCTCCAACTTTGATTGCACAAGAACTAGGTGAGGTTTAGTTGACTGTGAGTTAAATAATTTTAAAGCATCATCGCTATTGTTTTTTGAAATAACTATAAACCCACTACGCTCTAATATATTGGATATTGCTGTTCTGGAAACTAGGTCAGAATCTATAACCAAGATTGTCGGTGGTAGAAGCGATTGCATGATTAACACCGCATTACAAGTTAACAAATTTTACATATACATAACATGTTTCACTATTATGTAAATGATATTTTACTTTTTTCAGAAAGTATTATCTAAAAAGCTGAATTTACTACTCCGTATATAGCCATATTTTTTAAAAACCCGATTGCTAAATAAAGCGCCAGAGGCGAAAGATCTATTGCTCCAAATAAAGGTAGGAAGCGTCTAATCTTATTTAAGGCAGGCTTTATTATGGAGTCCAAAAAATGCTTTATGCTCCTGACAAAACGATTATCATAATTTATGATATCGAAATGAACCAACAAGCTGAGAATAATCCACGCTGTTAGGAAGAAAGAATATATATCCAGCATTGTTATCAGAAGCTTTAGTAATGAAGATACTATAAACATACCGCTATATCACGCATGATTTCAAAACATCTGTCATTCTTTTGGAGAAATCTACAGTATTTTGTAGGGGCTCTCCTTCTAAGATGCAAGCTTGATCAAAAAGAAGCCTTACTGAACCTTCTGTATGACAATTAGTAGCACCAGATTCTACTTTTTCTGCGATACGCTCTATCACTTTGTGTTTCGGGTTTATTTCTAATATCTTTGAAGATGGTGTTTTTAATTGCTTTTGTTCAGCAAGAAGCCTTTCCATTCTGATGTCCATTGCTCCCTCTCCTACAGCTAGACACACAGGACTATCTGTAAGCTTCTTGGAGATTTTTATATCTTTCACAGCTTCTCCTAAGGTTTCTTTAAAGTACTTCACTAGTTTTTCGTGGTCTTTTTTGTGCTTCTCGTCTGCTTTTTGATCATCCTTATCTTTACTAAGATCAATATCACTTCTAGTGACAGATTTAATGTCTTTTTCTTTATATTGACTTACGACATTTGTCCAAAAATTATCTACAGAGTCGGAGAACAGAAGGATATCAAACCCTTTCTCTGAGAATCCCTCTAGTTGTGGGTGATTTTTGATACTTTCTTCGCTATCTCCACTTATATAGTATATAGATTCTTGGTCTTCAGGCATGCTATCGATATACTCTTTCATCGTAATATATTTATCTGCCTTTAAGCTTTTGAATAAACAGGCATCCAAGATTTGCTCGTGGTTATTGCCAAACTCACAAAGGCCTTCTTTTAATGCAGCTCCAAAATTATCCCAGAATGTTATGTAAGAATCTCTATCTGAAGAAAGTTTTTTGCTTAATTCGGATATAACTTTTTTAGTTACGGCAGCTTTAATCTTTTCTAGCACTCTATTATGCTGCAGAGTTTCTCTGCTGATATTCAGAGGTAGATCTTGGGAGTCTATTACTCCGCGTAAGAAACGTAAATATTGAGGAATGACATCTACTCCTTCATCATTAATGAAGACTCTTTTGATATATAGCTTTACACTTCTTTTTCGGTCTGGGTGGAAGAGGTCAAAAGTTTTGCTATCAGGTATGAAAAGTAAGTTTGTATACTCAACAGCACCTTCATTGTGGTTATGAATGGTTATCCAAGGGTCTCCTGGCAGAGAGGATACCTTTTTATAGAACGCACTGTAGTCTTCTTCTTTAATATCTGATTTAGATTTTTTCCAAAGAGCAGAGGAGCTATTGAGGGTAGCATTATCTTTTCCTTCTTCTTTGAACTCTACAGGGATAGAGATGTGATCAGAGTAAGCGCTTACTACATGGTTAATTTTAAACTGATCTAAATATTCTTCTTCTCCTTCTTTAAGATGTAATGTGATTTCTGTTCCTACAGAGAAATCTTTGTCGTCTGATTCTGAGATAGTAAACTCACCATCTCCTTTTGATGACCATACCCATGCTTTATCTTCGAGTATTTTTTTTGTTTTTACTGACATAGAATTTGCAACCATGAATCCAGAATAGAAACCAACTCCAAATTGCCCAATTAACTCTAAGTCTTTATTCCCGTCTCCAGTGAGTTGCTCTAAGAATTTTTGTGTTCCGGACCTAGCAATAGTGCCAAGATTTTCTATGAGATCCTGCTTGTTCATTCCTATCCCATAATCTCTGAGGGATAATGTTTTCTTTTCTTTATCAGCAGAGATTACTATTTTCAGAGCTTCGTGACTGATGGAATCTGTTTTTGCAGCTTCAAATCTTAATTTGTCAGATGCATCGGATGCATTGGAAATAAGCTCACGCAAGAAGATGTCTTTATTGGTGTAAAGGGAGTGGATCATTAAGTTTAAAACTTTTCCAACTTCTGCATCAAATTTCCTTGTTTCTACTTTGCTCATATCCTATTCTCTGTTTTTTTGGTTTAGTAATGTTTCTTGTTATATAGTGATTGTCTCTTGCCGTTTCAATAGTTGAATAAAAAAAATATGATATTTTATATGTAATAATAATTAATACGATTTTCGAAAATTAATAAAGTATTAAACTAAGTTTGTTAATATTTCTGTTAAACGACTTTATGTGTGGTTGATATGACAAGAAGAGGGTCATCTTTATATATATATATTATCTTTGCACTCTTTTTTTGTGTTGTATCCTACGATGCAGCCTATGCTAAGCCTTGCTCTGCTATGGATCTAATGTCTGAAGAGAGGTGGGACTCTGCTTTAAGATGCGCAAAATCGCAATCTAACCCATTGCTGGAGAAGATGGTGTTATGGGGTGAGTATAGAGGTAGTACTAGCTCAGCTAAGACAGAAGAGATACTAACTTTTGTTGCCAAGAATCCATCATTTCCAGATACTTGGCTTCTTCAATCTATAGCAGAAAATAAAATCAACTCTGATACAGATAAGGCTTTTTTGAAAAAATGGTTTCGTAAAAAGCTTCCGGTTACTGATCAAGGTATAAAATATTATTTGGAGATAAATGGGAATCAATTGGGGAAAAAGAATCTGTCTGCATGGGTAAAAAAGGCGTGGATACATGTTGAATATAATGCTGCAGAGAGAAGGGGGTTTTTGGGTAAATATAGAAAACACCTTACACACAGTGATCATATTAAGAAAATAGACCATATGATCTGGCAGGGTTACACAAGAGTAGATAATGACTTATTGGGGTTGGTGAATAATGATTTTAGAAAGTTATTTGAAGCCCGTTTAAAAATACTTAGAAACCAAAGCAATATTAATTCTATAGTTTCCAGTGTTCCCAAAAAACTAAGATCTGCTCCTGGATTCTTATACGCAAGGGCTGCTTGGTATCAGAAAAGAGGTCAGTACGGTAAAATAGCTAAATTGGTTCTGGATCATCATGGATATGTAAGGACTTTAAGATCGGATGTTTGGTTTAAGATGAGAGCTCGAACTGCATTAGAGATGGCGCAAAAAGGCCATTATAAAACAGCATATGCAATGTCGAGCGTACATAACTACGGGAATGCTGTGAACTATGTAGATGGAGAGTGGTTTGCGGGTAAGGTTGCTTGGGTTTACCAGAATAATGCAAAGCGTGCTTTAAAACATTTTCAGAATATACAGAAGAAATCTAAATATGCGATCAGTAGATCTAAAAGTGCATATTGGTCTGGTTTAATGTACCAAAAACTAGGGAATAAGGATAAGGCAACTTCAAATTTTAACATTGCTGCAGAATATCCTGATACCTATTATGGGCAACTGGCAATTACTAAGATCAAAAGGAATAAGAACATTCAGCCTGTAGATAAAACACCTACTATCAGTCAGTCTGATAGGGATTGGGTAGAGAATAATGATTTTGTGCGGGCTAGTAGGATATTTGCAAAAGCAAAGCAGCACCAGATCTCAAGAAAATTTGCAGCGGCAGCATATAGATATGCGAATACTGCTGGGAAAAAGTATCTGTTAACGCAGATAGGGTATCAGAAAAAGCTTTACGCATTATCAGTGTTGTATAGCAAGATATCAGGACGCGGCGGGTTATTATTTGCAGAATCTGGATATCCTTTGGTGAATCTCAACTCAGCTAATAAAAGTGTTGAGAAGGCTTTGATACTATCTTTAATTAGGCAGGAAAGTGAGTTTGACACAAATGCTCTAAGTCCCGCTGGAGCAATGGGACTAATGCAGCTAATGTACGCTACTGCGCAAGATGTTAGTAAAGACTTGGGTATCAGGATTAGTAAAGAGAAATTATTCAACAGTCCTTCATTAAATATCAAACTAGGAAGTCACTATATAGCTTCGCTACTAGAGAGATATGATAATCATTATATCCTAGCAATTGCTGCTTATAATGGTGGCCCACACAATGTTGATAAATGGATCAAAGCATATGGCGACCCCAGAGGTATGAGTGATCTTGATGATGTAGTGGAGTGGGTAGAAAAAATACCATTCTATGAGACTAGAGCGTATGTGCAGCATGTTCTAAGTAATATGCAGATATATAAAAACATACTCAAAAGCCGTGCTCAGAAAACTAAAATTAAACAAGTTAAGATAAGTCTAGCGAATGATTTGGTAAGAAAATCTCGATAAGTTATCCAATATCGGTACTAGTTCTTTTGAATTTCTTCTTCTCGCCACTCCAATGATACTGATTTGTAACTCTTTTGATCTCTGAGACCATGATGTCTCCATTAGGCATCTGTACTACTTCTGACCCTTGTCGTAAAGAATCTGTAATTAGGGCAGACGATTTGCAGATATATTGTGGATCTTTAAATAAATCCAGGCCCTCTTTTTCCTTTTGTTTTGACATCCCCCCTATTGTTTAACCCGACTTAAAAAAACCAGCGCACGCATTAGACATCAAAATAAAAAATAGTCAATAAGATATTGTAATTACTTTTGATGCATTAGGTAATATGCATCAAAAGTAAGTTCGATTTCTTTCCACCCATTAGGACCACCATATTTGTTAGGCGGCATACCTACTATGGGGCTAGCTACGTGGGAGGCGCGTATCAAGGCATTTTTTAGTGTGTTAAAAATGCTAGAGTATTTCTTTCGGTAAATGCTGCTATTTAAGCTTGCTGCATTCTCTATGCTGCCGTCCTTATTCATCTTGAGTTTGATCTTGATTACTAGTTCTTTTGGCTTGAAATCGAGTGCTACTGGGTTAGCAAATTTCTTCTCAATCTGTATTTTTATATTATCTTTTTCAGAGAGCGAGAGAGGGATATGCTCGTTATACGGTTTTGTGGAACTATTATTTGTTTTTGAATCGTTTTTGGCAGTACCGCCATTGCTTTCTAGGTCTTTTATAAGTCTATCTAAGTCATCTTCTTTTTTAGGAAGCTGTTTTTTTACAATTTTTTTAATCTTTGCTGTGTGTGTTGGCGCTTTGGCTTTGATGACTTTTTTCTGAATTGCTTTTGTGGGAGGAGGCTTAGGCAAGCTAATTTTTTTCTTGGAATGATCTTTCGATGTGTTTTTTAAATTTGTTATTTCTGATGCTTTTATAATATCTACTGTGACGACTGTTTTTGGGTGAGTTTCTTTATAGAAGTCAGGGAGCTTGAATAAAAAAGCTATGATCAAGAGGGTGTGTAGAACCAAAGAATATTTTAAAGCTTTATACATTTTAGGAATCAATCTCTGTAACAAGAGAGACTTTTGAAAACCCTGCGGAATTTAGCGCTCCAATGACTTTAATTATTTTGCCATAATTTATCTGTCTATCTCCTCTCACAAACACTCTCGAGTCATATTTTTCTTTTGTAATGGCTTTGAGTTTTTTTATGAGATCCTTTTTATTGATAGAAACATTATTTAGATAAATATTTCCAGATTTTTTGATAGAAATAGATAATGGTTCATCTTTTCCGGAGAGGGGTTTTGATTGAGCTTTAGGAAGGTCTACTTTTATGCCGGAAACTAGCATTGGTGAAGTTACCATGAATATAATCAACAGCACTAACATTACGTCAACTAAGGGAGTGATATTGATATTATCAATATTTCTTTTTCGACGATTTTTGCGTAGGGAATTATTCCTATTTATCACGTTGTTATTTTAGTGTTGAGTCTATTTCTATTAAAAAATTATCTGAGTTGTCTTCGATTCTGTCTATTTTTGAATTTAGTATGTTATAGAAAACTAGAGCAGGTATTGCAGCAGCAAGACCAAGTCCAGTTGCGAATAAAGCCTCTGCGATTCCAGGGGCAACTATAGCCAGGGATGTATTTTTTGATGCGGCAATAGATTGGAAGCTGTGCATAATTCCCCATACGGTTCCGAATAGCCCTATGAATGGAGTTGCGGCTGCGATTGTAGCGAGATAGGTTAGGCCTTGTTCGAGCTTCTCAATGCTCCTATTTTTCGTTAGTAAAGCAGCTGCGCTGTGATTGCCTTCTTTATGAGTTGCCATTGCAGCAACGAATATTTGCTCTATAGGGGCGATGGCATTATTCTTCAGATTATCAAAGATTTTATTGATGTTTTTTTTACGAAAACTTCTCTCAAAATTTTTTGTTCTTTTAGACACATAACTCACTAAAATCCATTTATGGAATATGATTGTCCAAGACCAGATTGACGCTAGGAGAAGCAAGAGTATTGTGAATTGCACAACGATATCAGCACCAGAGACTAGTTGCATAAGAGACTTTGTGTTATTTGCTGCTTCTGCTGACATGATAACCTCTCAAATAAAACACGGACATAAGAGTACGTCAGTTTGTGAAATTGTAAAGCTGTTTTTATATTACGGAAACCACAAAGATGTTATAATGTTCTTGAAGAGTAATTGAGTGCATTATAAAATGAGATTATGAGAACTAAAAAAGCAATTATAGGAATAGTAATCGATTACGATACTCGTATGGAGTCAGAGGGTGGATACTCCAACCATCCTTGGTATGCTCTGCGCGTACATTATGCAAATTCTATAGAAAATAATGGAGGGGTTCCGGTGTTGATACCGTACCAAGAGAGCCTTATAGTCGAGTATGTCGATTTATGCGATGGATTCATATTCCCTGGTGGAGAATATGATATTAACCCCGAATTTTATGGCAAGAAACCAGATCCAAAATCTATTCTTTCAGTAGATCACAGAACGAATTTTGAAATAAAACTAATGCATAAAGTCCTGGAAGAAAACAAACCTATGCTTGGAATATGCGCTGGAGAGCAACTGCTAAATGTTGTATTGGGTGGAACGCTTTATCAGGATATAGGTAGTAGTGATATTAAAACGGATATGAATCATAGGCCAGGTGGGGATGCATCTTTGGAGAGACATTATATCGACATAGAAAAAGATTCGTTGCTTTATAGCATAGTCGGCAAAGAGAGGTATAAGGTGAATACTCATCACCATCAAGCTGTGCACGATTTAGGAAAAGACTTACGAGTTTCTGCGGTTGCTTCAGATGGGGTTATCGAGGCTATTGAGCATACAAAGCTAGATTTCTGTTTGGGGGTAGAGTGGCACCCAGAATATGAAACAAACGAAGATGATTCAAAAATCATTAGTGCCCTCATTCAACATGCAAATCAAGATCGCGACAAAGAATGATTCTAAGAAACATCACTAAAAAAATTGCACATTCCGGATTATGCTCTAGGAGAGACGCTAAAACATTGGTAACTAGTGGTAAAGTTCAAATAAATGGTAAGATTGTTCGTACGCCTACTGCAAAAGTTGAAGATAGAGATGAAATTCTCGTGAATAACAAGAAGCTTAAAAGGGAGGATGAATTAAAAATATGGGTATTCCACAAGCCAGTTGGATATATTACATCAAATAAAGATCCCCAGGGCAGGCCAACTATTTTTGATATACTGCCAAAAGACCTACCTCGCCTTGTATCAGTGGGGCGTTTAGACATGAAATCCGAGGGTTTGTTGTTATTGACGAATAATGGAGAATTAGCTCGTTATTTTGAATTGCCGGAGAATAAGCTAAAACGTTTATACCATGTGCGTGTTTATGGCTCTGTGAGTGAGAGAAAACTAAAGAATCTAGAAAAAGGATCTGTGATAGGTGGTATTAAATATGGTAAAATTTTTGCTAAAATAATAAAACAAGAGAATGCAAATTCCTGGCTAGAGTTTATACTTACAGAAGGGAAGAACAGAGAAATACGAAAGATTGTAGCGGATATGGGGCTGAGTATAAGTAGGTTAAAAAGAGTTGAGTACGCTGGTTACAAGCTCGGGTCTATTAAGAAAGGCGAAATTATGCAGTCTAAAATCAGAGAGGAAACATATGAAGATTATCTCAGGAAAGCTGAAGGGTCATAAATTTAAAACAAAAGAAAATAGTAGCTATCGACCAATCACAGGTCGCATTAAAGAAGCTTTATTCAGTATTCTGAGTAGCGGACAATTTCTTGACTCTGAAACAAATAAATCTGTGCTTGAAGGTGCAACTATAATAGACGTGTTTGGAGGTGCGGGCGCAATTACTTTCGAGGCATTTTCTAGGGGGGTTACAAAGGGAGTTATTATAGAAAAAGACTCGGATAGTTTTGCATCATTACAGAAAAATACTCAAGCCCTAGGATTGGTTGGGTCATTAGAGGTGATACGTGGTGATGCAACAAATCTTCCTCCGGCAAGGTATGGGTGCTCTATAGCGTTTATAGACCCTCCCTTCAAAGAAGGATTAGTAGAGAGATCCGTAGGAAGCCTTGTGAAGAAAAAATGGCTTACCGAAGATGCAATTTTAGTTGTGCGTACGCACTATACCGAGGATTTTGATATAGGAAAATTTGCCGCGGAAGTGTTCTCAAGGAAGTATAATAATTCTCTGCTGAAGATTTTTAGGCTTAGGACGGTGTAGGACTTTGATATTGCTTAACAGTGGTAGATTGCTGTGTTCAGCAAGCTCGCCTAGTCTTTGTAAAGCTTCATATAGAACACATTCCGCTTCTTCAGGATGCTGCAAGGTGCTATATGCATAAGATCCAGTAACCTTAAAAAAGACCTATAGTCTTCTATAGAATATCTAAAGCGTGACAATTCTAGAAGCAATAGCAGGATGTTTATCAGGTCCGCCTTCTTCGTTAGGCTTTTCTTACACTGTAGTACAAGTAATGTGACTAGATCTTTATGAAAAAGTTGTGAAATAGTTTGTTGATGCTATCCTGGCGGTTGTATTAATAATAAGCGATTTACTGATGTCCTCAGATGCAGAAGCAAAAAAAGCACTAGAAACCATTCTTAGTTGGATTGGTGAAGATATAAAGAGGCCAGGTCTTCATAATACGCCAAATAAGGTTATCGAGGGATACAGGGATCTATTCTCAGGATATCAGAAAAATCCAGATAGCATTATCGATGACTCTTCATTCAATAAAGGTGTAGATGGTGAGCAGATCATTGTTTTAAAGGGAATTCGTTTCAACTCCTTTTGTGAGCACCATTTTTTGCCTTTCAGCGGTTCTATAGATATTGCCTATTTGCCGACAAACGGCGTGGTGGGCTTTGGTAGGATTCTTAGGGTAATTGAAGTATTTACAAAGAGGTTACAGTTACAGGAGAGAATGACACAAGAAATTGCAGAGGCATTGTCAATAAATCTACGCTCCGAAGGTGTGGTAGTCTTCGTAAAAGCAAAGCACTCTTGCTTAAATATGCTATCTAAAGAGGCGGACCCTGAGGTCTGCACGGAAAAAATACTTGGAGAATTTAGGAATAATGATATGTTGATGGGGAGGTTTCATAATATTAAAAACGAGAGAATGAAAGATGAAGTATAACGTAGCTATAGTAGGGGCGACAGGCAGTGTTGGATCAAATATGCTTAAGATACTAGGAGAGAGGAATTTTCCTGTAGGCACCGTATACGCTTTAGCATCTAATAGATCTATAGGAAAGGAAGTGTCTTTTGGAGAAGAGAAAGTCGTAAAGGTAGATGCTCTAGAGAATTTTGATTTCTCAAAATCCGATATAGCTTTCTTCTCTGCACGATCTTCTTTATCTGCAAAATACGCTCCGATTGCAGCTAGCGCAGGGAATATAGTAATTGATAATACTTCTCATTTCAGAATGGATAAAGATGTTCCGTTAGTTGTTCCTGAAGTGAATGAAGAGCAAATAAACTTCTTTGATAAAAAGAAGATAATTTCAAACCCAAACTGCATTGCTATCCCTGTTGCGGTGGCACTGAAGCCACTACATGATTTATACGGTATTGAGAGGGTGGTGATATCTTCATACCAATCAGTTTCTGGTGCGGGGAAGCAAGGAATGGATGAGCTATTTGAGCAGACAAAGGGAACTTATGTTTATAAAAAAATTCCTGCTGAAAAATTCAAAAAGCAAATTTGTTTTAACCTCATACCTCAAATAGATGCTATTGAGGAGAGCGGATTTACAGGAGAAGAAACAAAAGTTATAAACGAATTGAGAAAGATTTTTGATTCTAAGATTGACGTTGTTCCTACATGTGTGCGTGTGCCTGTATTTATTGGACATAGCGTTTCTATCTCTGTTGAATTTAAAAAAGATGTGGATTTAGAATCTGCAAAAAAGGCTTTGAGCAAAGCAAAGGGTGTAAAGGTGACAGACTTACAAGATCCTTATAAATATTCTACTCCTTTCGAGTATGCTGGTAAGGATGAAGTGTATGTTTCTCGTGTGAGAAAAGATCCTTCCAAGAAAAATGCATTATGTCTTTGGGTTGTTTCTGATAATCTCAGGAAAGGGGCGGCTTTGAACGCGGTACAAATCGCAGAAGCTTTGGTAGAGAAATACTTATAGTATAAAAATGGATAAAGTGAATTTCAATCAGAGGGTTGGACTGTTTGCGGATACCTGGAACCCTCGAATAGTTGGGTAATTGCACGACAACTAGATCAAAGTGGCAAAGTTTAAGGGGGAGTTATTTTGGCATAAGCATGAAGATGCAATGTTTTTAGTTGCGAACGGAGGGTTAGTTTGTCTGAAAGGGGATTTTTATTGTGCCAAGAGGTGTAGAGCATTTTCTTGCATCTCAGGAAGAGGCACATGTGTTTTTTCTAGAGCCCAAGTCTGCGTTAAACGCGGGGAACAAAAAGAACAACAAAGCAGTTGAGGATTTAAAGGGTGTATAGAGGGTAAAAGAAAAGCTGGCGCACTCGAGACGATTCGAACGTCCGACCTTTGCCCTCGGAAGGCAATGCTCTATCCAGCTGAGCTACGAGTGCTATTCGTATTTGATGTTTAGTATCTCATACTCCTTGATACCTGTTGGCGCGTGTACTTCTACTGTGCTACCTACGGATTTGCCAATCATTGCTCTTGCAATAGGCGAGGTGATAGAGATCTTTTTTTGTGCGATATCAGATTCATATGCGCCTACTATTTGGTATAGACTTTCTTTTTCTGTATCCACGTCAATGATTTTTACATTTGCACCAAATTTTACTGTATCACCAGAAATTTTGGAAATATCAATAACCTCAGATCTAGCTATTTTATCTTCAATCTCTTCAATCTTTCCTTCTATGAAGCTTTGACGCTCTCTTGCAGATTTATATTCTGCATTTTCTGATAAATCACCTAATGCTCTAGCTTCTGCAATTGCCTTAATGATTTCTGGTCTGTCTTTAGTTTTTAATTCTATCAACCGTTCGTTGATTTCTTTGAACCCTTTCTCTGTCACTGGAAGTTTAGTCATGTCGCTCACCTGATAATAATATGAATGCAATTACAAAATGGAAGGGATTAGTTGTTTGATTTATGCAGACTTGTACGCTATCATCCAAGGGAAGTCAGGCGTCATAAAGCATGCACTTTGCGGAACCTTTATAGCAAATATTAATTCCTATATCAATAAAAAATGGGTGTAAGCACTAATTTTATAGAAAATCTTAAGGGGCAGATAAGCATCTCTGACCTAGTTTCTAAAAGGGTAAAATTAACAAAAAAAGGGAAAGATTATTTTGGCAGATGCCCTTTTCATATCGAAAAGACTGCTTCTTTTTCGGTAAATGATACTAAGCAGTTTTACCATTGTTTTGGCTGCGGCGTTAATGGGGATATAATAAATTTTGTTGAACAAACAGAGAATTTGGACTTTGGAGAGGCCGTTAAGCATCTGGCGAGATCTTATAATATACCTATTCCTGAAAATACAAAACCCGTATCTAAAGCAGAATTCATGATAGATAAGATTAATATAGAGGCTGCTAAATGGTTTCATAGGAATCTTCATGCTCAAGAGGCTCTTCCATATCTTAATTATCTGCATAACAGAGAGATATCAAATGAATATATCAAATCTTTCTTCTTGGGATATGCGCCAAATACAAAAAATTCATTGATATCCTATTTGAAATCTCGTGGATATCTAGAGAGTGACATTAAGAAAAGTGGCTTGATCACAATATTAGATAATAGGCAAATAATAGATAAATTTAGAGGCAGGGTAATGTTCCCTATTGTGAACTTTAAGGGAAAAATTATTGCTTTCGGAGGAAGAGCTATTGAGAAGGATGCGCAGCCTAAATATCTGAATTCTCCAGAAACGGAGGTGTTCCACAAGAAGCAAGTCTTGTATAATGAGAATACATTATTTAAAGAGCTAAGGTCAGAGAAACAAGTATATATTGTTGAGGGATATACGGATGTTATCTCCCTATATATGGCAGGAATAAAAAATGTTGTAGCTACACTGGGTACATCTGTGTCAGAATTTCATATAAAAAAGCTTTGGAAAATTTCAGAAGCACCTACCGTCTGTATGGATGGGGATGCTGCAGGAATAAAAGCTATGACTAGAGTAATAGACGTTGTGCTTCCTATTTTGAAGCCTGGATATTCAATAAATTTTGTCAAAATGCCTGAAGGTTTAGATCCAGACGATGTTGTGAAAAATCATTGTGCAGCTTACTTGAAAAGTTTATTTGAACATAAAATAGATTTATGCGAGGCAATATGGAATTTATACATATCAACGGCAGACCTTAAGACTCCAGAAAAGCAAGCTATGTTAAAAAAGCGCTTTCAAGATTTATCAGAGAGAATAGAAAATTTGAATGTAAGAAAATTTTACAATCAATACTTCAATAATAGATTGTTTGAATTTTTTAGAGGTAGAAACTCTATTAAAACCAGAAAGTCTACCATTTCTAAAAGTAAGGTAGAGCCTCTATCTCAATTAGAAAGAGCTTCTTTAAACTTATTGGCACTTATCATGGAGGCTCCAAGCCTTATGCTAAACAATAAGATTCATGATGAGTTTTTTGCAATAACAATGGATTCAGAGTATTTTCACAAAATATATTCTGCTATTTCTTTTGTTTACTCTGAGATCTCCAGAAACAAAGAAATAGATGATTTTGATTCTAGATTTAAATCTTTGTTGAAGGACAAGTTGGATTTTTCTATAATCAAGCACTTATCTGGAGCGCATACTCGTTTTTTGGATAAAATCAGTATAAAAGATATTAATAATATGATAATGTCATGGGACCAAACTTTTGCATGTTATAGCTTAGAGGTGCTAAAGGATGAATACAGGAAGTATGCACAGTCTTTAGATGAAGGATCTATGGAGATAGCAGCAAATTTGAAGAAGCAAATAATTGAAACGGAGAGCTGTATACGCTCATTGTCCGAATAATAGGAAATTCATATGACTGGAAAAGAAATTAAAATTACAAATGAAGCAATTGAAAATGCAATCAAAAAGCTTATTGCATTCGGAAAGAACAAAGGGCTTCTAGAGGTGGAGAGCATATATAAATTGGTTTCTCCAGAGATTGTAGACCAGGATGTTATTGACCATGTAATTACCTCTATTGAGAAAGCGGGTGTTACAATATTAAATAATGAAGTTGCAAAAGGTGATGACGGAACTACTTTAGAGTCGGATGAGGATGTGGATTCAGAGCCAGCGGCTACTGCGACTATCAGCGCCCCTACAGAAACTACAGATGATCCAGTAAGAATGTATCTGAAAGACATGGGGGGAGTACATCTTCTATCCAGAGCTGGAGAAATTGAGATAGCGAAGCGTATAGAGGTTGGTAAAGGCGAGATGCTTAGTGCGCTATGTGAGTTCCCACTTGCCATGAATCAGTTTATTGATTGGTATGAGAACCTAGTAAATGAAAAGATTATGCTCAGAGATATCATAGACCTTGAGGCTTTAGCCGGAGATAAGGCGGTCAGCGGAGATGTAGAAGGTGAAGAAAAGGAATTTGGTGCCGCTCCAGTAGAGGGAAAAACAAATAGCGAAAAGGGTAGCGGAGAATCTGAGGAATCAAATGATGACTTTGATGAGGATGACGAAGAAGGTACATCAAACATGTCGGTCATCGCTTTAGAGGCTTCTCTGTTCCCGGAAACAATAGATAAATTCAAAGAAATAGCTAAGCTATGTGAGGAGCTATTTAGCTTCCTTAAGAAGCAAAAAGGTAAAGAAAATTACACAGAAAGCGAAAAATATAAGAGTATTATATCTCAGATTACAGGGAACATTAAAGAACTGCATATTAACGACAAAAGCATCGAAGAAATCGTGGATGCTTTATACGGGTATAATCGTAGAATTGTGAATCTTGAGTCCGATTTTTTAAGGCTTGCTGAGAGTAACGGCGTAGAAAGAAAAGAATTCTTAAGTCAATTTTTTGGTAAATCTTTGGTCGACGAATGGCTAATGGAAATGGAGGAAAAGGGCTCTAAGGCTTGGAAGAAATTTATCGATTCACAAAGAAATGATATTAGTGATATACAAGAAGATATGCAAGAGATTAGTGAGGATGTAGGTCTTCCGGTGCAGGAATTTAAGAAGCTGGTTCTTTCTGTACAAAAAGGCGAAAGAAAGACTACAAAAGCTAAGAAAGAAATGATCGAAGCCAATCTGAGACTGGTAATCTCTATTGCTAAGAAATATGCTAATAGAGGCCTACAATTTCTAGACCTTATTCAGGAAGGTAATATAGGCTTGATGAAAGCTGTAGATAAATTCGAATATAGAAGAGGGTATAAATTCTCTACATATGCAACATGGTGGATTCGTCAGGCAATTACTAGATCGATTGCAGACCAGGCACGTACAATTAGGATACCAGTGCATATGATTGAAACTATCAATAAAATTATTCGTACTGGTAGACAAATGTTCTACGAGTTGGGGTATGAGCCAACACCAGCAGAAATTGCAGAAAGACTCTCTATGCCTTTGGAAAAAGTGAAAAAAGTCATGAAGATTGCGAAAGAGCCCGTAAGTTTAGAAAACCCAGTGGGTGATACTGACGAGGGAAGTGTGCTTGGTGATTTTGTCGCTGATGATAACGCAATGTTGCCTGTAGAAGCCGCAGTTCAAACTAATTTACGTGAAATGACTACTAGGATTCTTTCTGGATTAACGCCAAGAGAAGAAAGAGTTCTGCGTATGCGTTTTGGAATTGGAATGAGTACAGACCACACTTTGGAGGAAGTTGGTCAGCAGTTTTCTGTGACAAGAGAGAGAATTAGGCAGATTGAGGCAAAGGCGTTGAGGAAGTTAAAGCATCCCAGTCGCTCCAAGATACTAAGAAGTTTTTTGAATATTCTGTAGCTAAATGATGGCGCGTCCTGAGAGATTCGAACTCCCGACCTACAGATTAGAAGTCTGTTGCTCTATCCAGCTGAGCTAAGGACGCAATTATTATGATGTACTACTATAATCGAGATACTAATATAGCAAGACGATTTCTACCATATAATTCTCTAAGTGGCAATTATAAAGTTCTTACACTGCTGAGCTTACTTATATTTATAATCTTTTCTGCTCTGGTATCTTCATTTGCAGAGGGAAATAATTCATATGTAGTTGATGCTGATACAGTAGAATATGACAATATTCAAAATGTACTCGTGGCTAGAGGTAATGTAGATGTTGTCACAGAAGGTTATCGTTTGAAATCAGATAAAATTATATACTATAAGAATACCAATAGAGCATATGCCTATGGAAATGTTCAAGTAATATATGCAAATGAAGACACTATCAATTCTGACTTTATTGAGTTAGATAATAATGCTAAGGAGATTATAGCATACATGGCTAACGCTCTTCTAGACAAAGAAAACCGCTTTATTGCAGAAACTGTTCAGTACTCTCAAGAGGGTGTGACTGTATTTAAAAATGTCTCGTACACCCCATGCCCTGTATGTGAGGGTAGAAGCCCACAATGGCAAGTTAGTGCATCAACGGTTGTGTATCAAAAGGAGAGGGACGTATCATATTGGAATAATCTCTTCAAAATTTATGGTGTCCCAGTATTCTACCTTCCCTATATGAGAGCGCCTTCGCCAGATGCGCCTTCTAAAAGTGGATTTATGATACCACACCAATATCAATCTAACCGAGTATACGGGCATTCGATTTCTGTTCCGTATTATTTGCGAATGTCTGATAATAAAGATTTGCTATATTCGCCAATGATTACTTCAAAAAAGGGCATAATACATAGAGCGCAATTTAGACACTTATTAGAGAAGGGTAGCTATTCTTTAGTAGGGAACTATATAAAAACAAACAAAACTTCTGTATCAGCAGTACCAGACCATAGATATCATGTTGCAGGAGAGCTTTCTTATGGATTTAATGATAGATGGAGTGCGAATGCTAAGTTAGACAGAGCTTCCGATAAAGCATATCTCCATAATTACTGGCAGGAATCACCAAACTATTTGAACTCTAACATAGAGATCCTCTATAGGAATGGGTATGATTATGGGTCAATAGAGAGCTATGTCTTCCAGGGATTAAGAAGTACGGATTCTAAGAGTGCTGATGTTACAGTGTTGCCTTTATTAAGGTATCATAAATCTTTTGCAAGTGGGCATGGTAACTATACTTTTGATTATAATGCTGTGAATATTCTGAGAGATTCAGGTGTAAGAAGTAACCGTGCTTCAGCTAATGTTGCATGGGAGAAAACATATTATTATAATTATCAAGAAATCAAAATAAGGCCTAACATGCAAGTTGATCTTTATAATTTTCAAAATAAAGACCAGACAGATTCTTTGAGTTCTGCACCAAGAAGTAAGAATCAGGTAATTCGATCTGTGCCATCCTTAGAGTTAAAATGGAGGTATCCACTAATTAGTAGGCACAAGAAAGGAGAATTCTATCTAGAGCCCACGATAGATATGGTAGTGAGCCCGAATAACTCTCAAAATGATAAAATAATAAATGAGGATAGCCAGGAGGTTGAAATTTCTGATTCCAACTTATTCAGTAGAAATAGATATGCAGGTTTTGACAGAATCGAGACTGGTACAAGAGTAAGTTATGGGCTATTTGCTTCTGGTGTTATTTTAGACAACTTCGGGTATACTGCTTTAGTAGGTCAAAGTTATAGAATGGTTAAGGATGATAGCTATACAGTAGATAGTGGGATGTATAACCGACATTTCTCTGACTATGTTGGCAGGGTAGGTATGGATTTATCAAAGAATTTAGAATTATATATTCGTACCAGAATTGATGCAAAGAATTATGATCTGAGGAGGGGAGAGATTGGTGCTAATGTAGGTTTTGATATTGGAGGTAAAAGCAATATAGATCGTATTGCTTTTTGGGGAAGGCATATACATTATAATTATATCTCTACAGCTAGTTCTAATAAGGTGAATAAATCTACATCGATAAATGGCAGAGTAGATTTTGCTAAAGAATGGTTTGTTGGGGCAGAGGTAACCCTTAACGGAACTAGGAGTAAAAACTTTCTTGTGGGATCTAAAATAGATATTGGATATAAAGGAGAATGTTCTACTTTCAGAATTTCTCTTTTAAAAGATTACACAAAAGATCTGAATATAGGAATTAAGCCTACAAGAGGGTTTTTACTTGACTTCGAGGTACATCTAAAGAATATTAATTAATGTAAATGAGGTTGAGCTAAGCGATGATACGGATATTTTGTTCTATGCTATTTCTTTTGAGTTGCAACATATGCTTTGCAGACAACCAGATTGTAGCGATAGTCGATAAAGAAATTATCACTAAAAATGATTTGGATGAAAGAATCAAGGCCACTTTAGAGAGCAACCCTGCTGCATCTAAGGTAAGAGAGGGAGAGCTTCTCTCGAGTGTATTAAATTCAATGATTAATGAGAAAGTATTTGTGCAAGAGGCACAAGGGTTAGGTATAGATCCTTCAAAAAAGGAAATAGAGGATGTGATAAGAAATATCGAAAAAAGCAAGGGAATGAAGAAAGGCAATCTTTTGAAAGATTTAGCGAGTAAGGGGCTATCAACCGAAGCTTTTTTGGGGCAATTGAAAACTAACATTATATGGGATAGATTGTTATCTCAGGTTATTGCTGGTAAAATTGAAGTATCCAACCAAGAAGTGTTGAACCTTATCAGCAATTCAAAGCCTGAAAAAGTTTATATGGATGCTTATATAGCGAGCGTTGAGACAAAAAACAAATCAGATTATCGTAGTTTAAAAAAGGTTAGAAATAATACTAAATATTGCTCATCCTTGGATCACATAAGGAGTAAAGAAATCAGTGTAAATAAAATCACTGCAAATTTGCAAGAGATTAAGGATCTGAAGACAAAAAAGATTCTTTCGGATATGCAAAAAGGCGAAGTATCTACAATATACGATGATTTAGGGAGAAGCAAATTTGCGGTAGTATGCAATAAAAGATACGATATGAATACTACCGAAATGTCTGCTTTCGATAATATGATTAGAGAGAAGAAGATTGCTGTGCAAGCTGATTATTATATGCAAAATTTGAAGAAGAAGAAATTCATAGAAATATATGATTTTTAATGGCTAACGATTTCAAAAAATATGGGGTCCGCCCTTCTAAGAAATTAGGTCAAAATTTTCTCATTGATAAAAATACCTCCAGTAAAATTGCAAGGCAGCTAACGCGTCCTGAGGGCAAGATTGTTATGGAAATAGGTTGTGGCTTAGGAGGCTTAACCGAGAATTTACTAGAATTGCCAATACAAAAACTAATAGCCGTTGAGTATGATAGGGCGTGTATAAAATACCTTCGTGACTTACGAGAGAAAAACCCTAAAATACAACTTGTTGCAGAAGATGCTTTGCGTATAGATGAGAACGCTTTGGCAGGCGGCAAGAGGTTTAGTATAGTTTCAAATTTACCCTATAATATATCAGTGGTTTTGCTCATTAAATGGCTTGATAATCTCTCGTTGATCGATGAAATGGTTTTGATGTTTCAAAAGGAAGTAGCGGAGCGCATCGCTGCAAAACCCGGCAGCAAGCTATATGGTATAGTATCTGTTCTAGCGCAATATATGTGCAATATTGAGTATTGTTTTGATGTCCCCCCCTCAGTATTTTATCCCCCTCCAAAAGTGATGTCAGGGATTATTAGTGTGCTTCCAAAAGAGATAGATGAGGATAAGATTAGAACCTATAAAAAAATCAAAATGTTATGCAATAAAGCATTTAACCAACGTCGTAAAATGCTGCGTAATACTATGAAAGATTTATTTGAGGACCCTGAAAAAGAACTCCGATCTATAGGTTTAAGTGGCCAAATGCGTCCCGAAGAGTTATCTGTTGATGACTTTGAGAGATTGGCGAAACTAGGTGTATAGATTAACTCTTATTGGTGTGTCATGAATTTACACAGGGGTCACATTCAATAAATGCAAACAAGTTAAGCGATTCATTGAAAAGTTGAAAGATTTTAATCAGTAAGATAAAGAGAAGATATTTGATCATGGCTTTGTAGCTACACAAAAAGCAATAAATAAAATAAAAATAAACTATATTAGGAGTGGTGTAAAATTGTTAACTAAAGAAATCATTGTAAAAGGTCTTGAGAATAAAGATATAAAAGTTGATGTCTTACAAAAGACAGAATCTACGAATGATTATTTTAAGCATATTGTTTCGGAGTCACCATATCTATGTGTGGCGGATTACCAGTCAAAAGGTAGAGGTAGGCTCAATAGAGAATGGGTTTCCCCATCAGGAAGCAATATATATATATCACTATTATACCGATTCTATAAATACACAAATCAGTTAAGTGGACTAAGTCTTTCTACGGGGTTGGCTATTAGAGAGGCGTTAATGGTATCTTCTGGGGTGGATGGGATCAGCGTTAAATGGCCCAATGACATACTGTATGACGGGAGAAAGCTGGCAGGGATATTAATAGAGACAAAATCTATAAAGAACCAATTTTATGCCGTGGTTGGAATAGGGGTGAATGTAAATATGGAGGAGTCTGAAGAAGATATTCAGGGACCATGGACATCTCTTAGTAAAATCACAGGAAAAGAGCAAGATAGGTCTGAGTTGATTTCAAGTATTGTAAATAGCGTAATCAAATATTATAAGAAGCTTGAGCGTCACGGCTTTTCTCAATTTGCAAGTGAGTGGGAAGATAAGGATGTGTTGCGTGGTAGGCAGGTAAGATTAAAGCAGGGTAATAGGATATTCGAAGGCCCTTGTCTAGGGGTAGACGAGCGTGGTAGATTGTCAATACGCACGGATACTGGTCTTAGATTATTTAATTACGGAGAAGTAACAACTAGATAGTTATCTTTTAACGCAGTCACGTATATTGAGTGCATTTTGCTTCATCATAAAGAAATATAAGTCCTTGGGGGATATATTTTTTCCGAAGCTACCTCCTTCTATATCTAGATACCCTGCATTAGTATTAGTACTTTTTGCCACTTTATTAATGACTTCGTTTGAAAATTGAGGTTCTGCGAATATACATTGAACATTATTTTGTTCAATATTCTTCCTAAGATTTTGAAGTGTTTTGGGCCCATAAATAAAGTTACTGCCTGCGACCGAACCTGCGTTCTTTAGATTGTATCTTTTTTCGAAATACTGATACGCATCGTGGAATACAATGAATTGAGAATTTTGCACTTTCCTATCTAGAATCAATTTGATCTCTTTATCTAATTTGTACAATTTTTTTAGAGTATCCTCTGTGTTTCTCTTATAAATATGCGAATGCTCAGGGTTAAGTTCGATTACATTTTTTTCTATCTGCTTTACCATGGCTTCTGCGTTTCCTATACTGGTCCATAAATGTAGATCTATAGTGTGACGAAGGTGGTCATGGTCATGGTCATGGTCATGGTCATGGTGATGACAATCATGTTGGTCATGACCATGGGAGTCATGTGTATGTAGGACTTTTATATTCCTTGCGGGTAAAGTTTTAATTCCAGAAGAATGTGAAAGCTCTATAATTTTAGCTTTGAGGTTATTCTTGGAGATATAATGCGCAAGGAAGGTTTCAAAATTTTTATCTACAATAAAAATAATATCTGCTTGTTGTATCTTATGTATATCTGATGGCTTTAACTGGTAATGATGTGGAGAGATATTGGGGTGTACCATAAGATCAGATACATCATAATCTTGTACAACATTTTTTACCAAGCTATAGATAGGGTTGATACTGACTAATATCTTTAGCTTTTCTGTATGTGCAGAAGCTGTCTGAATACTAAGCAAAAATAACGCAAGTAGAAAATGTTTCATTTGTTGTCTAATTGAAGTAATCTGGCAGTGTATACAAGTTCTGGATTTTTGCCAACTCTTTATATGTGGAATCATTTATATTCCTACCTGTGATTATCACCAAGACCTTTTTTGGCGTTACTTGATCCTTGAGCCATCGTGCAGCAGCAGCTGTAGCAAGAGAGCTTGTCGGTTCACAGGGATTTGTTGAAATTTCGCATTGGTTAAACCATGATGTCCAATATTCTAGTTCTTGTTCAGTGATTTCGTATATTCCATCTATTTTTTGCATATATTGAAAAACACGTTCACTGATTTTTTGTGTTTTAGCTCCATCAGCGAGAGTTTGGGGAGCTTGGGACAATGCGTATATTTTTTTGTTTTTTACAGAGATTGACGCATCATTTCCTGACTCAGGCTCGGAGCCATATATTTTAGTATTTGGTGATACCGAGTTTGCTGTAATAATTGTTCCTGAAGATAGACTGCCTCCTCCAATTGGAATAAATATCGCATCCATTTCTTCTTTGAGTTGATCTAATGCTTCCAATAGAACAGTGGCAGCTCCTGCAATCACATCATCATTATCAGATGGGGGTAATAAGATTGTGCCATTTTTCGCAGACTCTTGAAGAGCTTGTTTTTCTGCTTCTTCTCTGGTTTTTGTAAAGATGGTTTTAGCTCCATATTCTTGTACCAGTTTCTTTTTTATATCAGAGGTAAAGTCTGTGAGATAAGCAGTGATTTGCATACCTAGTATTTTAGAGGCTGCCCATGCAAGTGCTACAGCATGGTTTCCGGTGCCGTAAGTTACTATACTTTTTGGAGGGTTGTCTTTTAATTTTAATACAGAATATAGCGCTCCTCTAAATTTAAAAGATCCAGTATGCTGTGTATTCTCGAGTTTAAAGAAAATAGAATGCCCAAGCATTTTGTTTAGTTTTTTAGAAAAAACAACAGGAGTTTTTTTTATAGAGTTTTTTATAGTTTGATGCGCATTTTGTACATCTTTAAAAGTGACTAAATCCATGCTATGAGTTTATTTCTAATGCTCATTGAGGATATTCAAAAATCTATTTTTTACAATAGGTAAAATATTAAAAGGATTTGTATTAATGGTTTTTCAAGTGCGCGAATTGCGTATTCATCAGTTTAATCATTTTTTGATCTCGAGCTTTATAGCTTGTGCTACCGAGCACAACTCCTACCAAAGCATGTTCACCTCTTGTTGCTGTAGTAACAATATTCCATCCAGATTTTGATGTGTAACCTGATTTGGCGCCATTGGCGCCATCTAGATGTTGCATTACTTGTTCTCTCCCTCGGAACATTGTGTTTTTATAGAAAAAAGAATCCTGAGAAAAGAGATGGTAGAAAGTAGCAAAGTCTCGTTTAAGGGCAATAGCTAATTTTGCTATATCATATGCAGTAGTTTTTTGTTCTGGATTATGCCAGCCAGAAGCATTTGTAAAATAAGTATTAGTAAGTCCAAGTTGTTTTGCCTTTGCATTCATGATTTTAGAAAAATTCTTTTCACTCCCGGATAAATTTTCTGAAATGACTACAGAAGAGTCATTTGCTGATTTAACTATAAGGCTCATGATAGCTGCTTTTAGCGTTATAGTTCTTCCTGATTTTAAACCTATTTTGTTCGGAAGCATATTAGCTGCTTTTTGAGAAATATTCAGAGGGGTATCAAACAAAATGGTACCTTTCTTGATGGCATCAAAAGCAAGATAGATCGTCATCATTTTTGTGAGAGAAGCAGGGTACATCTCTTTATGTGCATTTTCTGCGTATAGGATTTCACCAGTATTCTCATTTATGACCAGAGACGCATCTGGCCTGGAATGAGCCATATTGCTGCAACAGAAAACAACAAGCAATAGGAAAGAAACATACAATTTGTTCATCTGAATCTTCATTGAGAGTGATATTGCTATAGTATATTAGAAAAGCTAAGAAAATATTAATTTTTGGAGTTAGCGCCCCCATATAAAGAGGGGTAGTCGACTAAGCATCTATACTTAGCGCTTTATGTTTTATCCTAGATTCTTTTGCTACGGAAGAAAATAAGTCACCAACCCACCCTTTTGATTTAGAGTAGATTTTCTGAAAAAAACCAGCTTCGGCAATACTGGTTTTAGCTATTAGCGCAAAGGTCTGCGTTTCTTTGCTGGGGAGGGTGATCTCTATTGTTCCGATTTTTTCGTTCTTTCGCACAGGGGCAATTAGATTGTCTTTGTAATTCACCACTGCTTGTATTTGGTTTCTTTGCTCTATAGGAACGGTGAATACTAGATCTTTTTCTGTGACTAGGTCTACTTTCTCCGCATTACCCAAAGATACATTTGCGGATATTAGCGGAAGGTTTGTATTTGCTATTTTGACGTTCGTAAAGTTCAGAAACCCGTATTGGAATAGTTTTTTTGCTTCCTGAGCTCGGACTGTTGGAGAATTTACTCCATTTAGTACGAGGATTAGTCTTCTGCCATTCCTTTCAGCAGATGCAGTAATTCCATATCCAGCATCATCAGTATATCCCGTCTTGAGGCCATCAACTCCTAATCCTTTGTTAATTAAAGTATTCCTATTAAACTGTCTGATTTTATTATATGTAAACTCTTTTTGAGAGAAATAGTTATAATATTCCGGGTAGTCTTTTATGATACGATTTGCTAAAGTTGCAAGGTCAACGGATGTCATATAATGGTTGCGGTTAGGCCATCCTGTAGAATTAGCAAACCTGCTATTCTTTAGTCCTATTTTTTTTGAGACTATATTCATTCTGTTAACAAATGCTCCTTCGCTACCTGCGATAGATTCAGCAATCGCAATAGATGCATCATTCCCGGATTGAATAATTATGCCGTGAAGTAAATCGCTCACTGTTGCTTCTTTGTTTAGAGGCAAGAACATTCTCGACCCTCTTTTGGACCATGCCTTCTTGCTAATAACCACTTTGTCATTGAGCTGTAGGGATCCATTTTTGATTCGATCAAAAGCTAGATATACGGTCATCAATTTACTCATGGAGGATGGTGGCATTTTTATATTAGCGTTTTTCTCATAAATAATTCCTCCAGTATCTGCATCTATCAATAATGCATATTTTGCTGTTGCAGAAATTGCAAAAGATGAGAGGTTAAATAGAAGTAATGAAAGTGCTAATGGGTATTTTATAAAATTCATATTAAGGAATTAAATGTTGTTTATAATGAGATTTTACCAGATTTAGTTTTTTATGCAATATTGCTGTTGCTCCTGGCAATAATTTTACACTTACCCTGGCTATTCCTTTTTTCTTCATTCCAATCAACTCAGCGGCTTTTTCTGAAAGGTCTATTATTCGTCTTCTTTTATTCTTAGCAAAAGGCCCGCGGTCATTTACACGCACAATGATAGATTTTTTATTTGAGAGGTTTGTAACCTTAACAATGCTGGGCAAAGGTAGAGTGTTATGTGCAGCAGTGAGCGTGCGTTGATTAAAGGTTTCTCCATTTGCTGTTTTCTTTCCATGGAATCTAGGTCCATACCATGACGCTAATCCTGTTTTGTGATATTTTTTGAAGGGTCTAGGGTGGTATTTTATTTTTCTAATAACATAAGGTTTTCCAACTTTATAGTGCCCGGTATAGTTAGATGCAGTTTCTGGAATCAGAAAACAACCCTGCAATAGCAGCGGTAGAATCATTATGTGTATTAAACCCTTTCCTAACATAAGTAAACTAACTTGATAACTCAGATATCCTATTATAAAGAAGTATTTTTGTCAAAAATTATTGATACCCTGCAGAGGCAGAGACAGCCTTGTAAAGATCCTATTTATTTGTCAATGATAAGACACCAGTGCTATGCTGTGTAAATCTATTGTATAGGTAGATAGCAATATGTGGTGGAGTAAGAACTACAGCACTACAATATTTAATTTTTTCCTAGACGGGGCATCTGTAAATTTTTAAAATTAACTTCTGATTATCTGTTGCTATGCCACGAGCTCTTGAGTTGGCTTCGAAGGGTTGATATGCTTGAAATATTAGGAATAATAGTGTATAAAGATATCAGAGTGAATAAAAACGAGGTTACTGTGACCAAAACGTATTTACCGCCTCTGCAAAGTGAGCAGGGCCTTATTAGTTATATCAAAGAAGTTAGTCAGTATAAAATTCTCTCTGCAGAGGAAGAATATATGCTTGCAAAAAGAGTTTCTGAGGCTCAAGACACAGAAGCTGCACATACACTTATAACTAGCCATCTGCGTTTAGTTGTAAAGATCGCTATGGGGATGCGTAATTATGGTCTATCCATGATGGATATGATTGCGGAAGGTAATATCGGTCTCATGCACTCAATAAAAAAATTTGATCCCGAACTAGGCCACAGGCTATCTACATATGCTATGTGGTGGATCAAAGCCTCTATACAAGAATTTATTATGAAATCTTGGTCTTTAGTAAAAATAGGCACAACTGTTGCTCAGAAAAAATTATTTTTTAGCCTTAATAAGGCAAAAAACAAGATCAAAGAGATTCATGGGGGAAGGCATTATAACGAAGTTGAAGAAATTTCTCAGGAACTTAGAGTTTCTACTCAGGATGTGAGGGATATGGAGCAACGTATGTATAAAGATGTATCTTTGAACGCTCCTGTTAATTCTGATGACGAGGGCAGTATATCTTTGTTGGACACAATTCAAGATTCTAACACTAGTCATGAAGAAATGCTTTCAGAAAAAAGCGAGTTATCTTCAAGAAGGGCGACCTTTCTTTCTGCCATGGACATGCTGAATGGTAGAGAAAGATATATAGTTTCAGAGCGTCATTTGAAAGATAACGCAAAAACTTTAGAAGATCTCAGTCAGAAATTCGGTATTTCCCGTGAGAGAGTAAGGCAAATTGAAGCTCGCGCTATGGAGAAAATTACTGAATATTGTAGATCTGCTCTAAATTAAGTCTGTAGCGTCGATTACACTCCCTGCTACTTCATTCATGTTTTTTAGTGCTATCGGAGATTCCTCACTATTTGTATATAAACTAACCTCCTCATCCGCAATCGTAGGCACCACAAACAAAGAAAGAGTAACAAGTATTGCTTTCTGTGGAGTTGAAAAGTTAGGGGATATAATAAATTTAGCGCCAAGGAAAGCGCCTACAGATAATGAAACTGCGCTACACATACAAGAGTAGGCTTGGGAGGTGAAGTCGTTGCAACTATTTGGATCTATAATAGAGTGATGAACGTACATATCTACACCTCTTCATTAACAGTGGGACTTACACCGTAAAGTTCTGCTCCCAAGCTGCTGCTATTGAAATGCTGCTCTGTTTCTTCAGGGACTCCCTCTGTTATTGCAATGGTTTCTTCTGCTGATGCTCCTGAGAGAATGCCAGCGCATATAAAAAGATGTGCGTGGTATGATTTTTTCTGTGTAGCTAGTACTGCTGCACTTGTTGCAATGCCCGTAAGGTATGCAGCTGTATGCCCTGAGGTCCACTCAGTTGTTTCTTTAGAATTTGTATTCCCATTTTTTGATATAATCATTTTCTCCCACTTTAAAATTTTTAAATAACTTCCTTTGCTAACAAAGGTTAGTTGCTTTATTTATTATGAATTATCTTTATACAGGAAAGCTACATCTCCTAATGTGTGTGGGCAATATTTTTAGTATTTTTTGTGGAATAGATTCCTCCTTTTAAGGTGTTCTGTTGCGATAATGCCCTTAATATGTTTCTAGGGCATTTTGTTTTTTAAAAATGGCAATATGAAATCTAGTGTAGTTTCTAGAACCTGTTGATGATTGGAGTTTCTAAGGCCACCAAAAATACATTTTCTTACCATAGTTCTGCCACCGCAGATATTTACTCCTATGTAAGTGGTGCCAATTTTAGTGTTTTTCTTATCACTTTTTGGACCTAAGACACCTGTGGTGGATATAGATACTATATCACTATCTGATAGGCTTTCAGCCATGTATGTTGCGATTGCATGGCTTACAGCGCCATGTTCTTCAATTAAATCTATAGGTATATCTAGCAACTCATGTTTCGCTTCATTTGAGTAAGCTATTATTCCGCGGTCAAAATGCTCAGAAGATCCAGGTAGCTGTGTGAATAGATGCGCTAGGGCGCCACCTGTGCAAGATTCTATGGTGCGTATTTTAACATGGTACTTATGGCACAGTTCGAGGATCTCGTTTACTTTGATCAACAGGTGGTTATTTTGCATAGAAGTCTATAAAAATTAGAAGAGCAGCAAGATATACAATAACAGAGAAAATTGCTGCAAGTATATCGTCAAACATTACGCCAAAACCATTTTGTAGCTTTGATTCAGCTAATTTAATTGGCCATGGTTTTATTATGTCAAAAAACCTAAAGAGCGCTATATTCGCGGAGATAGAGGCTAATAGAACTACGTCATAATAAATTACTTTCCCATGAATATTGGTATAAATAAGCACAAAAGTCAGAGGTATTGTTACGAAGAAACACAAAGATTGAGCAACGACCTCGTCTATTATGATTTCCTTTGAATCTTTCTTATCAATTTCTTCTGAATATTTTTCAGAGGAATAAGATCCTATGGCGAATAAGGAGAATAAAAATATAATAGGCGCGATATATAGGGCTATATAATTATTAGCAAGAGACGAAAAAAACAAGTTAACAAGTTTTGGTGAGATTGAGCTAATTAGGTATGATATTGGAATAGCAAGGAATGAACCAATGGTACCTGGGCATTTTTTAAAAAACTTGCCAATTCCAAAGAATGTACATATTAAAAAATGGGGATTATAATACTGCATATATTACGAATTCTCCTTCTCTTTGTTGCGCAGTAATGCAGGTTTATCGTATATTTCATTTTCAAATTCAGAGTCATATTCTTCATCATGAACTTCCTCTAAATTTATTTTTTTCGAATCAGTGTTCATCATCTTCCTGAAAAGGTTTGCAAAGAAACCTCCAGAAGGGCTTTTTGCTTTTTCAATATTATCTTCACTATGATCTTCGAATTCTTCTTCGCTGTCACAAGTTTCTTCATCGGCGTTTGAATCTTCCTGCAAGAAATCTCTCATTTTATATGCAGAAGATTCTATTCCAGTTGCAACAACAGATACTCGAATTTTTCCTTCAAGATTATCGCTATAAGTTGAGCCAAATATTATATTCGCATCTTCATTCTCGATTTCCTCTCTGATTCTGTTTGCCGCTTCATCTACCTCAAACAAGGTCATATCCTTGCCACCCGTGATATTGATAAGTACGCCTTTGGCTCCTTTCATGGAGGAATGTTCGAGTAGTGGGTTAGATATTGCGGCTTCTGCAGACTCTATGGCTCTATTTTCTCCTGTAGCTTCCCCACTACCCATCATCGCTTTTCCCATTTCACTCATTGCGGTTTGGATATCTGCAAAGTCAAGATTTATCAATCCAGGCATAGTCATTAGGTCTGTAATGCCTCTAACTCCAGAATACAAAACAGCATCAGCTAATTGGAATGCATCTGTAAATGTTGTTGATTCGCTGGCAATTTTGAATAAATTCTGGTTTGGAATTATTATTAATGTATCAACATATTTTGCTAATTCCTTCATCCCTTTCTCTGCTAGCTTCATTCTGTGAGCTCCTTCAAAATTGAAGGGTTTAGTGATTACTCCAATGGTAAGGATTCCTTTTTCTTTAGCTACTTTTGCAATGATAGGCGCTGCTCCTGTTCCGGTTCCACCACCCATACCAGCAGTAATAAATACCATATTGCTATCATCTATATGCTTAGCGATCTCATTCGCAGTCTCTTCTGCTGCTGCGGCACCAATATCTGGGTTTGCTCCAGCCCCTAAACCTCTGGTAATTTCTGCGCCTAGTTGTATTTTATGCTCTGCTTTTGATTGCTCTAAAGATTGTGCATCTGTATTGGCAGCAACAAATCGAACGCCTTTTAGATTAGATTCGATCATATTATTTACAGCATTGCCTCCCGCGCCCCCTACGCCAAAAACTGTAATGGTTGGTTTTAAGATAACGTTTTCAGGGATGTGGAGTGATATTGCCATAATTAATAAATAAGATTCTTTAGTATATAATAATACAGCCAATTTTTTATATCAGCAACAATCTTAGTAAAAAAGGATTGAGTATGTAGGCATATTTCTGCGGAGCAATGGGTAACATTAGGTGTTTTTAAGAATTCATACACTCGTTAGGTAACTCAAGTATTTAAAAAATCAGCGATAGCTTCATGGCTATTTAATGCGGATGCTGAGATACTAGGCACAATTCTTTTTGCAAGATTTGTATATACCTTTCCAGGTCCAACTTCAGCCATTTTTGTTACTTCAAATCTTTCTAGCTGAAGCATAGACTCATGCCATCTTACCATTCCAGTAACCTGATCAATCAAATTTTGTTTAATATCTGCATGATCTATAACATTAGCAGATAAATTTGCAATTAAAGGAATATCGGGTTTCTTTATATTGGTTGCATCAAGTACTTCTTTCAACTTGTGTTGAGCTGGAGCCATGAGAGTTGAGTGGAAAGGTGCGCTTACATTTAATTTGATGGCTTTAAATCCTTTTTCTGAAGCAAGTGCAATTGCTCTATCTATGGAGGATGCTTCGCCGCTTAAAACTTGCTGTTCTGCGGAATTATAGTTCGCTACTTGGCAAGGTCCGGCTGCGCTTGCTTCTTCAGCGATTTCTTTTGCTATGTCTATATTGGCGCCTAGTAATGCAAACATCGATCCTTTGCCAACGGGGACAGCTTCTTGCATTGCTTTACCTCTAATTCTGAGAATTCTTGCACAATTGCTTAACTCTATAGAATTTGCAGCAGTTAGTGCTGTGAATTCACCCAAAGAATGTCCAGCGACATAATCACATATGTCTTTTAGTTTTTTTCCTGCTTCTTTTTCTAGGACTCTCAGGATTGCAATAGAGCAGACCATTAGCGCGGGTTGTGTGTTTGCTGTCTCTGTTAAAGTTTCTGTGGGACCTTCAAAAATAGTATGAGATAGTTTCTCATTTAATGCATCATCAACTTCTTGGAAGGTTTCTTTTGCTATAGAAAAATTTTCATATAAATCTTTGCACATTCCAACTTTCTGGGAGCCTTGTCCCGGGAAAACACACGCTAATTTCATTGCTTTTTCTCATTAGTGAATTGTATGGCGCGAATAATTATCATGTTTTCTAGGATAAGGGAAGAAGATAAGTGTATTATCAGAAATAATGACCTTGAAAAAAGCTTTATCTCACTGATTTAATGTAGATTCCTTGAAGTGTATCGCCAGCAGTCTATACAGGCGCTATGTTTTTGTTCTGCAGCTTAATAATCTTAGATGTTTTAGGTATCAATTTCTGTAAAGCACTTTGTAAATCCATGTCATGTGCCATATTGAAATTTTATAGTATATAAAGCTATTGTACCTTGAGGTGCTATGTTATTTTACCACAGAGAAATCTTGTGAGATGGTGTTAGACCTTTGAAGAAAAAGGTCTGTTGCTGAGAGGCAGATATATTTGCATATTTTGTTTCTCAGGCATTGTTTGAATAAAAATTTGGACAAAATGCCAGAGATGTCTTATTTTTAGGTCTAAAGAAATAACATATCAATATTTATGTTTAATAGTTTGGGCGAGAGCCTGGGAAAGGTTTTTGAGAAGCTGACATCTGTTGGTTATTTGAGAGAGAGTGACATTGATTCTGCTTTGCGTGAAATTCGTATTGCGCTTTTGAGTGCAGATGTGTCTCTGCCTGTGGTTAAGGATCTGATGGGGCTGATAAAAGAAGAAGCCGTTGGAGAGAAAGTTACTAAGAGCGTGTCTCCAGGGCAGATGGTTGTAAAAATTGTGCAGGATTGTCTTGAGAAGATTCTAACTCATGAAGAGTCTGCGTTAAATTTGTCAACAACCCCCCCGGCTGTCATAATGATGGCGGGCCTGCAAGGCTCTGGTAAAACCACTACTACAGGTAAGTTGGCAGCGAAGCTAAAAAAGGATGGCAAGAAGGTTCTGGTGGCTTCTCTTGATATATATAGGCCAGCGGCGCAGGAGCAACTTCAGATTCTGGGTAAGCAGCACGACCTTGATGTGTTGGAGATTATGCCAAAGCAAAAGCCGGTTGAGATTGCCAAAAGAGCTCTTGCAGAAGGTAAATATCACGATGTGGTGATTCTGGATACTGCCGGTCGATTGCATGTAGACAAGGAATTGATGGGTGAGCTCAAGAAGGTTAAAAAGATATCTTCTCCTGTTGAAACTTTACTTGTAGCAGATGCAATGACAGGTCAGGATTCTGTAAATATTGCTCAGCAGTTCGATCAAGAGATAGGTATAACTGGTATTGTCCTTACAAGAGTAGATAGTGATGCTCGAGGAGGGGCTGCATTGAGCATGGGTTATGTTACTAAGAAGCCTATAAAATTCTTGGCGACTGGAGAAAAGATTGCTGATTTTGAGGATTTTGCACCAGACAGGATTGCATCTAGAGTCCTTGGAATGGGGGACGTGGTTTCTTTTGTTGAGAAGGCTCAGGAAGTGACTAGCCAGGAAGATTCTGAGAAGATGATGAAGAAGCTAGAGAAGGGGCAGTTCGACCTTGATGCTCTGGCTGATCAACTAAAAAACTTGCGTAAAATGGGGGGGATTTCAAGTGTGATAAAAATGATCCCTGGAGTAAATAAAATGATGAAAGGTGTCAATAAGGATGCAGCAGATAATTCTATGGTGGAAAAGCAGCTTGCTATAATCTCTTCAATGACAAAGGATGAAAGGAAATACCCTAAGACTTTGAATGCATCTAGAAAGATAAGAGTTGCAGGTGGTTCTGGGACTAAGGTGCAGGATATAAACAAGCTAGTGAAGCAATTTTTGCAGATGCAGAAATTATTCAAGAAAGTCGGTAAAATGGATAAATCTGCATTAATGCGCGGTGGGTTTGAGCAGTTTATGAAGTAGTCTTCACCACTCACTAATGCCATCCCCTTAGGATTGCAGATCGCTATATGCCGCTCCTTCACCCATCATCGCAACTGCAAACCCTTCTTCAAATTCGTGCGGATTACCGAGAGCTGTGTTGCAGAGCGCTGCCAATGTGACGGCAGGTATTGTTATTGATATTGCCAAAAGAGCTACTGGAGTATTTGTAGGCAAGATACGTTCATCCGGTTTTTGTTGTGTGGGCACGAAAACCCCTTGTGTGCTATTAGTATGCTCTAGATTGCAAATAGCTGCTGTTCATTTTGACCTCAGATTTTTATTTGAGCAAGAATCTAAGATGTTTATTCTACTTGTTCAATTAAAAGTTGTGTTTTTTTGTGCAAAAATTAAGGCGTTACCATAATCTTTTTGTTTTTATTGCTAACAGGTTGCATGAGTTAGGGATATAAATATGTTGATCAATATACAAATCCAGGCTATTTTTCCTACTTTCTAGGTAGTGTTTTTTAATGTCGATAAGTCTTTTATTGCGGAATTTATGGGACAAAACCAAGCTTGTGTTTACAGGAAAAAAAGATATTTCTCAAACACAACTGGTTGCGTTTGCATCATTATTTTTATTTGTGACTTCTAACACATTGTTTTTTCGGAAGCTCTTTGTTGCGTATGAGTTGTCTATCTCCAATATATTGCCGATCCTATCGTTATTATCTTTTGTGTTTTTATTGATTTTCATTGTATTGATGTTTCTATGTGTAGGGCGCTTTACAAAAATAGTGTTGGTAGTAATCTTGCTGATTTCCTCCTTTGTGACCTATTTTGGTAATATTTATGACGTTGTAATAAGTAGGCAGATGATACGTAATGCGCTTTATACCGACTATGGTGAAGCAATGGATCTATTAACCGTTCAGATGTTTATTAGTGTATTTGTTTTGGGAGTTATTCCCTCTATTTTTATTTGCAAGGTAAGTATTTCCAAGGTTTCTTTTATTAAGGGAGTTTTTGCTAAGTGTAAAAATATCTTATGCGCAATTTTGGTGATGGCGGTTCTGTTGGTTTCCTTTAGCGCATTTTATGCAACACTAAGGGAGCATAAAAATATCCGTGTTTACGTGAATCCTGTTTATTGGTTATATAGCGCAGGAAAAGTGGTAGAGGAAGCTCTGAGAGATATTCCTGATACAATTAAAGCCGTGGGCAAAGATGCTAAAATTATGCATAAAATCAGAGATAAGAAGAAAATAGTTATTATGGTTGTTGGGGAGGCTTTGAGAGCAGATAGATTACCATTTAATGGCTATCATAGAAACACAATGCCTTTGACGGGAAAAGAAGAGATTTTAAATTTTCCTAACATGTATTCTTGTGGCACCGCTACCCAACTGTCTGTTCCTTGTATGTTCTCGGTTTTTGACCGGAAAGATTATAACCAGACTAAAGCTACGTATACTGAGAATACGCTAGATGTGCTATCTCATACTGGAGCAATAGAAATATTATGGAGAGACAATAATTCTAGCTCGATTGGTGTTGCAGATAGAGTAAAATATGAAACAATAAGGAGCAAAGAGTGTCGAGATGAAGATGGGACGGGAAGAGATAAGAAACAGAGCGATAAAAAATACTCGGAATGCCGCGATGATTTAATGTTGGTAGGGCTAGATGATTATGTAGACAAGAATAAAGGAAAAGATATTTTTATAGTTCTTCATCAGATGGGAAGCCATGGGCCAGCATATTACAAGCGCTATCCAAGGAAATTTGAGCAATTTAAGCCTGTATGTAAGACAAGTATGCTGAATGAGTGTACGGATGAAGAGGTTAATAATGCTTATGACAATACAGTTCTTCATACTGATTATTTCTTGTCTAAAACTATAGGGTTTTTGAAGAAATATGATAGGTCTCGTGATGTTGCTATGATTTATATGAGTGATCATGGTGAGAGCCTGGGGGAGAACGGACTTTATCTTCATGGTATCCCTTATTTCATGGCTCCTGATGCCCAGAAGCATATAGCCAGTTTTATATGGTTTGGTAGTGGTTTTAAAGATTATATAAATATATCAAAATTGAATTCTTATAAGGGTGAAGAGTTTTCGCACGATAATTTGCCTCATACTCTTTTGGGGCTATTTGATGTCAATGTAAGCATTTACAGTAAAGAAAAAGATATCCTGTCTCGCGCTAAGAGTTGATTATTTGTGTGATTTATAATCCAAAGATATTCCATCGTCTTGATTCTAAGTGCTCGATCAATTGCCAAGTGAGTGTAAAGGAGCTGTACCCAAGTACGGAGGAGACAATGAAAAATGTAAAAAGGTCCATCTGAACACCCAATATAGTGGTATTAACGATAACACATGGATGGGAATCGTAGATAGGGAAGGGGTAGGCGGGGTTCATATGCTTTGCAGGTAATCTCGTGTAATATTCCACCAGTAGTATGCACTTCATCAGTAATCATAACGTAGAATGTGAGTTGGTTTCATAAATAATGTAGCTTCAGATTTATTATACATGTATAAGGAATTTTGCAAGAAATTAAAGTGAGGAGTAGCAACATGTGTTTGTATATATAAAATACCACAACATTTTGCTTGACTAACGCTCAATAAGGGGCTAGATTTGGCGCCTCAATAGAGATTTAAGTAAGATATTGTTATGGGTAAAGCAAAAACAGCTAGTAAAAATAACCCGCTAGGTCGTGAAAAAGCAAAAGATGTATTGTTTAACGGGCAAAAGGTGAAGCCAGTAAAGTTCCTTTCAATGGGAAGAAATTTTATGGCAGTACAATATGAAGGTGGTCAATTAGCATTTGATGCTAAAGGCGATCCCGTTCCTTGGTCAAAAATAGGAGTTTAGTTATGCCAAAAATGAAAACGAAGTCAGGAGTTAAGAAAAGATTTAGCGTTACTTCTTCTGGAAAAATAAAATGTAACCAAGCTGGTAAGCAGCATGGTATGACTAAAAGAAGTAAAAGACAACTCAGAGACCAAAGAGGAACAACAACTCTTTGTGATGCTGATGCAAAGATTATTAAACAATTTTTACCTTACCAATAAAATTTTAGGGGATATAGAATGGCTAGAGTTAAAGCTGGTACTACTACAAGAGCGAGACATAAAAAAGTTGTAAAGCTTGCAAAAGGTTTTAGAGGTCGCGCAAAAAACTGTTTCCGTGTTGCTATACAAAAAGTTGAGAAAGCTTTGCAATATGCATACAGAGATCGTAGAAACCGTAAGCGTGATATGCGTGGTTTATGGGTTCAGCGTATTAATGCTGCTTCTAGAGAATATGGCATGACATATTCCCAGTTCATGTATGGTCTTAGTGTTGCTGGAATTAAACTAGATAGAAAAATCCTTGCTGATATTGCAGTTCGTAATACTGAAGATTTTGCTCAGTTAGTTGCACAAGTTAAAGAACAAGGAACAAAGAACCTAAAAGCAAGCTAAATATTTCATCCTATCATGGATCATCTTAAGTCTCAGTTAGATACTACTATCTCAAGACTAAAAGCTTCGTCAAATTTAAAAGAAATTCAGGACATTAGAGTATCTTACTTAGGTAAGAACGGTGTTATTACGCAGGAAATGCATAAACTCTCTGATTTGCCAAATGATCAAAAGAAAGATTTTGCAAAAAATCTAAACATACTAAAAGCACAATTAACTGATGCTCTGGATGCTGCCTCTGAAAGGGCAAGCAAAGAAGAAGTTGAAAAAAAGTTGCAGAGCGAATCTATAGATGTTTCTTTGCCAACGAGAGATTCAAAACAAGGAAAGGTACATCTTATATCCCACACAATGGATGAGATTACAGAAATTTTTGGCAATATGGGTTTTGGAATCGAATATGGACCGGAGATAGAAGATTATTTCCATAATTTTGATGCGCTAAATATAGCTCCTGGTCATCCTGCAAGGCAGCTTCATGATACTTTCTATATGAAAAAAGATGGAGAGCTGCTCCGGACTCATACCTCTACAGTTCAGATACGCACCATGAGCACCACCACTCCTCCGTTTAAATTTATATCTCCAGGTAGAGTATATAGATGTGACTCTGACCAAACCCATACACCGATGTTCCATCAAGTTGAGGGTGTTTATATAGATCATGATATAGATATGGCGCATTTGAAGGGCTGCCTGAAGGAGTTCTTGTATAATTTCTTTGAAGGTCAGGATATAAAAATTAGATTCAGGCCTCATTTCTTTCCATTCACCGAACCTTCTGCAGAAGTTGATATCTCTATGGGTGATAGTGGTAAGTGGCTTGAAATTTTGGGGTGTGGAATGGTTCACCCAAATGTATTGAAACAAGTTGATATTGATCCTTCAGAATATCAAGGTTTCGCATTTGGTATGGGAGTTGAAAGGCTTGCAATGTTGAAACATGGCATTAGTGACCTGAGAACCTTCTTTGAAGGAAATGTTAATTGGTCTGAAAAACACGGGATAGATTTTTACCGTATACCAAAAATAATATGGGGGCTTGGAAAATGAAATTTACCCTATCTTGGCTAGAGAAATTTTTAGATACTAATTATACGCTTGATGAAATTTGTGACGCTCTTACAGAGAGCGGAACTGAAGTTGAGAAAGTTGTTGATAGAACCATTGATCTTTCACCTTTTATAGTGGCGCAAATTAAGTCTATTAGAAAGCATCCAAACGCGGATAAGTTAAATCTATGTCAAGTAGATTATGGATCTGGTTCTGATGAAATAGTTTGTGGTGCTCCTAATGTTAGAGAGGGATTGAAGGTTATTCTGGCGCCTTTGGGCACAGTAATGCCTGGTGGAGAATTCAAGATAGAGAAAAGGAAGATTAGAGGCATAGAGAGTGTGGGGATGCTTTGTTCTGCTGCAGAAATAGGTCTAGGTGCAGATGGCGCTGGTATCGTAGAGCTGCCAGACCATGTAAAAACAGGTGAGAAGCTATTGGAAGCTATGCCACAATTTTCAGACCCTATGATTGAAGTTGAAGTAACCCCTAATAGACCAGACTGCTTATCTGTGCACGGAATTGCAAGAGATATTGCTGCTTATGGCGTTGGTAGCTTGAAGAAGGTATCTGTTAATTCTGTGAAATCAGAAGCACAGAATCCTATAGAAGTAAAAATAGCAGTTAAAGAAAAATGCAGATTGTTTGTTCATAGATATTTTTCTGATGTTCAAAATGTAGAAAGTAGTCAAGATATCAAGGCGTTGTTGGAGGCGATAGGGGAAGTTCCTATTTCTGCTTCTGTAGATATAACAAACTATATGAACTACTCTTTTGGCCGCCCTATGCATGTATATGATGCAGATAAGATCAAAGGTGGATTGGTAGTTGCTGAGTTAGATAAGCCGTCTAAGCTCCTCGGGTTGGATGGTAAAGAATATAGTCTTGAAGCTGGAGATTTGGTTATTAGAGATGATGAGAAGATTTGTGGTCTTGCTGGAATTTTGGGCGGTGAAACAACAAAATGCGATGAAAGCACAAAGAATATTTTATTGGAGGCTGCAGTATTTGATTCTGTGGCAATTGCAAAAACTGCACGTAGGATAAATGTAGAAACAAGGGCAAAATATGTATTTGAGCGTGGTGTAGATCATAATTTTACCTCAGAATCTATAGATATAGCTTCTGATTTACTTTCAAAATTATGCGGAGGTGCGGCGAGTAAAAAGACATTTGTGGGAGAGGAATCTAAGCCTCTGGGTGTGCTGAAATTCAATCTTAGTAAATCAGAGAAGCTGCTAGGCATATCTCTAGACAAAGATGTCATCTTAGATATCTTTAAAAGACTGCGCTTTGTAGTGAAAGATATTGGTGAAAATAATGTGGAGGTCACTATTCCATCATGGCGTCATGATATAAAAATTCAAGAAGATTTAGTAGAGGAGATCGCAAGGATTCATGGATATAAGAACATCCCAGAGAAAATGCTACCTGCGTCTTATAATGTATCTAAGGGGTCAATAGGAGATAAAGATAGAAAAAATAGTAACGTGAGACGTATTCTTGCTTCATCAGGATATAACGAATTGATAACATGGTCTTTTATGTCTTCAAAGGTTGCCAAGAAGTTTGGTATATACGAAGAAGATATGCTTCTGAAAAACCCAATTAGCGATGAATTAGATATGATGAGGGGGTCTGTTATACCTAATTTACTATCTGCAGTTCAAAAAAACAATGCTCGTTCTGTTGAAGATTTAGCATTTTTTGAAATAGGTCCTATTTACAGCACGAAGTTCTGCAACAAACAAGCGCATTCAGTTTCAGGGATGCTTTCTGGAAATACTGCGGAGAAAAATATCTATAAAGATGATAGAAGTTATGATTTTTTCGATGCTAAAAAATCTGTAAACCAAATACTATCTGTATTTGGAGTAAGCGAAGCAGATGTAGAATATTCAAAAGCAAGTATTCCGTCTTGGTACCATCCAGGTAAAGCAGCTTCAATCAAGATTGGTAAAAATCTTTTGGGATATGTTGGAGAGTTGCACCCAACTATATTAAAAGATATAAAAATCTCAAATCCATCTTTGGGTTTTGAAGTATTTTTAGAAAATATTCCTGAATCTCATAAAGAACGTCAAGGATCAGAGTTATCGGACTACCAACCAGTTTCTAGAGATTTTGCGTTTTTATTAGATTCAGATATTGCTGCAGCAAAAGTTCTGGATGGAATTTCAAAAATTGATTCTAATATAATCAGGAAAGTAAAAATATTCGATATTTACGAAGGTGAAAAAATAGAAAAAGGTAAGAAATCTGTTGCTGTTAACATGATACTACAATCTGATAATAACACTTTAACAGAAGAGATTATTAGTAATCTATCAAATCGAATTATCAAATTTGTACAATCTAAACTAGGCGGCTCTATACGAGATTGATAGATTTTTTTATGTTGCAAAGAAATAATCGGAAAATCACTAAACTAATAATTCTAGCTCTTCTTCCTGCGCTAAGTTTATTGGTGTGGCTTCAAGGATCAAAGAGGTAATTTAGGATATTTTGGAGGTAAACAGGCTCTCGCCTTCATTGGTGTTAGAGCCTTTTTGAGGTTGAGAGAGTATTTTGCTAATAATAATATTAAGGATTATTCTGTAGATTAATTTCCATCGGGTCATGGTTATGCTCTGACTTATTTTGCTATATTTTCTATTAAATTTTTTCCTAAAAGGATTGCGGTGGTAATGTGGATAGTTGCAATATTTTTCTGCCTTCCAAGGTTAAGGATAGGGGGTCATTGGATTTCAGATATAGCCTTCTCTATGATGTTGGCGTATTTTTGTGTGAATATAGTTATTTGACTCCTCTGTATAGTATGTACGTGAATGGTCTCGCGAGAGGGATTCGCAAAGTACATTGCTTGTATAAAAATATCATTCAGAGCTATTGATATATCTAGATGAATAATAAGATTTGAATTTATTTTTGAAACTCTGCTAATATGCACTATATTATATTCTGCAATAAGAGATTTAGAGGGTTATATGGAATACAGAATAGAGAAAGATTCTTTGGGAGAAATGAAGGTTCCATCAGATTGCTATTGGGGCGCTCAAACTCAAAGATCAATTGAAAACTTTAAGATAGGCAGCGATAGGATGCCTATTAAATTAATTAGGGCTCTGGCAATTGTAAAGAAATGTGCCGCTTTAACAAATTGTAAATTGGGTTTTTTGGATAAAGAAAAAGCTGATGCTATATCTGGAGTTGCAGATGAAATTATTTCTGGTAAATATGATAACCAATTTCCTCTGAGTGTCTGGCAGACAGGATCCGGTACACAAACCAATATGAATATGAATGAAGTGATTTCTAATCTTTCTATTAAGAAATTAGCAGGAAAAATTGGCTCAAAAGACCCAGTACACCCAAATGATCATGTGAATATGGGGCAATCCTCCAATGATACATTCCCTACCGCAATGCATATTGCTGTGATGTTGGAATTGCACAGAACATTTATAAAATCTCTTGAGGGTTTCCAAAAAGCTCTAGAAAAAAAATCTACAGAATTTGCTAAAATTATCAAAATCGGTAGAACGCATCTTCAGGATGCAACTCCTTTGTCTTTAGGTGATGAATTTTCTGCTTACTCTACGCAAATGCTTTTTAATATTGATAGAATTAAAGCTAGTATTGAGAGGATTTCATATCTAGCTCAAGGGGGTACTGCAGTAGGCACAGGAATAAACACAGATAAGAATTTTGCTAAAGAGTTCGCGAGTGCTGTTTCAAGAGAAACAGGCTTAAAATTTGAAACTGCTCCAAATAAATTTGAAGCATTAGCATCCAATGATACTATGGTAGAGCTATCTGGAACAATGAATGTTATCGCGACTAGTGTGATGAAAATTGCTAATGATATACGTCTTCTTGCATCAGGTCCTAGATGCGGTTTAGGTGAAATAGACCTACCAGCAAATGAGCCTGGTTCATCAATTATGCCTGGTAAGGTGAATCCCACTCAATGTGAAGCTATTACTATGGTGTGTGCTCAGATAATGGGTAGTCATGTAGCTGTCACTATTTCTGGGTCAAATGGACATTTGCAGCTCAATGTATTTAAACCAGTGATAATATTTAATATTCTAAAATCAATGGATTTGATTTCAAAGGGTCTTGTGAACTTTAAAGATAGGTGCGTGGAAGGCATTAAAGCCAATATATCGCGTATAGAAGATCTGCGCGATCAATCACTGATGTTAGTCACTGCATTAAATCCTCATATTGGTTACGATAACTCAGTAAAAATTGCTAAAAATGCTCAGGAGAAGGGAATTACTTTGAGGGAATCTGCTGTAGGTCTTAATCTGCTTACAGGAGATCAGTATGATAAGATGGTCAAAGTCGATGAAATGATCAAGCCTAAATAGTTGAAATGAAAACTGCTATTAGGATAGCCAATCCTTGAGGATGGCGTAATATAGAAGTAGTGTTTTATACCTTTGATTAGGTAATACAATTTATATGGAGAAGGTATGTTGATTAAAAGCGGGTGCGATAGCAAAGCAGCAAAGTATATTGTAGAGTGCACTGGGGGGCATATAGATGATTCTTTCCTAAGTGTCCTTGTTGCTTTAGTTGTTTTTTATATTAGTCATGACTACTTATCTTTTTCTATTCTGTTATCTGGAGCAGCGTCGGGAGCTGCGGCATCAAGTGATGAAGATTATCGTGAGGTAGATCAAGATGAGATAGATGTTGTGCAATTGCCTTCAGATGATGCAGGATGTATATAAACGATCTGTCTGGACTTTAGGATACAGATCAGAGGGAATTCTAAGCCTTTTGTTTAGTTCTTCTAAAATAGTTATTCTCTAATTTTTGGTTGCATGGTAACATGAGAGTGGGACCTTATGATTGAAGTACAGGATGTCTAAAAATCGTATTGAAGAAAGCGTAGAAGACGGTAGCTATTTTAAAGAGGCGCTGCACTGGTATAATGATGTGTTCTTATACCCCATGAGAAGCAATGCTTTCATGATGGGGGCTGGTATTTCTATATCCATAGTGTTTCTATTTGTCTTGTATAGTCTATGGAATGTATTTCCACTATCAGAGCAAGTCAGAATAGTAGTCAGGGTTCCGAATACTTTATCTCAACGAGTAAAATTAGAAAATATATACACATCTGGCGAAAAGACAGAGAAATCAATAATGGAATATCTGGTAACGAAATATATAAATGCTCGTGAGATCTATGAGCCCAATAGATATAAGTCAAATTACTATTTCATCTTGCGCAGTACTGAGAAAAGTATTTTTAATTCTTATTACAAGGCAATGAGTCAGAAAGGTGCAAATCACCCTGCAGCTTTATATAAGAGTGGTGAGAGGAGTAAAATAGATATTATATCTACAAGTTATGACCCTGACGCAAAGATTGTTGCTGTAAAATATAACAAACAAAATTATAATATATATACAAAGGATAGATCTGCAGAGGCTTTTGAAGCGAAGGTGAGTTTTTACATATCAGACTATGATTTTAAAGAATCTAAAGATGCAAATTTAAGTTTTATTGTAACCAGCTATGAAGTTGAGAAAGTTCAAAATTAGTGCAGCCCTAGTCTTTGTTGCTTTGATATTGGTAAACCCTGTTTTTGCAATGCGGGAACCACGTGCTACATCTGTAGATAGTCGCATTAGAGTTATGGTATATCACCCTAACGATGTTTTTAAATATATCGGATATTACGGATACCAGGGTAACATAGAGTTGGAGCAGGGTGAAACAGTTGATACTATCTCTATGGGTGACAGCGTAGCATGGCAAATTATACCATCTGGGAACCGCATTTTCTTGAAGCCTATTGATGAAGATGCAACCACAAATATGACGTTGATTACAAATAGGAGGATGTATTTCTTTGAGCTGCATGCTAAAAAAGCGTCTAATATTAATGACCCAGGATTGGTATTTTCGGTTAAATTTCTATACCCAGGAAGCTCAAATGGTTCTATGGATTTTTCCTCACAAGAAGGTCCGTCCGTACCAGACCTCTCTAAGAGAGAACAGTATAATTTTAAATATACTATAAGTGGCTCTGATGTTGTTGCACCAGTCAAGATTTTTGATGATGGCAGATTTACATATTTTCAATTTAAATCCCAGGATGCTCCGATTCCGGCCTTTTTCCAGGTTGATAGCAAAGGGAATGAATCCATAGTGAATTATCAGATGGTAGGAGGGTATATTGTTGTAGAAGCAGTCGCATCACAATATACATTGAGATATGGTCATGAGATTACTTGTGTTTTTAATGAATTATGAGTATTGTGACATATTAAATTTTATAGGTCGATTATGAATTCAAAATTATACTTTCCTCAATTGCATAAAGACGGATATTTCTTTGTTTGTGTTGGAGCAATCGCAGCTACTGCTATTGGGATGATGTGGGAGCCTTTAGGCTGGATCTGTGTGATATTAACTTTATGGTGTTTATACTTTTTTAGAGACCCAAACAGAGTTGTCCCTACCGACAAAAAGCTCGTTGTAAGTCCTGCAGACGGTGTGGTATCAAAAATTGAAGACGTAGAAGTGCCAGTTGAACTTGGTATGCCAAAAGAAGTGAGAACAAGAATTAGTATATTCTTGAATATATTTGATGTGCATGTGAATCGTGTTCCTATTGGTGGGAAAATCATAAAGATCCTATACCATCCTGGGAAGTTTTTTAATGCTTCTTTAGACAAAGCCAGTATGGATAACGAGAGAAACCATGTTGTTGTAGATATTGGTGGAAAGAAAAATTTAATCTTTACGCAGATCGCAGGATTAATTGCTAGAAGGATAGTATGTGACTTGAAAGAAGGTCAGGACGTTGAAACTGGAGATAGATACGGTATTATTAAATTTAGCAGCAGAGCTGATATATTCTTGCCAAAAGGCGAGGTTCCTAAGGTTGTACAAGGTCAAAGAGTTATATCTGGTGAAACAATTTTATGTAATTTAGGAGATAAAACCGCCTTGAAGGGTGCAGTGAAATGATCAAAGCCAAAGCTGCGGGTACAAAGGAGAAAGTCGTCTTAAAAAAGGCGATGCCTATGAGTAGGCTTTTTCCTACCATTGTTACTTTGGTAGCTTTATGTGCAGGTCTAACATCTGTGCGTTATGCATTCGATCAAAAGTGGGAGCATAGCGTCTTACTTATTCTTCTTGCTGCTTTCCTGGATGGTATGGATGGAAGGCTTGCGCGTTACCTTGATGTGGTGAGTGATTTTGGTGCGCAGATAGATTCTTTTGCTGACTTTATCAATTTTGGTGTAGCGCCTGCTATAGTTGTTTATTTGTGGATATTGGGTAATATCCACATACAAGGTGTAGGGTGGGGTGTTGTATTGGTTCTTGCTGTATGTATGGCAATTAGATTAGCAAGATTCAATGTTGCGTCAGTAAGTGAGGATTCTCAGAAAGAGCAGGATTTGTTTTTTGTAGGTGTTCCTGCGCCTGCGTCTGGTATTTTGGTAATGTTACCTATTGTGTTAGATATCGAATTTCAAGCTATTCCATTTCTTCACAACCCGTGGGTTATAGCCTTTTATACGATTATCATAGGTTTCGCGACTGCAAGTAGGATCAGAACTTTTTCTATAAAGAAAGTCCATGTATCCCCTGAATATGTTACTTTAATTCTTGCTTCTGTGGGGCTGTTGATCGCAGCTTTAGCTATAAAACCTTGGATGACTATATCTGCATTATGTGGAATATATATTCTTTCTATTCCTGCGAGTGCTTTGATTTACTATTACAAAAAATATATTATTCTTGATATATAATTTGCTCTAGCACTAAATGAACTGGTTTTCCTAGAGACTTTTCTAAGGATTCTTTTATTTTCCTTTCTGCATGCTTATCAAAACTCTTTGTAAGTATTGCAGCCCTGATATCAATAGATGCCTTTTTCTTGTTATAGAAAGTTACCTTTATAGAGTTTAAATAATCTTCTATTTGCTCGTCTTTATCAAGATAATTATTGATCTGATTAGAAATAATATGTTTTGCTTGAACCTCGAAAACTATTTCTTTTAGAGCCAGAATTAGTGGTACAGAGAATATAACTAACGCTATGCAATATGAAGTAACCTGTAGCAAGAATTTATTTTTACTAACACTAAAGCCAAACCCATACCATCTAGCTAAAATTGTACCAGACAAAGCTATTGCTACTAAGTTTGTTAGAAATAGGAATAAAGCCTCTCTTGCCATGTAGTAATGTCCAATTGCAAGAGAGAAGCCCACCACTGACAAAGGAGGAATCAATGAAGATGCAAGTGCCACACCAATGATTTCTCCTCCTTTTCTTTTTATTTTTGTATATGTGCCGGCAGCTCCAGAGAACAATGCAACAAGTAGGTTGTATATATTTGGCTGTGTTCTGGATAATATTTGATCAGTGATTTCTTGCATAGGAGATATTTTGACTATGAGAAAAGAGCAACCTATACAAACTAAGATTCCTATTAAGATACTCCTAATGCTATGTATGAATTCAAGCTTATTGAATCGGCATATAGAGAATCCAAGAAGCACAATAGGGTTCATCATTGGCGCAATAAGCATTGCACCAACAACCACAACAATATCATTTTGTATAATGCCCATGGTAGCTATACTGACGGATATTATTGTCATGAAGATATATCTTATATTAAACCGTGCTTCATGTTTTAAGGATGATAAGACTTCTTGGCGATTTACTGTGATCGTAAAATCATGCTCTCTTAGAGCGAGTACAGGCTTTGATTGCTCAATAATTTTCTTCTTCATATTTCCGTTGATTAGGATCTATTATGCTTTATTCTAATACTATAAAGGTAGATGCTCAAATAGATTGGATACTTTTGCCATTCTCACTTGCTCTTTTAAATAAAATTGAGACATGTATGTTAAATAGTAGATACCCCATTACAAGCTTGCGCCAGTTGCTATTGGTGTCAATTCCTTTGGTTCTAACGGTTTTGTCTGTCCATACAATGCTTTTAGTGGATCGTATTGTTGTATCGCAATATGATGTTGCTGCGCTATCCCCCATCACGATGGCAGGTAATTTTTGTGCTATATTCCAGATATGCGGGGTTTTATTGGCTTCTATTGCTGAGGTATTTGTTGGGCAGTATCATGGGGCAAAGAAAGCACATTTGATTGCTTCTCCAGTATGGCAAATGATTTGGCTTTCTTTTGCATTATTCATAATTTCTATACCGATGAGCCTCTATGGAGGAGGATTTTTTCTCAAAGAAGAATTCTTAAAATACGGAAATCCATATTATAAAGTGTGTATGTTCTTTGCTCCAATAACATCTATGATTTCTGCGTTATCTGCATTTTATATTGGCAGAGGAAAAGTCATCCCTACTACAGTTATTGTTATTTTGGGAAACACATTCAACATACTGCTTGATATCGTTATGGTATTTGGTTGGAAAGAAGTTCCATCTTTTGGTCCTGTTGGCGCTGCTTATGCTACTGTGATCTCTAGTGTCTTTCAGGCAGCGGTATTATTTGCAATGTTTCTGAGCAGGAAGAATCGCATTAAATATAATACTGGCTTTATGCAATTCGATTTTAATTTATTTAAAAGATGTTTAAAAATTGGATTTCCTAATGCTTTAGGTGAGAGTGTTGAGGTATTTGGTTGGTTCTCGGTGTTGTTAATCACTTCTCACTTAGGAGGCGGGTACTCAGATATACAATCCATGACTCAAAATATCATAATCTTTTTTATGTTTTTTACAGACGGTGTATCAAAAGGGGTGTGTGTAGTAGCATCTAATATGCTAGGAGCTAAGAAGATCAATATAATGAATAAATTGCTTTCTTCTGGCATTAGACTAAATGGTGCATATCTAGCATGTCTATCTATACCATTAGTATTCTACCCAGAGCTAGTATTAAAAGTATTTTTTGGAGACCTTTCTGTGTATTCTCAATATTTTGTAGATCAGTCAATATTAGCTTTAAGGTATTCTTGGGGTCTACTTTTTCTGGATGGATTATTTTGGGTTGGAGCTGGTATCTTAGTAGCTGGTGGAGACACCTTGTTTCTTACCGCTGTTAATGCGCTGACAATATGGATTTTTTCGATTATGCCAATTATAATCGCAGTTAAGTTCTTTGATGTTTCGCCGTCCTCACTATGGATGATTATGGGAATTTATAAATTGGTTGCGCTGTGCGCTATATTCATTCGATATAGAAGCAAGAAATGGGTTAAGTTAACGCTAGATTTACAACTGTGAGCGTTTTACAAATAATATGCTACTGAGAGCTATAAAGGACATCAATGCTGCGCTGGTTAGATAAGCAGGTATATTGACGCTAGACCCAACGACATAAAGGAACTCAATCGTGATATGTATTGAGAATCCAAGGATTAAGCTTTTAAGAGCTAAATCAAAGGACTTGGAGTGCCTCTGTGGCCTTAGCAGGAACATTGCTGCACAGCATACGAATAGCATTGCAATAAAAGGCTTCAATAGCAATTTATTGAAATGTGCAATATAAGCATCAGCTTGATTACCGGTGTTTTGCAGAAGGTGTATTAAATAAGGAAGATCCCATATGGATGTTTTGTGTGGTGTTATGAAGTTATTTCTTAACTCATGAGGTTGTAGAGTTGTAGGAATTTGGAGTACAGCAAAAGTTTTTGCTTCCTGTCTTGGAACTATTTCCGTGGCATTGTGTAAATTCCAATGCCCATCATTTAAGGACGCATAGGCGGCATCAATAATTTTAATTAATTTAAAATCATTACCTATATACAAGATTGAAGTCTTGTCTAATTCTGCATATTTATGAAATTTGATTTTCTCAGTATTGATCACAAGCTTATATCCCTCTTCTGGATGTGGATCAATCAACCAGACGCCAGATTCAAAAACGGCTGTGATTCTGTTTTCTGGGTTTATTAATTTGCTTTCTACTTTATCCTGCCTCAATAAGCTTCTGGTTGCTATAGGATTTATTGTTGTGAGTAGTATAATACTGAGGATCCCTAATGTAGTTAGAATAGGCGCGAGGAATTGTGCGGTAGAAATTCCACTAGATTTTAGTGCTGTATATTCATTTGTTTTAGAGAGCTTAAAGAATAGATATATAGAGGAAATTAAGATCACAAGTGCAAAAGATTCTTGAACAACAAAAGGCACTTTAAGCAGTGATGAGGACATTACATAGAGCACAGTCACATTGCCTCTGTAGAGATGTTTATATGTTTCAGCAAAATCTATAACAAAGAATGTAATGAGGATAATAGCGTATACTAGTGCTATGGACTTTAAGAATCTTTTGATTAAGTATAAAGATAGCGTAAAATGCATATTACAACAAAGTGGTGGGCTTGGTAGGACTTGAACCTACGACATCACCGTTATGAGCGGTGTGTTCTAACCAACTGAACTACAAGCCCTCTTTGGTTGAAGAATAATAGCTAGTTATATTTGCATATAATGAAGAAGTCAAACTAATTATGACCGTGTATATTTGGCTTCTTAACATAAAGTGGTTCTATAGAGGCATTAGAGGCGGTGCTACCATATTTGTTGATTGCGATATCCATTATAGATCGTGCATCAAGACTTACCATTTTGCAGTTTTCTACTTCTTCATTTGATATAACTAGACTAAAATTTTTTTCATTAATTTTTAATTCTTGTTTGGACAGTATAACGATTTCTGATGGAGAATCTTGATTATTTTTGAATTCTTGTGCGTAGAATTCCTCTCCATAAGATCTCAATAGCACTAATATTTTTTGTGATTCTTTTAGGTAATCGAGTGAAGATTCATGAGCAAGTGCATCTAGCGTTGAGATGCCAATTAATTTTATATGATTCTGAGATTTTTTTATACCAAGTGCTGCTGCAACCCCCACTCTAATCCCAGTGAAGCTACCTGGACCTACACTGCATGCTACAGCTGATAACTCCTTATATGTTAGACCATTCTTAGAGAGGATATCATTGATCATTGGGATTAATTTTTCGCTCTGCATCATTTTCTCTGAAGATTCAGCATAAGTTACTTTCCCATTGCAATATAGTGCAACGGAGCAATTTCCTATGGATGTTTCAAATGCTAAGATGGTAGTCATGTGCCTCAATAATTATTGTAATATAATAGCAGTATAAAGGAAAATCTCTACTCGAATATACACAAAAAACGCCATAGATGGCTAGCGTCTTTATTCAAAAGAGGATTAAGGATTATCCTAAATGCAGCACTCGTTACTTAAAAATATTCTAAATATTACGTCAGGTGGTAAGATCTTATAGGTTGAATTGATATACAAACTCTATATTTTATCTTGCAGATAAGACTAGTAGCATGTTGTGAATTATACTCAAAGAGAGCGATTGAGATTTAGGGTATAAGCATGAATAAAGACAGAGATATCATAAAATTTAGCGTCTCTGTACGAAAAAGCTTCACAAATAAGCTACTCGTTTTTTATAAATAGTGTGCTCTATTTGCTTGATTTCATCAAACCAGTTTTCTATAAGTAAAAATTCTAAATCACTTATAAAGTTGTACTTTTTGTACACTTCGTAGCACTTTATCATGTTCTGCTTAAAATATTTATTCCCAGCTTTGATATTTAAATTTTCTAGTTCTTTGCACACTTCTTTAACTAGTGCGTAAAGCCTTACTTCTTGCTTTAGATCTTCAATGTAATCATGCTCATTTCTTTCCTGATACATAGTAGGTGAATGAAAGCATAAGTTCCAACCATTTTCCCACATTATTCTTTGTATTACAAAGGACCTCAGTATGTCTGCTTCTCTAAACATTGGTGTCGCTGGCTGATACATTAGAGGAAAAACCTCTCTATGAAAAAGTGTATTCTGGGTATTAAAAGAACACCATACTCTTTTTCCAAGGGCAATTTTTCTATTCTTGATTGAAAAGTTAAAAGGTAATTTGTGTAATAATCTATAGATTGCGTCGACATCTGGATCGTTATCAACTAAACCGCTTTGTATAGGCAGGACTAACTTTTTGGATGGTAGTGAATCAAAATCCGGAAGATCTGACTTTACGTCAGATAGACTAAAGCCTCTAGGCCAAATTAATTCCTCTGTAAAATACTGAAATACATTGACCCATTCTAGATCTTCAATGCACTTAATATTCTGATTAATCTCATATTCTTGAAATAAATTATTGTATGGTATGTTGTCATCGTCAGTCTCAAGTATAAGCTCAGCTCCATTTTTCATTGCGTATAAATAAGCTATATTCTTACGGCAATAGTTGTTTTGAGGAGCGTTTAGTGCATAGTTTGATTTAGTATCAAGTTGATCTTTTAAACTTAAAAAAGTGGCTCCTTCTAAAACAAAATCCTCTGATGTTTTAGCGTCGCCAGCTATCACTAATTCTGCACCATAGCCACGAGCTGATTCTGCTATTTTCTTTAAATTTTCATTTGGACTGTTAATGGTAGTTAGAACTATGAATTTTTTCATTTAAGACCTTTTTTCTATTAATTAGCAATCGGTTCGTTTTTTCCAAGTCACTTTTTCTTGAGACAAAGGAGTAGACCGTTGTAAATAAACCCCCTAGATCCAGTAATCAAAATTCTTGAACTAACAGATGCATCTAAAGTTGAATATTGTAGTAGGGTAGTATAGTTTGAAGAAAAATCAATAGGAGAGAGTAGTATGACCAAATCCAAGCCAAGACTTGCAATCGTAAGCTCATACGGAGATTATTGTCCAAATGCAACTTATGCGGGAGCACTAGACTCTATAATGAGCAAGCAGTTTGATTGCAAAGTTTTTGATTTACAAACTGATGCAATAATGAAAAATCCAGATAAGAGTTTGGGAGATTCGCATGCAAAAAAAATTGCAAATGAAATAAAGGATTTTGATATTGTGAATGTACATTGTGAACTTGGTCTGTATGGAGACGAGCTAGACGATTGCGTAAAAAGACTAACAATAATAAATGAGTCAGCAAAATATCTTATTTTTACTATTCATAGATGGGAGAGTGAGGGGAATTGTTTTGATGTTGCGTATAAGCGAATGGTAAATTCCTTAGCAAAAGGATGGTCTAAGAGGCCTTTTTTTCTGCTAACACACCTTGAAAAAGAGAAAGAAGCCATTTCGAATTTTTTTAATATTAAAAATGTACTTTGTTATCCAGTTTTTTACCTAAATAAAGAAGAGCGTCTAAAATATAAAAAAAGCGGCGATTCTAGTTTGTGGAAAAAGGATATTTGTTCCACTGATAAAGCTATTACAATAGGGCTTTTTGGGCATTTAGCTCCTTACAAAGATTATTTAACTGTTTTTCGCGCTCTAACTCTGTTACCACAAGAATATAAAGTGGTGATCTTTGGAGGGCAGCAGATAAGAGAGTTAGAGAAAAATTCAGTTAGTCCTACAATAAAAAAAATAATCGATTTCATTGATGAATATGACTTAAGAAAACCTATGCCTTACGGTGAAAGGCTCGCTGACAGGACTTTTTTCTGTGGAAATCAAGAGAATGATTTATTTTATAAAGCAATGGCAAATACTGACTATGTTGTACTGCCATATGAGGAAGGCGGCCAATCTGCTTCAGCGACACTGTCACTTGCATTAGAGCTTGAAAAAAAAATAATCACTACTGTAAATACTACCTTTTTAGCGTATAGAAAGCTATTTCCAGATTGCTTTGAAATGTTTAATATTGGCAACCATCACGAGTTAAAAAACAAAATACTGAATTATAGAAGTGACAAACAAGATAATTTGAGAGAACAAATAAAAGATTATAGTTTTGAGAAATTAGCAGATGTTTATATGGACTGCTATAGAACAATGAAAAGCTCTTCTTACGGAGATGTGATAAAAGATTATAGGGGATATCCAACTCCTAATACACCTCCTAGAATTATCAGAAGGGTTGCAAAAAAAATTATACCCGTAAAAGCTCACAAAATAGTTAAGGAACTCCTTAGCTAGTACGGCAGATCGCCAATTCAACTCTTTAATTGAATTGATCTTCAAACTCTATATTTTGTATAGCAGTACAATCTGAGGACAGCGCATGAAGAAAAAACAAAGTAATTGGATAGCGGCGATTGGGGTAGCTATTGAGTATTATGATTTCATAATATACGGGCTGATGGGAACATATCTGAGCGATATATTTTTCCAGGGCGACGCATCCAGCAATCGATTCTATTATTTCGCTATATTTTCTTTAGGTTACATCGCACGTCCATTTGGAGGTACGATATTTGGCTTGCTTTCTGATAGATATGGAAGAAAGCGAGCATTCTCTACAATGATGCTTATCAGTACTTGCTCAACTTTATTGATAGGTCTCCTGCCTACGGATAACCATTGGCTAAATTATTCTGTATTCCTGCTGATTTCATCACGTATATTGCAGGGCATAGCGATTGCTGGAGAATTGCCAAATGCCTCCACGATGTTGCATGAAACTAATGACAGAGATCCGATGCAGCAGAGTTTTATTTTAATTGCGGCTACATGTGGGAATTTATTCGCTCTACTCCTTTTGAGTATAGTGAGTTACATTTTGAGTAAAACTCAAATGGTGGATTGGGGCTGGAGAATTCCGTTTATTATAGGAGCGGTATTTGGAGGTGTTTGTTTTTATGTAAGGAGAGGTTTGAAAGAGAGCGAGGAATATCTCAGCATCAAGGATGAAGTCTGTGCAGAAAGTTTTTTCTACCCACTTAAAGAGTTAATAACCAAAAAACCTACAACATTACTCTTTTCTATCCTGCTCAGCTTTTGTACGGCAAACTTTATTTTGTTGTTTTTTTATATGCCCACGTACTTGAGTGAATTCTTTTTCTATAAAGCATCGGATGTTTATAGATTGATGACATTATGCCTAATATTTTCATCTGTGATTTCCTATTTTCTAGGGCGGTTGATGAGGAAAGTATCCGTAGCAAAGGTTTCGTTAATGGCTAGTATCTTGATTCTTGTGATTAGTTACCCAATTTTGCAAATATTACTGATACAACATAAAGTTTCTCTTTTCTGTTTTCTTATTGCATATCAGTTTTTTACTAGCGTGATTTATCTCATGACTTTAGTGAAATTATCTCATTTATTTGAAGTAAAAGTGCGGAATACTTCTATAGCTTTTTGTTATAATGTGGGCTTTGCCTTAGCGAGCACGGTGCCATCTCTTCTATCTTTGGTAATAAAAACTAGCAAAGACAAAGAAATTTTGTTAATTTACTTGCCTGTAATAGCGCTTTTACATACGTTGAGCGTTGTAGTTTTGAAGGGCAAGGAAAATAGTTGAAGATGATCCATGAATCTATAATCAGAGAATATGATATCAGAGGAGTGTATAATGATACTCTGACGAAGGAATCGGCATATCTGATTGGCTGGTCTTTTGCTCAATATATTAATAAATACTCTACTACTAACACTAACACAGTAAATGTTTGCAGAGATGGTAGGAATAGCTCTCCGGAGCTATGTGAGGATCTTGTGAAGGGGTTACGGGATGGTGGTGTTAATGTCGAGTATATTGGTATAGGTCCTACCCCAATGCTTTATTACTCTACTTTTATTAATGAAGTTGATGCCGGTATTATGATTACTGGTTCGCATAACCCATCTGAGTATAACGGCTTTAAATTCATATTTGAAAAGAAGCCATTCTTTGGTGATCATATCAAAGAGCTTAATCAAATATCTAAGGAATTTTCTGAGTCAAAAATTAGCAAGGAGAGGGGATCAATGAAGAGTGTCTCCTATGCTAATGACTATGTAAGAATGCTAATAGATGTTTGTCAGATTGATAAAGAAATGAAAGTAGCTTGGGATCCTGGAAATGGAGCTGCGGGTGAAGTCGCTCAGAGATTATGCAGTAGTATTGCTGGGAAACACTATATTATTAATGAGACAATTGACGGAGACTTCCCAGCGCATCATCCAGATCCTACAGTGAAAGAAAATCTCACTCAATTAATAGATCTAGTCTATGAGAAAAGATGTGATTTTGGAATCGCTTTTGATGGTGATGGAGACCGCATAGGTGTAGTCGATAAGTTTGGACGCATCGTTTGGGGAGACCAATTGCTGATATTTTTAGCGAAAGATATTTTAAAGCGAAAGCCTGGCGCGTTTATTATTGCGGATATAAAAGCGAGTAAGGTGTTTTTTGATGAGATAGAAAAATACGGAGGTAACCCGGTGATGTGGAAAACTGGGCATTCCAACATTAAGCAGCATATGAAGGATATAGACAGTCCACTTGCAGGGGAGATGAGCGGCCATATATTTATGGCAGATGATTATTTTGGTTATGATGACGCGCTTTATACAGCTGTGCGATTAATAAAAATCTTGGCAAATTCTGATAAAAAATTGCATGAGATGATTAATGAGCTTCCTCATACATATAATACTCCGGAGATCAGAATTGATTGTGATGATGAAAAGAAATTTAAGGTTATAGAAAATCTGCAAAAGAAAATGCAGGAGCTCAAAAAGGATTATATAGCGATAGATGGAATCAGATATGATTTTGAAGATGGTTGGTGGCTAATCCGTGCGTCAAATACGCAGCCTGTTTTGGTCTCCAGGATAGAGGCAACCTCAAAGGAGTCTATCAAAAGAGAGTTTAAAGCCCTTCAGGGGTTGCTGGAATCAGAAGGGGTGATTTTAACTGCTTCGGAGCTGTCTGTTGGTGTTTAATTAAGTTTTTCTGTCTAGGCCTGTCACATTTTTTCTTTAAGCCAACAAAGCTTTTCTTGATGATATCTATGCGTGCCTTATATGGAATTTAGGTTATGTGTTAATATCTTTCATCTGGACTTCGCCTGAATTATTCGGGTAAAATACATTCTGTAGTAATTCTATAGATATATGTACTCTGCCATATCCTCATTCAAATCTTACATTTCTACGAAAGAAATAAAAGCATATGTATTTTTGTGCCTTTCTATAGCTATGCTTGCTGCTAGCATTATTGCGGTGCAAGGTGTGATTCTTACTGCGATTACGTTAATAGTATTTTGTGGGTCTATACTCCTGCCATTTATAGGTAGAAGGTTGGTCTCATATTCAATTTTGTTAACCCACCAAATTTTCTACATTTTGCCTCTATTGGTTTCTACTTCGTTGTCTGTGAAATATGATTCTTTAGACTATGTACTGCAGATCATAGCTATGGCTTGTACTGTAATTTTATGCTCTTCTGAGATAATTAAGATAGATGCATTTCAAGAGAGGAATCAGAGAGTTTTTCTGAGGCTGATTATTTCTTTAGTTTCATTGATCTCAGTGTTATACCTGCTTTCTTTAATTCCTGAGGTCACAAAATTGATCAGCTTTCTTGTGTCATTCTCTGTCTATATGCTTCTTGGGTCTCCTGTTAAAAAAATCATGGCATTCAGGAGTTCGAATACTAATAACAAGATCAAGGTTGCGATATTTGCAGCTGGGATGGTTTCTGTATATGGTTTTATATCTTTTACTAGCGGGTCAAGTTTTCTTGCTTATCTGTTATATATAGTCTTTGCCATTAATCTTGGTTTTTGCTTTAGAGAAAACAAAGCGTCATTTTCCATTTTCTCGTTGCTGATACTTTTAGCCTCTTTAATACCATTTGGACCGGTAGAAAAGTATATTGATAATGTTGCTTTGTCCTGTGCTGTTCTTTTATTTTATCTCAAGAGTCCAGTTCTATATTACGCAAAAAATCAATACGGGGAGCTGAAGGTTTTATATGAATACCGTACTAACAAAATCTATCTTGTGAACAATTCGGTGATTCAAGGAGAAAAGTTTATAGGGGTTGATAATAGAAAGGAAAATTTACTATATATAGGAAATGCATCTAAAGGTTCTGTGATAGCAAATATCTTTGAGTTGCGCAATAAGAAAGATAGTAAGATTGCAGTCTTGGGTCTTGGTACTGGCGCGATGGCAATGCTAGTAGGAGATAAAAACATCATGGAATTTTATGAGATTAATCCAGAAATAGTAAAAATTTCTTATGATAGAACTTTGTTTAGTTATTTGTCTGAATCAGGTGCTAGAACTAGCGTAATAATAGGAGATGGCAGAGAAGAATTAAGTAAAGTAGAGGGGAAACAATATAGTTTAATAGTGGTAGATATGTGTCTTGGTGGGGATACGCCAAACCATTTCTTCACCAAGGAGGCGGTGGAGATGTATCTAAGTAAGTTGGACGATGAAGGAGTGGTGGTGTTCCATATTTCAAACCACGAGGATCTTGAGGGAAGGTTATTAAAAGTTGCAAAGTCTCTAAAGTTAGAGAGTATAGTTGCATACGAGAGATATTCGGAGAGTAATGATGAGAAAAGTTCGCAAGGGCTATTATTGGTTCCAGAAGATGATGGTCTGAGAAGCCGTATTTTAAAAGCGATATCTAATGTTATTCGATTAGGTAAAGGTATCGATGATGAAGAAGATGCAGTCAGTTGCTGGATAGTGATATCTAGAAACAAAAGATCTCTTAAAGATCTGGTTAAGAATAAGAAATGGTTTGCTTTAGAACAAGAGAATGAAGATAGGGAAATTTATACTGACGAGTATATAGGGTATGACCAAAAGAAAGGTAGCATTACTCAGGAGGTAGATTAGTGACTTTAGTAATACTGAGCGGGCCTACAGCTAGTAAAAAATCTTATCTTGCTGATATTTTCTTCGATAAATATAAATCAAGAATTATAAATGCAGATTCAATGCAGATTTATAATGAGATGCCTATCCTTACTGCGCAGCCCGCAGATCTGGAGATTGAAGGAAAATATTCTTTATATGCAAGTTTGGACTATCGTGAGAAATGTACGGTTGCGAAATATTCAAAGTTAGCTGTGGCAGAAATAGCAAATGCACTTCAAGAAAATACGATTCCTATCTTGGTTGGAGGTACGGGGTTGTATATCAAAGCTATTTTAGACGGACTTGTTATTATCCCAAAAATAGAGCGCAACATTAAGAAAGAAGTTTTTGAAGAGTTTAAAAATTTGGGTAAGGAGGGTTTCTACGCTCAATTAATCAGGAAAGATCCTGCTGTTACAGATATAATTCAGCCAAGTGATACAACTCGGATGATTAGAGCAATGGAAGTCTTCATGCAGACGGGTAAATCTATTTCTGAGTTTAAAGATAATATCAAGAAGTTATATACTGGCGACTATCTGCATATCTCGTTATTCCCCGAACGTGAAACTTTGTATAAATGGTGCGAGCAGAGATTTGATGAGATGATCAAAGGAGAGGTTGTGGACGAAGTAAAGGATTTTATTGCTCGAAGGGAACCTAGTGATGGTAAATATGGAGTGGAAGCATCTCTAGGATATCAAGAGATTAAAGATTATCTATCTGGTGATATTGACATGGATATGGTAAAGGATAAAACGAAGCAGGCAACTCGCAATTATGCAAAAAGGCAGCTTACTTGGGCTCGTAATCAGATGCCGAACAAGAAATTTTTGCATTATAGCGACATTAAGGAGGCGGAGGAGGAGTTCTTAAGGTTAACCAACAAGTTAACTTTAAGGTAATGTTTTTTTTGTATAATAATATCGATCAATTTTGAGGTTGGAGTGGTAGAAAAAAAGGATCCGCGTCTAGCGCGTGCAGGAGTGAGCGAGTATAATACTCCGAAACGTACACCTGATCATCCCACTAAAAGCCATATTGTTGTGGCAAAAGAAGGGGAAACGATCAAAACGATACGCTTTGGTCAGCAAGGCGTGTCTGGAGCGGGGAAGAATCCTAAGACTGCTTCAGAGAGGGCAAGACGTAAATCTTTCAAGGCAAGGCATGCCAATAATATAGAGAAAGGCAGGCTTTCAGCAGCATATTGGGCTGATAAAGTGAAGTGGTAAGTTAGCCAATATTCTTAAATAGCTCATACATCGCAATTGCTGCAGCGTTTGAGACATTAAGGCTTTCAGCATTGCCTGACATAGGCAGTTTTACTACTAAATCGCAGGTTTCTTTTGTTAGTCTTCTCATACCTTTGCCTTCAGACCCCATGATAAGAACGGTTTTTTCGCCAAAATTATGCTTATTTATAAGTGCAGAGGTGTTGGAGTCTAAGCCAATGGCCCAGTAATTCTCCTTTTGTAGGGATTTTATTGTGTTAGTGAGGTTTTTGACCTTTATTATGGGTAGTTTTTCTATCGCTCCTGAGGATGCTTTTGCCATTGATGGGGTTTCGTCTGGAGCTGTATGCTCCGGCAGTATTAATGCATCAATATTAAAAGCTAGAGCGGATCTTATAATTGCACCTATATTTTGAGGGTCTGTAACTTGATCTAGTGCGATTACTGCTGATTTTTCCTTTTTTGAGATTTTTTTTAATATATGGGAATCTCGAGAGATAATTGAAGAGGTGTATAGCAGTATATTTTGGTGAGTGGCATTCGGTGCTAATACATCAATTTCTTTTGGTGTTTTGATGGTGGTTTTTAGGTCATATCTTGGAAGGATTCCTTCCAGGTGGGATAAAATTTCTCTTGTTGTAACTAATTCTCTGTGAATTCTGTTTTTATTCAGTAGGGCCGCGGTGACTGGATGCTTACCGTACACTTGTACTAGGTTGTTTTTTCTCTTCATAAAAGTAAGTTATTCAAAATAAATACTGATTTAATATACGTTATAAAACTAAAATTGTGAAAAAGATTCTTTCAGTGATTGACATATGATGACAATTGTATTACAACATGACCCTCTGTAGGGTAAGACTGCCATGAGAATATGGGATAGGTTGCTGTATTTTTTGTTATGAAAAAATGAGCTTTTGCCTGATTACGGAGGGGTGGCCGAGTGGTCAAAGGCATCAGACTGTAAATCTGCCCGCGTGAGCGTACGTAGGTTCGAATCCTACCCCCTCCACCACTACATGGAGGAATTGCGGGTGTAGCTCAGTGGTAGAGCCCCAGCCTTCCAAGCTGGTTGCGTGGGTTCAATTCCCATCACCCGCTCCAGAGAAGTGGGAAAGAGTTTTGAAGAAAGAATTTGTTTGTTGAATTTAACGATGAGTAAGAAGAGATGAGTAAGGAAAAATTTGATAGAAGTCTGCCGCATTGTAATATAGGGACAGTAGGTCACGTTGACCACGGCAAGACAACATTAACAGCGGCTATTACAGCGGTATTAGCGAAAGCTGG